>CANQSG010000024.1 GCA_947626485.1 uncultured Clostridia bacterium | reverse complement strand
TCCGCCGCAAGGAAGGCAAGGCCGGTAAGGGCGCAAAGAAGTAAGGTAAGGAGTGTTAACAAGCTATGGTTCGCAAAGCAGACAGCAATAAGGCGCGTCTGAAACGTCACACCCGTGTACGCGGTAAGATCAGCGGCACCGCTGCGTGCCCCCGCCTGAACGTATTTCGCTCCAACAGCAACATCTACGCCCAGCTGATCGACGACGTCCGGGGCGTCACCCTCGCGGCGGCCGCCTCGAACGAAAAAGGGTTCGACGCTGCGCCGGGCAACAAAGAGGGCGCCCGGAAGGTCGGTCAGATGATCGCCGCGCGCGCCGCGGAAAAAGGCATCACCGAGGTCGTGTTCGACCGCGGCGGCTATCTTTATCACGGGCGCGTCAAGGAGCTTGCCGAAGGTGCCCGAGAGGGCGGCCTCAAGTTTTAAGAAAGGGGAGGAATCCTTTTGGCTAACAATATTGACGCAACAACATTAGATCTCAAGGAGCGCGTCGTTTCCATCAACCGCGTTTCCAAAACCGTCAAGGGCGGCCGCGTGATGAAATTCTCGGCGCTGGTCGTCGTGGGCGACGGAAACGGGATCGTCGGCTTCGGTCTCGGAAAGGCCGGCGAAGTGCCGGACGCCATCCGCAAGGGCATTGAAGACGCCAAAAAGAACCTGATCCGGGTCTCGCTCAAGGGCTCCACGATCCCGCACGAGGTCATCGGCGCGTTCGGCGCCGGCCGCGTGCTGCTCAAGCCCGCCGCCCCCGGTACCGGCGTTATCGCCGGCGGTCCGGTGCGTGCCGTGCTCGAAACGGTCGGCATTAAGGACATCCGGACGAAGGCGCTGCGCTCCAACAACCCCTGCAACGTCGTGCGCGCCACCATTCAGGGTCTGGCTTCCCTGCGCGACGCCGGGCAGGTCGCGGCGATCCGCGGGAAATCCGTCCAGGAAATCGTCGGTTAAGGAGGATCCGATATGGCACCAAGAGCAAAAAAAGCGACTGACGGCCTGCAGGTTCGACTCGTTCGAAGCCTCATCGGCTCCAAGCAGGATCAGATCGCGACGGCTGCGGCGCTCGGGCTCAAAAAGGTCGGGGACGTCTCCGTCCAGCCCAACAACGCCGCGACAAAAGGCAAGATCGACAAGATCATCCACCTCGTCGAGGTAACGGAAGCGTGACCGGACAACGGAAACGGTTCCCCGAAAACCATCATGGGAACGCGGTAGCACACCGCGATGCAACAAGGAGGTGCGAATAATGAAACTGCATGAACTTTCTCCGGCGCAGGGTTCCACGCGGGACGTCAAGCGGATTGGCAGAGGTCATGGTTCCGGCAACGGGAAAACCGCCGGAAAGGGTCACAAGGGTCAAAAAGCGCGTTCCGGAAGCGGGATGCGACCCGGATTTGAAGGCGGCCAGATGCCGCTGCAAAGACGCGTGCCGAAGCGCGGCTTCCACAACATCTTTGCCGAAAAGCCGGAGATCATCAACCTTTCCGCGCTGGAAGTGTTTGAAGACGGCGCCGAAGTGACCGTCGAGGCGCTGCGCGAAAAGGGCATCGTCAAGAAGGCGGAAAACGGCGTGAAGGTGCTCGGCAACGGAAAGCTGACAAAGAAACTGACGGTTCGTCTGTCTGCGTTTTCTGCCGCTGCGGCTGAAAAAATTCAGGCGGCCGGCGGAAAGGCAGAGGTGATCTGACAATGTGGCAGACGATCAAAAACGCCTGGAAGGTCGCGGATCTCCGCAAGAAGATCCTCTTTACCCTCCTCATCATCGTCATTTTCCGCATCGGGTCGGTCATCCCCGTCCCGTATGTCGCCTGGAGCGCGCTGCGCGAAGCGGCCGCCCAGGGCTCCACGAATGAATTTTTCAACTACTATTCCATCCTGACGGGCGGCGGCCTCGAATGCGGGGCGATCTTCGCCATGTCCGTCACGCCCTATATCAACGCGTCGATCATCCTCCAGCTTCTCTGCGTCGCCATTCCGTATCTGGAACGGCTCTCGAAGGAAGGGGAAGAAGGCAGCAAGAAGATCGCGCAGCTGACGCGTTACGCCACGGTGATCCTGGCGCTGACACAGGGCACAGTCTACTTCTTCTATCTCAAGCGCAACCACTATCTGACCGTCACGGGCGGCGCGATCTGGTTCGCGGCCTTCGTCATCATTCTCTGCCTGACCGCCGGTTCGGCGCTCGTCATGTGGCTCGGAGAACAGATCGACGTCAAGGGCATCGGCAACGGCATTTCCATTCTGCTCTTTGCCGGTATTCTCTCCCGCGCTCCGCAGGCGGTGCGCGCCCTGATCGCCTACTGGCAGATCAATAAGCTCATCTCCATCGCCATCGTCCTCGGCTTCCTGCTGATGATCGCCTTCATCGTCTGGATGACGAACGCCGAACGCCGCGTCCCGGTGCAGTACGCCAAGCGCGTCGTCGGCCGGAAGATGTACGGCGGCCAGAACTCGCACATCCCGATCAAGGTCAACATGTCGGGCGTGCTCCCGATCATCTTCGCCAGCTCGATTCTGATGCTGCCGACCATGATCCTCTCCTTCATGCGGCAGAAGACGCCGCCCTCCTCGTTCTACAAGCTGCTCAGCCTGTTCAGCGTGCAGGGGGTCTTCTACGCGGTGCTCTACTTCGCGTTGATCATCGCCTTCGCCTACTTCTACACGACCATCCAGTTCAACCCGGTCGAAATGGCGAACAACCTGCGGAAGAACGGCGGCTCCATCCCGGGCATTCGCCCCGGCAAGACGACCTCCGACTTCCTGCAAAAGATCCTCTCCCGCATCACGCTCATGGGCGCGATCTTCCTCGGCATCATCGCCATCCTGCCGATCCTCATCGGCTCCATCGGCGGCATCCGGGGCATCTCGCTCGGCGGCACCTCGATCCTCATCGTGGTCGGCGTCGCACAGGATACGGTGCAGAATCTCGAATCCCAGATGATGATGCGCCACTACAAGGGCTTCCTGGATTAGGAGGAAACGCATGAAACTCATTTTATTAGGCGCGCCGGGCGCCGGCAAAGGCACCCAGGCGGACATCAGCAAGACCTACGGCATTCCGACCATCTCGACCGGCAACATGATCCGCGAGGCCATGAAGAACGAGACCGAGATGGGCAAGCAGGCGAAGGCCTACGTCGACGCCGGTCAGCTCGTCCCCGATTCCGTCGTCATCGGCATCGTGCGCGAGCGCCTGTCGGCGGAGGACTGCAAAAACGGCTTCATCCTCGACGGCTTTCCCCGCACGATCCCGCAGGCGGAAGCCCTCGCCGAAATGGGTGTCGAGCTCGACTGCGCCCTCTCGATCGAGGTCCCCGACGAGGAGATCGTCAAGCGGATGTCGGGTCGCCGCGTCTGCGGCGCCTGCGGCGCAAGCTACCACACCGATTTCAAACGCCCGGCGAAGGCCGACGTCTGCGATCAGTGCGGCGGCGCGCTGACCCGCCGGAAGGACGACGCGCCCGAAACGGTGCGCGAGCGCCTGGAAGTCTACCACACCCAGACCGAACCGCTCAAGGCGTTTTACGAGGCGCAGGGTAAGCTGCGCGTCGTGCAGGGGCAGGAGCAGGTCGCCGATACGACCCGGCTGACCCTCGCGGCGCTGGAGCAGGTACGATGATCGTATTGAAAACGGGACGGGAGCTTGCGGTCATGCGGGAAGCATGCCGCATCTCCTACGGCGCGTTGCAGGAAATCGGCAAAGCGATCGAGCCGGGCGTCACCACGGCCGAGCTCGATCGCCTCGCCGAGGCGTATATCCGCAGCAAGGGCGCCGTACCCAATTTCAAGGGATACGAAGGCTATCCGGCGACGGCCTGTATTTCGATCAACAACGAGGTCATTCACGGCATTCCCTCGAAGAAGCGGAAACTCGTAGAAGGCGATATCGTCAGCGTCGACCTCGGCGCGCTCTACGAGGGGTATCACGGCGACAATGCCGCCACTTTCGCGGTCGGAACGGTATCCGACGAGGCGAAGCGGCTGATGGACACGACGCGCGAAAGCCTTTACGAAGGCATTCGGGCGGCGCGTGCAGGCGGCAGGATCGGCGATATCTCCCACGCGATTCAGGCTTATGTCGAGGCTCATGGTTACTCGGTGGTACGCCAATACGTCGGCCACGGCGTAGGCACGAGTCTGCATGAAGCCCCGGAAGTTCCCAATTTTGGCAGCCCCGGCAGAGGCGTCCGCCTCCTGCCCGGCATGACGATCGCGATCGAACCGATGGTAAACGTCGGCGGTCCCGCGGTCAGGGTCCTGCCCGACGGCTGGACTGTTTTAACCTCGGACGGGTCGCTGTCCGCCCATTTCGAACACACCGTAGCCATCACGGCCGACGGCCCGCAGATCTTGACTGCGGATTGACGGAGGGCGTATGACGATCGGACAAATCGTGCGTTCCGGGGCGGGACGCGACAAGGGCGCTTATTTAGCGGTTGTCGGCGCCGCAGACGATAAACTGCTCGTCTGCGACGGCAAGGAACGCCCCCTCGAGCGCCCGAAACGAAAGAACCGAAAGCATCTCGAATTCACAAATCGGTTCCTGAGCAACGAACAGCTGGCAACCAACAAAGCGCTGCGGCGCGCGCTGCGAACCTGCGGCGGCGCGTCGGGCGAAAAGGAGGGCGAAGGGTAATGTCAAAAGAGGATATGATCGAACTGGAAGGCACCGTCGTCGAAGCGATGCCGAACGCAATGTTCAAAGTGGAAATTCAGGGCGGACACACCATTCTGGCGCACATCTCCGGCAAGCTGCGCATGAATTTCATCCGCATTCTGCCCGGCGACCGCGTCACGGTGGAAATGTCGCCCTACGATCTGACAAAAGGCCGCATCACCTGGCGCGCCAAATAAGTCGGATCCCGAAGGATAAGGAGGCAACATCCAAATGAAAGTCAGACCTTCTGTGAAAAAAATCTGCGAAAAATGCAAGATCATCAAACGCAAGGGGAAAGTCATGGTCATCTGTGAGAACCCCAAGCACAAGCAACGCCAGGGTTGAGCCCGGCGGACGAATGAAAGTGGAGGTGCAATCCTAAAATGGCACGAATTGCTGGTGTGGATCTGCCGAACGAAAAACGGGTCGAAATCGGCCTGACCTATATCTACGGCATCGGTCTCACAACATCCCGCAAGGTCCTCGCGGCGACCGGCATCAACCCGGACACCCGCGTCAAGGATTTGACGGAAGACGATATTTCCAAGCTGCGCGAGTATATCGACAAGAACCTTCAGGTGGAAGGCGACCGTCGCCGTACCGTTGCGTTTGACATCAAACGCCTCATCGAAATCGGAAGCTATCGCGGCCTGCGTCATCGCAAGGGGCTGCCGGTTCGCGGACAACGCTCCAAGACCAACGCCCGGACGCGCAAGGGTCCGAAGAAGACCATCGCGAACAAGAAGAAGTAAGCAGGCGGGAGGAGAAACGAAATGGCAACAGCAAAAGCGAAAACAACAGCAACCCGCAGACGCCGCGAGAAAAAGAATATCGAACGGGGCGCCGCTCATATTCAGTCGACGTTTAACAACACCATCGTCACCATCACCGACACGCAGGGCAACGCGCTGTCCTGGGCGTCGGCAGGGGAGCTCGGCTTCCGCGGTTCGCGGAAATCCACCCCCTTTGCCGCCCAGAGCGCCGCGGAGACCGCTGCCAAAGCGGCGATGGAGCATGGTCTGAAAACCGTCGAGGTTTACGTCAAAGGCCCGGGCGCCGGTCGCGAAGCCGCGATCCGCGCGCTGCAATCCGCCGGGCTCGAGGTCAGCATGATCAAAGACGTGACCCCGATCCCCCACAACGGATGCCGTCCTCCCAAGAGGAGACGCGTCTGACCGAATTTTTGGAGGTGTCATAGATGGCAAGATATACAGGTGCCGTTTGCAGACTGTGCCGCCGCGAAGGGCAGAAGCTCTTCTTAAAGGGCGACCGCTGCTATTCGGAAAAATGTTCGATCTCGCACCGCGGCTACGCCCCGGGGCAGCACGGACAGGGGCGCAAGAAGGTCTCGGAATACGGGATGCAGCTGCGCGCCAAGCAGACCGCCCGCCGGTTCTACGGCGTGCAGGAAGCCCAGTTCTACCACTATTTCGAGATGGCGGAGCGCAAGCAGGGCATCACGGGTGACAACCTGCTGAAGATCCTCGAGAGCCGCCTCGACAATATCGTTTACCGCGTCGGCTTCGCGTCCTCGCGCGCCGAAGCGAGACAGCTCGTCGGTCACGGCCATTTTGAGGTCAACGGCCGCCGCGTCGACATCGCTTCCTATCTCGCGCGTCCCGGCGACGTGATTACGATTTGCGAAAAGAGCCGTTCGAGCGAGAAGATCAAAGCGGTGCTCGAGGCCAACGGTTCCCGCCCGGTTCCCCAGTGGATCGACGTCAACCGCGACGCGTTCTCGGCCAAGGTCGTTTCTCTGCCCGAGCGCGAGCAGATCGAAGCGCCGGTCGACGAGCAGCTCATCGTCGAGTTTTATTCGAAGTAATCGCACTTTTTCGGTCGATTGTTTCTTCGTCCGACCCTTTTCCGTACAAACGGTCGGATCGGAAATGTATTTCGTGCGGAGAATGGAGCTTTTAAATGATAGAAATTGAAAAGCCCAGAATTGAAACGCTGGAATTAACACCCGACGGGAAATACGGCAAGTTCGTGATGGAGCCGCTGGAGCGCGGATACGGCACGACGCTCGGCAACAGCATGCGCCGCGTCCTGCTCTCGATCCTGCCCGGCGTCGCCGTGACCTCGGTCAAGATCGACGGCGTTGTCCATGAGTTTTCCACCATCCCCGGCGTCAAGGAAGATGTGACGGAGATCATCCTCAACATCAAAGGCCTGATCGCCAAGCTGCACTGCGACGGCCCCAAGACGATCTATATCGAAGCCGAGGGCCCCGGCGAAGTCACCGCCGCGTCGGTCAAGGCGGATTCCGAAGTCGAGATCCTCAATCCCGAGCTGCACATCGCGACGCTCGGCGAGAACGCGAAGCTCTATATGGAGATGAACGTCGGCAAGGGTCGCGGCTACGTCCCCGCCGAGCTGAACAAGCCCGCCCAGAACGTCATCGGCCTGATCCCGGTCGATTCGATCTACACCCCGGTGCTCAAGACGAATTTCTCGGTCGAGAACACCCGCGTGGGGCAGATCACCGATAAAGACCGCCTGACGCTCGAGGTCTGGACGAACGGCATCATCACGGCGAACGAGGCCGTCTCGCTGGCGGCGAAGGTGCTCATCGAGCACATGGAGCTCTTCCTCAACCTGTCCGAGGTCGCGCAGGATACCCAGAGCATCATGGCGGAGAAGGGCGACACGGCGAAGGAAAAGGTTCTCGACATGACGATCGAGGAGCTCGACCTTTCCGTCCGCAGCTTCAACTGCCTCAAGCGCGCCGGCATCAACACCGTCGAGGATCTGATCTACAAGACCGAGGAGGACATGATGAAGGTCCGCAACCTCGGCAGGAAATCGCTGGAGGAAGTCATCGCAAAGCTGAATTCGTTCGGCTTTTCGCTCAGCAGCGAAGAAGAATAACACAGTTTAATTCACCGATAAGGAGTGAGTCGAATGCCCGGAACACGGAAACTCGGTCGAACCGCCGACCACAGAACCGCCATGCTCAGAGCGATGGTGACCTATCTGCTGGAAAACGGCAAGATCGAGACGACCGTCACCCGCGCCAAGGAAGTGCGCGCCATGACGGAAAAATATATCACACTTGCGAAGGACAACACGCTGCACAGCAAGCGCCAGTCGATGGCTTTCATCACGAAAGAGGCCGTCGTCAAGAAGCTGTACGACGAGATCGCCCCGAAATACGCGGATCGCAACGGCGGTTACTGCCGCATCACGAAGACCGGCCCCCGCCGCGGCGACGCCGCCGAGATGGCGATCATCGAGCTGATCTGACGCATTTTCGTCCTCACATCATCGAAACCGTCCGCGGTTTGACAATGTGGGGACGAAACTTTTTTATCCGACCAAAGGAGCCAAAACATGCAATACAACACCATCGAAAAGCTCGGCGAGCAGACTTCGATGCTCGGCTACGGCTGCATGCGCCTGCCGACGACGCCGGACGGCGAGATCGACGAGGCGACGGCGCAGGCGCTGCTCGACCGCGCGATTTCCGCCGGCGTCAATTACATCGACACGGCCTACGGCTATCACAACGGCAAGAGCGAGGCCTTCGTCGGCAGGGCGCTGCGTTCCCACGACCGCGCGCGGCTGCACCTCGCGACCAAGCTGCCCTGCTGGGCGGTGCATTCCCGCGCCGACGCGGAGCGCATCTTCGCCGAGCAGCTCGAACGCCTGCAAACCGATTACATCGACTTTTACCTGCTGCATTCCATCGGTCGCGACCGCTGGAGAACGCTCGTCGAGCTCGGCATCCCGGATTTCTGCGAGGAGCTGCAAAAAGCGGGGAAGATCCGCCATTTCGGCTTTTCCTTCCACGACGATTTCGACGCCTTTGCCGAGATCCTCACCGCCCGCGACTGGGATTTCTGCCAGATCCAGTTCAATTACATGGACGTCGACGAGCAGGCGGGCTGGCGGGGCTATCGCTTAGCAGAGGAGCGCGGCGTGCCGCTTATCGTGATGGAGCCGGTCAAGGGCGGCCTGCTCGCGAACCTCACGCCCGACCTGACCGAACGCCTGCGCGCGCGCCGACCGGACGCTTCCACGGCGTCGTGGGCGATGCGCTTCGTCGGCAGCCTGCCGAACGTCAAGGTCGTCCTCAGCGGCATGACGACGGCGGACCAGCTCGAGGATAACCTGCGCACCTTCGGCGCCTTCGAACCGCTTGACGAGGGCGAAACGGCGCTGCTCGAGGGCGTCGCGCAGGACATGAAGCGCCGGGTGCACAACGGCTGCACCGGCTGCCGCTACTGCATGCCCTGCCCGGCGGGGGTCGACATTCCGCGCAATTTCGCCCTCTGGAACCGCTTCGGCGTCTACGCCAACCGCAACGGCACGGCGTGGGACTGGAAAAAACTGCCCGACGAGGCGAAGCCGACCCAGTGCGTCAAATGCGGCAAATGCGAGGCCGCCTGCCCGCAGAAAATCCCGATTCGCGCCGACCTCGCCGCCCTGCAAGCCGAGCTCGACGCCCTGACCGACTGACCGAAAACATAAAAAACGACCGCGGAAACGCAAAAGCGCGCCCGCGGCCGTTTTATTTTCGCTTGTTTTTCAGAGCAGATACACGCCGGAATCGAGCACGACGAGCTCGTAATCGTCGATGCGGACGTACTGATGCACCGGCTCCTCGAACTCCATGCAGTCGGCGACGGCGTAGGTTTTCAGGTCGACCTGCCAGAGCTTTTTGGAGCCGGCGTTGCAGACGACCAGCTTGTCGCCGTCGACCCACAGCCCCTCGGGCTTCGAGAAGGTCGAGGCCTGTCCGCCGCCGATGCGCAGCTCCTCGCGCATCGTGTGCAAGCTGTAACGCACCAGCACGCCGTTTTCCCGGAAGGAAGCCCACAGCGCCGCGCCGTACTGCACGAGGTCGGTCGGCGCCTCGTCGCGATAGCGCAGCGTCCCCGCCCACTCGGTGCGGGCATTGTCGTCGAGCAGCTTGGCGCTTCCGTTCGTGTCCATCACGAAGACCTTCCCGTTTTCAAGCAGCACCGCGCGGCAGGTGACGTAATTCTGCACCTGCATTTCGAAGGTCTGGTAGCGGTTGCCGAATTTCGAAAGGCGGTAGATGGCGGTGGTGATGTTCATCACGGTGCCGGATTCGAAGTTGATCATTTTATAGTTCACGCTGGCGCGGGTGTCCTTGCGCTCCGCGACGTAGGCGATGATGATCCCGTTCGGCAGCGGCAGAATATGTAAAATTTCGCCGGGAAACACTTTTTTCATCGGGTGTGCTCCTTCTCTTTTTTTCTATTGTAACCGAAAATGCGACGCAGGTCAACCGATTTCGAGGATCCCGTCCTCCAACATGCTCTGCGCCGCCAGCAGAATGCCGGTCTGGGCGCTGTGGAAGTTCAGCCCGCCCTGCATCCAGACGGCGTAGGGCTCGCGCAGCGGCGCGTCGGCGGAAAGCTCGATCGAAGCACCCAGCGTGAAGGCGCCCGCCGCCATGATGACCGGGTCGTCGTACCCCGGCATGTCCCACGGCTCCGGCACGACAAAGGAATCGACCGGCGCGCCGCGCTGCATGCCCTTGCAGAAGGCGATGAGGGCGGGGGCATTGCGCAGCAGAACGGCCTGGATTAAATCGGTGCGGGGCTCGTCGGGGCGGGGCGTGACCTCGTAACCCAGCAGGGAAAAGAGGTTGGCGGCGTAAACGGCGGCTTTCAGGGCTTCGCCCGTCGTGTGGGGCGCCTGGAACAGCCCGAGGTAGAGCTCGCGGTTGTGGCCGAGCGAAGCGCCGACCTCGCGGCCGACGCCGGGGCAGGTCATGCGGTTCGCGCAGCGGGCGATCAGGTCGGCGCGCCCCGCGATGTACCCGCCGGTCGGGGCGATGCCGCCGCCCGGGTTCTTGATGAGAGAGCCGGCGATCAGGTCGGCGCCGACGGCGAGCGGCTCCTCGCGCTCGACAAATTCGCCGTAGCAGTTGTCGACCATTACGACCGTCTCGGGTGAAATCGCCTTGACAAGGCGGCAGAGTTCGCCGATCTCGGCGACCGAAAGGCTCGGGCGCAGACTGTACCCGCGCGAGCGCTGAATGTAGGCGACGTGGCAGGGCGCACGGCGCAGCGCGGCGGCGATGGCGGCGGGGTCTGGGCGCCCGGCGGCGTCGAGCGCGACCTCGTCGTAAGCGACGCCGAAATCGCACAGCGAACCGTCCGAGGGGGCGTCGGCGCCCAGCACGCCGAGCAGCGTGTCATACGGCCGCCCGGTCAGGCAGAGCATGCGGTCGCCCGGCCGCAGCAGCCCGAACAACGCGACGGTCAGGGTGTGGGTGCCCGAGACAAAACTGTGGCGGATCAGGGCGTCCTCGGCGCCCATCGCGTCGGCAAGCACCCGGTCGAGGGTGTCGCGCCCGCGGTCGCCGTAGCCGTAGCCCGTCGAACCGACGAGGTGCGATTCGCTCACGTTGTTGTGAATAAAGGCGGCGAGCATCTTGCGCTGGTTGTGGCAGACGGTCTGCTCCAGCGCGGCAAAGGTGTCTGCCGAAGCCGCCAACGCGCGCCGGTCGAGCTCCTCGAGACGCGGGTCAATGTCAAAAAAATCCATATTGTTCCATTCCTTCAAAGGGTTTTGATTCGTCACTCGCGTTTCGGTTTCCCGCGCGGCAGAGGCAGACCTCCGGCAGCGCCTGCGCCCCGGCGGCGCGGTAAAATCCGGCGACGGCGGGCGCGCAGCAGAGCAGCAGCGGCAGGGGCGCGACCCGGCGACAGAGTTCTTCGAGCAATTCCCGCCCGTGCCCTTTTCCCCGCGCGTCCTGCCGCACGGCGATGCCGGTCAGCAGCGCGGCGTTCGGCGCGGTCAGCGCCAGCGCACAGCCCTCCGGCCGCGCCACCGCGCACAGCGCCCCGTGGCGAAAGCGGTGCGAGACGTCGGGATACCAAATTTCAAAGGGCGGCAGCGCAAAGCCGCCCGCCGCTTGCAGCGCGCGGTAAAGCGCGGCGAAATCGGGCACGTCGTCCGTTTTTTGCGGCGCAAGATCCGCTGTCGAAAGGCGAAAGGCGCAAAAGACCTGCCGGATGGGGAAATCGAGAGTACGCGCGGTCTGCGCGGTGCAGAAAATATCGCCGGGCGCTGTAGCGGCGAGAAAGGCCGCCAGCTCATTCGCCCGCGGCCGGTCGCTCCAGAGGGTCACGACGTCGTCCATGCGGCAGAGCAGCGCCGACGTCCGCCCGCCGACGGTCTGCCGCCAGAAGGGCAGAAAGGGCTGCTTCGCGCCGTAGGCCGCGTAGGTCGCGGCGAGGCGAACGGCGGCGGGGTCGTCGGCAGGGAAGGCATGCAGCCGCGCGGCGAGGCGGATCATGCCGGGCGTCCTGCGGCGAGCTCGCGCACCAGATAGCGGGTAAGCTCGAGCATGGCGCGCAGGTCGCTGCGGGACGCGACGCAGCTCGGCGAGTGCAGATAGCGGCAGGGCAGGGAAACCGCGAGGGTGCGCACCCCCGCCCCGGCGAGATGAATGCCCCCGGCGTCGTTGCCGCCGGTCGCGGCAGCCTTGGGCTGGCAGGGAATGCCGCTTTGCAGGGCGGCCTCGTAAAAGGCGCGGTCGTAGAGGGTGCCGCGGTCGAGGAAGGAGACCGCCGGCCCCGCCCCGAGGCGGCAGACCTGCTGCGCGGGGGAGACGCCCGCCAGATCGGCAGCCGTCGTCGCCTCCAACACAAGGGCGGCGTCGGGCTGCAGGGCAAAGGCAGCCGTCCGCGCACCCCGCGCGCCGACCTCCTCCTGCACCGAAAAGACGGCATCGAAATCGTATTCCGCCTCCTCGCACAGAAGCGTCGCGAGCACGGCGCAGCCGGCGCGGTCGTCGATGGCGCGCGCCAAAATGCAGTCGTCGCCCAGCAGGGTGTAGCTTCCTTCGAGATAGCCGACGTCGCCCACCGCAAGGAGCGCCTCGGCCTCGGCGCGGTCGCGCGCCCCGACGTCGATCGTCAGCGTGTCGGGGTCGGGCAGCTTTTTGGCGGCCTCCTTGTCGGTCAGGTGGATCGGCTTGCCGCCGATAACGCCGGAAATTTCGCCGAAGCGGACGCGGCGCTGGAACAGCACGGCGGTCTCGATGCCGCCGACCGTCGCGAAGTGCAGCCGGCCGTCGTCGTCGATGTGGGTGAGGATGACGCCGACCTCGTCCATATGCGCGTCGACCATTACGCGGCGAGCCGGCCGCCGGTTTCCGCGCTTGTGCACGATGAGATTGCCGAGCGGGTCGACCGTCATTTCGCCCTGTCCGCGCAGCATTTCAGAAAGGGCGTCGCGCACGGCGTCCTCCCGGCCGGACACGCCGGGCAGCGCGCAGAGCGCCTGTAACGTCGATTCAAGCATGCGCACAGCCTCCCGTCAAAAGATACGCCGTCAGCAGCCGGCAGACGCTCTCGAGGTCGGCGAGGTCGACGACCTCGACCGGCGTGTGCATGTTGCGCAGCGGGATCGAGAGCAGGCTGCAGGGCACCCCGGCGCGCGAAAGGGCGATCGCGTCGGCGTTGGTCGAGGTCGCGCCGCCCATGGCCTCGGGCTGCCAGGGGATGTTGTCGCGTTCGGCGACCCGCCGCAGGCCGTCGGTCACGGCGGGCGAGAGGGTGGGGGAGATGCCGAGCATCGCGCCGCCGCCGAGCTTGCCGCAGGCGTGGGCGGGGACGTCGGGCCCGTCGCCGAAGCTGACGTCGACCGCGACGGCCTCGTCGGGTTCGAGCCGGAAGGCCGCTGTGCGCGCCCCCCGCAGGCCGAGCTCTTCCTGATCGCTCAGCAAAAAGACGACCTCGCAGGGAAGCGGACGCCCCGACTCGTGCAGGCGGCGCGCCGTCTCGATCAGGCAGGCGACCGCCGCCCGGTCGTCAAAGGCTTTTCCGGTGACCCTGCCGCCGGTCAGCGCGGCGGGCTTCTGCCGGAAGGTGACAAAATCGCCGGGGGAGATCAGCGTTTTCGCGTTGTCGCCGAGGCCGGTGTCGACCGCTAATGCGCCGATGTCGTCGAAGGTCTGCTCCCCCTTTGCAAGGTGGGGCGGCGTGCTGCAAAAGACGGCGGGAACGGGTTTTTTGCCCCAGACCGTCACCTGCCGCGCCGGCAGCGTGCGCAGGTCGAGCCCGCCCGCCGCCGCGACGCGCAAAAACCCGGCGTCGTCCACGTCGGTCACGATCATGCCGACCTCGTCGAGGTGGGCGTCGAGCAAAATCGTATAGGGCGCCTCACCCGCCATTCGGCCGACGACGGTCAGCCCCGTTCCGCGTTCGACCTGCGCATAGGGCGCGAGGGCGCGGGCGGCGAGGTCGGCGACCTCGGTCTGCGCGCCGATGCCGACGGCGGACGAGAGGGAGAAAAGCAGCGTTTGGAGGTCACTCAAAAGTCGTTCACCAGCTTTTTGAAATAGTCGCCCCGCGCGGCAAAATTCGGAAAGGCGTCGAAGCTCGCGCAGGCGGGGCTGAGCGTCACGATGTCGCCCGGAACGGCGCGCTCGTGCGCGATGGCGACGCTTTCGGCGAGCGAGGCGGTGCGAATGATCTCGGGGTTGTGCCCGTCGTATTCCGGCAGGGCGCGGACGGACGCCTCGATGGCGTCGGCGGTCGGCCCGGTGAGCAGCAGCAGCTTGACCCGCTCGCAGAGATAGGGGGCGAGGGGGTCGAAGGAAAGGTGCTTGTCGTAGCCCCCGGCGAGCAGGATGACCTTCTGGTCGAAGGCCTTCAGCCCGGCGATCGTGCGGCTCGGGCTCGAGGCGATCGAATCGTTGTAATACTTCACGCCGTCGACCTCGCGCACCAGCTCGATGCGGTGCTCGACGCCGGTGAACTCCCGCGCGACCGACCGAATGGTGTCGGCGCTGACGTAGCCCCAGACGGCGGAGATCGCGGCGAGGTAATTCGCGACGTTGTGGTCGCCGAGCAGCCGGATCTCGCTGCGGTGGAGCAGCGGGACGTCGATGCCGCGGTAGGAGACGTGCAGCATGCCCGCCCCGTCGAGCCAGGCGCCGGTCTTGACGGGCTGGGTCATGCTGAAACCGAGCAGCTGCCCGCGGACGTCCTTGCGGAAGGAGGCCGTGATCTCGTTGTCGTAATTGAGCACCGTGCGCGAAAAGGCGTTCTGGTGCAGCAGGATGTTGCGCTTCGCCTCGACGTATTCGTCCATATCCTTGTGGATGTCGAGGTGGTTCGGGGCGACGTTCGTCACGACGGCGACGTCGGGGCTCTTGCGCATCGAGATGAGCTGGAAGGAGGAAAGCTCGGCGACGACCGAATCCTCCGGCTTGATGCTGTCGAGCTCAGGCAGCAGCGGGCGGCCGATGTTGCCCCCGAGGTGGACGGTCTTGCCCTCCGCCTCGAGCATTTTGGCGATGAGGGTCGTCGTCGTGGTCTTGCCGTCCGAGCCCGTCACGGCGAAGATCGTCGCGGGGCAGAGGTCGAAAAAGACCTCCATCTCCGAGGTGACGGCGATGCCCTTTTTGCGGGCGGAAGAAAGCTGGGGCAGGTGGAACCGCATGCCCGGCGTGCGGAAGATGATGTCGACCTCGAGGTTGTCGAGGTAGTCCTCACCCAGCCGCAGCTCGGCGCCCGCCGCTTCGATCTCGTCCGCCAACGCGCCGATCTGCTCGCGCGTCCGGCGGTCGCAGGCGTAGACCCGCGCGCCTTTTTTCAGAAAATCCAGAATCAGCGGCGTGTTGCTGACCCCGATGCCGCACAGCGCGATGCGCTTGCCTTCCATGTGCGCCCAAAATTGTTTGCAGTCCAAAAAACCGCCTCCCGTGTCGTTCTTTTTTCTATTATACTGAATCCCGGCGAAAATATCAATCGTCACTTCGTTTGACAGGCGAAAAATTGCAAAAAAACGCACGGGCGGGGTCGCTCGTGCGCAAAATGCAGGTGTTAAAGCAGGCGAACCGGCTTGTCCGTCGCCGCGCGGATGGCGGTTGCCCAGCCCTCGGCGACCTCCTTGTCGGGCGGCGTCGCGCGGTCGTAGCCCGGCGCGCGGTCGAGTTGGTCGTATTTGTCCCGCCCCCAGGGGTGGTAGGGCTCGACGTGGATCTCCCGCACGTTCGGCATCTCGTTCGCCAGCGCCGCGACGGCGGCGAAGTGATCGGTGCGGTCGTTGCAGCCCGGAATGATCGGACAGCGCAAAATCACCGGCTTTTGCCTCTCCGCGAGCCGTTTTAAATTGGCGGAAATCGGCGCGAGGGGGACGCCGGTGCAGCCGGGGTGGCGCTGCGCGTCGGTCTCCTTGATATCGAACAAAAACAGGTCGGTCTGCGCCGCGACGGCGTCGAGCGCCTCGGCCGAGCCGAAGCCGCTCGTCTCCACGCAGGTGTTGAGCCCGCTCTCCTTTGCCGCGCGCAGCAGCGCCGCCGCAAAATCGGCTTGCAGCAGCGGCTCCCCGCCCGAAACGGTCAGCCCGCCGCCCGACTGCTCGTAAAACGGGCGGTCGAGCAGCACCTCCTCGAGCACGTCGTCGACCGTCCGCCGCCGCCCGGCAAGCCGCAGCGCCTCGTTCAGGCAGGCGTCGGCGCATTTGCCGCAGGCGGTGCAGTTCTCGCGCCGAAAGACGTGGACGCCGTCGGCAATCGTGTGGCAGCCGTTATCGCAGGCGGCGGCACAGCGGCCGCAGCCGGTGCAGTGATCCGGCGTGTAGAGGATTTCCGGCCGGGCGCACAGCCCCTCGGGGTTGTGGCACCACAGGCAGCGCAGCGGACAGCCCTTCAAAAAGACGATCGTCCGAATGCCGGGGCCGTCGTCGAGCGAAAAGCGCTGGACGTCAAAGACGAGGCCGGTCTGTTGTTCCGAATTCATGAAGCATTCTCCTCAATGCGCAGCCGCCGGATAAATTCCCGCTTGACGACGTCGGGCATTTCGTTGAAATAGCGGCTGTGCCCGCCGATGCGGATGATCAGGTTGGGGTAGGAGGCGGGGCAGTCGTAGGCCGCCTGCAGCGTGTCTGCCGACAGGCCGTTGACCTGTAACTGCATGCCGCCGTTTGCAAAATAGGTGCGGAAGAGCATCGCGATCTTCTCGCGCTTTTCCGGCGTGTTTAGCAGGTTCGCGCCGATGTGCAGGTCGAGCGCCTGCCCGCCGCTGAGCAATTCCTGCCCGATCCTCGTCGCCGACAGCGCGACGCTCGTGGGGCCGGCGGTGCGGGTCTCGAGCCCGGGCCCCGCGTTTTTGCAGATCGGCTCGCCCGCCAGCCGCCCGTCGAGGGTCGCGTAAAGCCGCTTGCCCCGCGTCGCGTCCTGGTTCAAAGTGTGCAGCGAGGGCAGATACTGCACCGGAAAATCCCGGGCGGCGACGCACAGGTCGGAAAGGATGTGCAGCACCCGCGCGGTGTTCGCGTCGGCGGCGGCGTCGCTCTGGCCGTAGTGCGGACAGCGGCGCAGCGCGGCGAGCAATTCTGCGTCCTCGCTGTAATTCCGTTCGGCGGCGCGCAGGAGGTCGGCGATCGTGTACCGCTTCTCCCGGAACACGAGGCGGTCGAGGGCGGTGAAGGCGTCGCCCGTGTTGCCGAAGGCCATGGCCTCGACCGTGATGCTGTGGTAGCGGGCGCCGCCGCCCCCTTCCCCTACGGCAAGGACCCCCTGGACAACGTGATCCGCATCGCCCCCACC
>CANQSG010000023.1 GCA_947626485.1 uncultured Clostridia bacterium | reverse complement strand
AGTGCGGCGGCGTCGTGGCGGTGGAAGACCTGCCGCGCACCTGCCTCGGCCGCGATTCCGCCGAAATCCTCCGCCTGCTCTCCGCCGACGAGCACCTGCGCGCCTGCTTCGACACGAACCACCTGTTACAGCAGGAGTCGCCCGCCGATTTCGCCCGCGCCGTCGGCGACAAGATCCTCACGCTGCACGTCTCGGACTACGATTTCCGCAACGAGCGCCACTGGCTCCCGGGCGAGGGCGACGTCGACTGGAACGACCTGCTCGACGCCCTCAACGAGATCGGCTACAAGGGCGTCTGGATGTACGAGGTCGGCTTCGACTGCCCCGCCTCGCTGACCCGGCCGCGACGCCTAAATTGCCGCGACTTCGTCGAAAACGCGCAGGCGCTCTTTGCCCGCCGCGCCCCCGCCACCCTCGGGGAGCGCAAGCCCGACCTGCCCTATTGGAATCAGAAATAACGCCGCCAAATTTTCGCCGCGATTTTCGGCGCTTTAAAGGAAAAAACTTCTTGACAAATCGTTATTTCGTGTTATAGTAAATTTATAGGTAATTTGTCGCTTGCCGCCCGGCTTTTCGCGGCGGAAAGCGCGCAAGTCGCCTGTGCCTTTTCCCCCGGCGGCGCCGGGACAACCGGAACAAAGGAGTTGTGAAAAAAATGAAAAAATGGATCGCCCTTGCCCTTTGCGCCCTTCTGCTGCTCTGCGGTGTGACCGCCTGCGGCTCGTCTGACGACGTGCTGAAGATCGGCATTCTGCAATTCGCCGATTTTGACGCGCTGACCCAGGCACAGCAGGGCTTCATCGACGGTCTGAAGGAAGCCGGCTATGTCGACGGCGAAAACATCAAGCTCAACATTCAATCGGCGGCGGCGGACGCCAACACCTGCCCCTCGATCGCCGACAGCCTCGTCAACGACGGCAGCGACCTCATCCTCGCCATCGCCACCCCCTCGGCGCTCGCGCTGAAGGAAAAGACCAAGACCATCCCGGTGCTCTTCACCGCCGTGACCGACCCGACCGGCGCCGACACCGCCCTGATCGCCAGCAACGACGCCCCCGGCGGCAACCTGACCGGCACCTCGGACATGAACCCCGTCGCCGAGCAGATCGATATGCTGCTCAAAGTCCTGCCCGACGCGAAAAACGTCGCGGTGCTCTACTGCTCGAGCGAATCGAACTCCAAGACGCAGTATGACCTCGCCAAGGCCGCGCTCGACGCCAAGAGCGTCGGCTGCGTCGAAAAGACCATCGCCGACATCAACGAGGCGAAGGGCGCCGTCGAATCCCTCGCCGGCAAGGTCGACGCCATCTACGTCCCGACCGACAACACGCTGGCGAACAGCATGAAGGCCGTTTCCGAGGCCGCCAACGCCCTCAAGCTCCCCGTTTTCAGCGGTGAGGGCGGCATGGTGAAGGACGGCGCGATGCTCTCCTACGGCATCAGCTATTACGAGCTCGGCAAAATGACCGCCGCGCAGGCCGTCAAGATTTTGAAAGGCGAAGCCGAACCGGCGACGATGCCGGTCGAGCGCCAGACCACCAACCTGACGGTCACGGTCAACACCGACACGGCCAAGGCCTGCGGCATCACGATCCCCGACGATATCATGCAGGGCGCGATCGTTTATCCGCAGTAACCCCGCGCTTTCCGGCGGGCGTCTGACGGCGCCCCGTGCAGCAAGGCAGACTTCCCGTCTGCCTTGTTTTTTCCCGGGATATTCCCGCGCTTTTCCCGAACGGACGGGCATTCGAACGAAAGGGGCATTGTTATGACCTTTTTGACTACCCTGCTCTCCGGCGTCTCGCAGGGGCTCTGCTGGGCGCTGCTGACGCTGGGCGTCTACATCACCTACCGGCTGCTCGACTTTGCCGACCTGTCGGTCGAGGGCACCTTTCCCCTCGGCGCCGCCGTGACCGCCGTGCTGATCAACGCGGGGGTCAACCCCTTCCTCGCGATTTTAGCGGCGCTGGCCTGCGGCATGCTGGCGGGCTTTTGCACCGGCTTTCTCAACACCGTCTGCAAGATTCCGCCGATCCTCTCCGGCATTCTGACGATGATCGCCCTCTATTCCATCAACCTGCGCATCCAGGCGGGCAAGGCGACCGTCACCTTCAAAAAGGACAGCGTCAAAAATCTGCTGAGCGGCTGGTTTTCGAAGCTGCTGCACACGAACGTCAACGAGAAATACATCTCGATCGGCATCGGCGTCTGCTTCGCCCTGCTCGCCATTATCCTGCTCTACTTCTTCTTCGGCACCGAGATCGGCGCCGCCATCCGGGCGACGGGCAACAACCCCTTCATGGCGCGGGCGCTGGGCGTCAACACCAGCCGCATGACGGTGCTCGGGCTGATGCTCTCCAACGGGCTGATCGCCGCCTCGGGCTCGCTCTACGCGCAGCTCGAATACAACGCCGCCATCGTCACGATGGGGCAGGGCGCGATCGTCATCGGGTTGGCCGCCGTGATTATCGGCGAGGTGCTCTTCTGCCACAAGGATCACTCCTTCGCCTACCGCATGACCGCCGTCGTGCTCGGCGCCGTGATCTATTACGTCATCCTCGCCTTCGCGCTGAAGGTCAACTTCCTGAACGCCACCGATTTGAAGCTCATCACCGCCGTGATCGTCACCTTTGCGCTGTCGCTGCCGGTGATTAAAGGCTTCATCGCCGACCGGCGGGAGCGCGCCGCCAACCGGCGGCAATATGCGGACGGAGGTGCAGACCATGCTTGAAATGACCGGCATCCGCAAGACCTTTAACATCGGCACCGTCAACGAAAAGCAGGTGCTGAAAGGCGTCGATCTCCACATTTACCCCGGCGATTTCATCACCGTCATCGGCGGCAACGGCGCCGGGAAGTCGACGCTGCTTAACATCATCGCCGGCGTCCACAAGTCCGACGGCGGCCGCCTCGTGCTCGACGGCCAGGACGTCACCTATCTGCCCGAGCAGAAGCGCGCCCGCTACCTCGGCAGGGTCTTTCAGGACCCCATGATGGGCACCGCCGCCAACATGTCGATCGCCGAAAATCTGGCGATGGCGTTCCGCCGTACCCGCACGCGCGGCCTGCGCTGGAGCTCCGGCGCCGCCGAAGCCGCCCACTACCGGCAGGCGCTCGAACGCCTCGACCTCGGGCTCGAAAACCGCATGACGACGAAGGTCGGCCTGCTTTCGGGCGGCCAGCGCCAGGCGCTCACGCTGCTGATGGCGACGCTGCAAAAGCCCAAACTCCTGCTGCTCGACGAGCACACCGCCGCCCTCGACCCCAAGACCGCCGCCAAGGTGCTCGCCCTGACCGAGGAGATCATCGACGAAAACGGCCTGACCGCCCTGATGGTGACCCACAACATGCGGGACGCCATCAAGCTCGGCAACCGCCTCATCATGATGCACGACGGCAACATCATCTACGACGTCGCCGGGGAGGAAAAGCGGGCGTTGCAGGTCGAGGATCTGCTTAAAAAGTTCGAGACCGCCGCCGGGGAAGCCCTCTCCAACGACCGGATGCTTTTAACACAGTAACCGTCGCCCGACAAAATTTCCCGCAATATGCCGGCCGTTTGCCGCTCGCCACCCGGCGGAACGCGCGAACCGGCCGGATTTTTTGCCCGAGGAGGCGAAAAAATGCCGCCGCTGACCGACCGCCGCCGCACCCGGCAGCTGACCCTGCTGTGCGTCACGGTGTATTTTGCAAGCTACATCATGCGCATCAATTACACCGCCGTGCTCGTCGAGTTCATCCAGACCGCGCACATGGCGCGCGACGCCGCCTCGCTCGTCGCGACCGTCGGCCTGTTCGCCTGCGGCGCCGGGCAGCTGCTCAGCGGCCTGCTCGGCGACCACATTTCGCCCGTTTGGATGTTCTCGGGCGGCCTGCTCGCGACCTCGGTCATGAACCTGCTGCTCCCCGTCGTCACGCCGCACGCTGCCCTGATGACCCTCGTCTGGGGCGTCAACGGCGTCGCGCAGGCCTTTATCTGGCCGCCGACCGTCAAAATCCTCGTCTGCGCCCTGCCGCACGACCGCTACGACCGCGCCATTACGAACATCACCTTCGGCTGCGCCGCCGGAACGGTCACGGTCTACCTCGTCGCGCCGCTGCTCATCCGGCTGTCCGGCTGGCAGGCGGTCTTTTACGGGTCGGCCGGCCTCGGGCTTGTCTCGCTGGTCTTCTGGGTGCTGCTCGCGCCGCCGTTGCTGCGGGGCGTTTCCTTCCACACGGTGCGCAAAAAACGCGCCGCGCCGCCCGACGCCGCGCCCCTGCCGCTCCACGAACAGCGCCGCCTGCGCGCCCTGCTGCGGCTGCTGCCCGTCATCCTCGTCGCCACCCTGATTCAGGGCATGCTGCGGGACGGCATTTCCGCCTGGGCGCCGCCGCTGCTGACCGAGACCTTCGGGCTGAAAAGCACGGTCTCGATTTTGACGACCGTCGTGCTGCCCGTCGCCTACGTCGTCGGCAACTGCCTCATCGTGACGGTGCTGCGCCGCCTGCACAACAACGTCCTCGCCGGCGTCTGCGTCTATTTCGCCGGGACGACCGCCTTTCTGCTGCTGCAAGCGCTGCTCGGGACGAAGGCCGTCTGGCTCTCGGTATTTTGCCTGACCGGCGCTTCGGGCATGGCGTATTCGGTCAACATCATGCAGACCTGCTGCCTGCCCGCCGACTTCCGCGCGCTCGGCCGCGATTCCCTGATCGCCGGGGCGCTCAACTTCTTTTCCTACGGCGGCAGCGCCCTTTCGACCTACCTTTTCGCCGTGCTCTCGGAGCATTTCGGCTGGGGTTGGACGCTCTGGTCGTGGGCGCTGCTCAGCCTCGCCGGACTGCTGCTCGGACTCTGCTGCCTGCTGCGCATGCGCCGCCACCGCCCGCCGGAGCTTTAAAACGAGAAAAAATCGGCTTCCCCGCACCGCGCAGGGAGGCCGATTTTTATGTCATTTTTTGTCGAAAAATTTCTTACGGATGATATAATTTCTTCGTCTGATACCGCGGTTCGCAGGTTAAATTGACGCCCAGCTTGCGGAAGACCGATTCGTCGACGCTCGAGAGAATCACGCTGGCGTGCGCCTCGCAGCCGCGCAGGCGGGGCAGTTGCTCCATCGCGAGCGCCGCGGTCGGGTTGGTGGCGGCGCAGATCGACAGGGCGATGAGCGCCTCGTCGGTGTGCAGGCGGGGGTTGTGGTTGCCCATGTGCTGCACCTTGAGGGTCTGGATCGGCTCGATGACGATGGGGGAAATCAGGGCGATGTCGTGCTGGATGCCGCCGAGCGCCTTCAACGCGTTGAGCAGCGCGGCGGCGGAGGCGCCGAGCAGCGGCGTCGTCTTGCCGGTCACGACGCGGCCGTCGTCCAGCTCGATCGCGACGGCGGGGGCTTCGGTCGCCTCGGCGCGTTGTAGAGCGGCGGCGACGACCGGGCGGTCGGCGGGGGAGATGCCGAGCTGGTTCATCAGCAGCTCGAGCCGGTAAACCTCGGCCTGCTCGGCGTTGCCGCAGCGCACGGCGCAGAGGGCGGCGTAATACCGCCGGACGATCCCCTGCGCGGCGGCGCGGCAGACGGCGGCGTCGTCGGTGATGCAGGCGCCCGCCATGTTCACCCCCATGTCGGTCGGGCTGCGGTAGGGCGAAGCGCCCATGATCTTTTCGAGCATGGCGGACAGCACGGGGTAAATCTCGATGTCGCGGTTGTAATTGACCGTCGTCTCGCCGTAGGCGTCGAGGTGGAACGGGTCGATCATGTTGACGTCGTTCAGGTCGGCCGTCGCCGCCTCATAGGCGAGGTTGACGGGGTGCTTGAGCGGCAGGTTCCAGATCGGGAAGGTCTCGAACTTCGCGTAGCCCGCCTTCACGCCGCGCTGAAACTCGTGGTAAAGCTGGGACAAACAGACCGCCATTTTGCCGCTGCCCGGCCCCGGCGCCGTCACGACGACGAGGGAGCGTTCGGTCTCGACAAAATCGTTGCGGCCGAAGCCGTCCTCGCTGACGATGAGCGGGATGTTGGAGGGATAATCGGCGATCGGATAGTGGCGATAGACCCGCACCCCGAGGTTTTTCAGCCGCTTTTCGAAGGTCTCGGCGGCGGGCTGCCCGCGGTAGCAGGTGATGACGACGCTGCCGACCAGCAGATCGTAGCCCCGGAAGGCGTCGATGAGGCGCAGGGCGTCGAGGTCGTAGGTGATGCCGAGGTCGCCGCGCCGCTTGTTTTTCTCGATGGCGTCGGCGTTGATGACGATCACGATCTCCGCCTGCTCGCGCAGCTGGGCGAGCATCCGGATTTTGCTGTCGGGCTGAAAGCCGGGCAGCACCCGCGCCGCATGATGATCGTCGAAGAGCTTGCCGCCGAATTCGAGGTACAGCTTGCCCCCGAACTGCGCGATCCGGTCGCGAATCTTCTGCGACTGCAGCTCCAAATATTTCTCGTTGTCAAACCCGATTTCCTTCATACTCTCTCCCACTTCATTCTTACTTCCGCGCCCCGAAAACAAAAGGGGCGGCGCCATCCCGGCCGTCCCCTCCAGTATATCCGATTTCCCCGCATCTTGCAACCCAAAAAACAAGCTTTTTCGCCGCAAAGCGGCCTTTTATATCCGTCCGCGAAGCGGACACCGAACTTCTTCACTCTTCACTCTTAGTTCTTCACTACCGCGCCACAGCAACGCTGCGGCGCGGACCTGCTCTTATTGAAAAAATCTCAGAAGACAATCCCCGTCGCGTCGACGTAGAGCGCGCGCACGCCGTCGGCAGCCGGTTTTGCGGGCGCCGCGGGCGCTTCGGGCGCTGCGGGGGCGTTGCGGGCGGCGAGGAATTTTGCCGCGACCTGCGGGAAAAGGGCGTAGCTCAGTACGTCCTCCTCGCTCTTCGCGAGGTCGCCCGCCTCGGCGCGGTAGGTCTCGAGCTCCGGCTTCAACAGGTCGGCGGGGCGGCAGGTGATGACGGCGTCGTCCCCGATGGCCTTTTTGCGGACGTCCTCGTTGACGGGGGCGGGCAGGCGGCCGTATTCACCGCGCAGCAGCCCCTTCGATTCCTTCGTCACCATCTTATACCGCTCGCCCGACAGGACGTTGAGCACCGCCTGCGAGCCGACGATCTGGCTCGTGGGGGTGACGAGGGGCGGATAACCGAAGTCCTCGCGCACGCGGGGCACCTCGGCGAGCACGTCGTAATATTTATCCTCGGCGTTCGCCTGTTTGAGCTGGGAAAGCAGGTTGGAGAGCATGCCGCCCGGCACCTGATAAAGCAGCGTCTTGGTGTCGACGTTGAGCACCTTCGGGTCGAGGATGCCGTCGGCCTTGAGCCGGTCGGCGACGCCGCGGAAATGGGCGGCGGCCTTGCTCAACGCAGATAGGTCGAGCCCGGTCTCGCGGTCGGTGCCGTTTAAGGTCGCGACGAGCGACTCGGTCGCGGGCTGCGAGGTGCCGCCCGCCAGCGGGGAGAGCGCGGTGTCGACGATATCGACGCCCGCCTGCGCCGCCATGAGATAGGTCATGTCGCCGGTGCCGGTCGTGTTGTGGGTGTGCAGGTGGATCGGCAGGTCGACGCTCGCCTTCAGCTTTTTCACGAGGGAATAGGCGTCGTAGGGCAGCAGCAGGTTCGCCATGTCCTTGATGCAGATGACGTCGGCGCCCATCTCGGCGAGGCGCACGGCGAGCTGCACGAAATAGTCCTCGTTGTGGACGGGGCTGATCGTGTAGCTGATCGCCGCTTCGCAGACGCCGCCGTATTTCTTGACGCTCTTCATCGCGGTTTCCATGTTGCGGGTGTCGTTGAGCGCGTCGAAGATCCGGACGACGTTGATGCCGTTTTCGATGGACTTCTTGCAGAAGGCCTCGACGACGTCGTCGGCGTAGTGCTTATAGCCGAGGATGTTCTGCCCGCGCAGCAGCATTTGCAGCTGCGTGTTGGGCATGGCGCGGCGCAGGGTGCGCAGCCGCTCCCACGGGTCCTCGTTCAAAAAGCGCATGCAGGCGTCGAACGTGGCGCCGCCCCAGCACTCGAGCGACCAGTAGCCCATTTTGTCGAGCAGCTCACACGCCGGGAGCATATCGGCGAGGCGCATACGCGTCGCCGCCTGGGACTGGTGGGCGTCGCGCAAAATCGTATCGGTAATTTTCAGGGGATTTTTTGCCATAATCAAGCCTCCTTGCAATCAGGCGAAGAGCGCCAGCAGCACGCCGGCGGCAATCGCGGAGCCGATCACGCCCGCGACGTTGGGGCCCATGGCGTGCATCAGCAGGAAGTTGCCGGGGTTTTCCTTCTGGCCGACGGTCTGCGAGACCCGCGCCGCCATCGGCACCGCCGAAACGCCTGCCGAGCCGATCAGCGGGTTGATCTTGTTCTTCAAGAACAGGTTCATGAACTTGGCGAAGAGGACGCCCGCCGCCGTGGCAAAGCCGAAGGCGACCACGCCCATCGCGATGATCTTCAGGGTGTCGAAGCTCAGGAAGGTCGTCGCCGTCGCCGTCGCGCCGACCGAGATGCCGAGGAAGATCGTGACGATGTTCATCAGCTCGTTCTGCACCGTCTTGCTCAGGCGATCGACCACGCCGCACTCGCGCATCAGGTTGCCAAGCATCAGCGAGCCGACCAGCGGGGCGGCGGAGGGGACGAGCAGCGCGACGAAGACCGTGACGACGATCGGGAACAAAATCTTCTCCCGCTTCGAGACGGGGCGCAGCTCCTTCATGACGATGGCGCGCTCCTTTTTCGTCGTCAGCAGCTTCATGATGGGCGGCTGAATGACCGGCACGAGCGCCATATAGGAATAGGCGGCGACGGCGATCGGGCCGAGCAGCTCGGGCGCCAGCTTCGAGGTGACGTAGATCGCCGTGGGGCCGTCCGCGCCGCCGATAATGCCGATCGAGCCGGCCTGCGCCGCGTTAAAGCCGAGCAGGCTCGCGCCGATAAAGGTCGCGAAGATGCCGAACTGCGCCGCCGCGCCGAGCAGCAGGCTTTTCGGGTTGGCGATCAGGGGACCGAAATCGGTCATCGCGCCGACGCCGACGAAGATCAGGCAGGGGTAAATGCCGAGCTTGACGCCGAGGTATAAGTAATCGACGAGCCCCGGCGTGATGGTTTGTCCGACGGTCAGGCTGTCAAGAATCGTCTGGGAGACGTTCGCGTCGCGCATCGCGTCGATCGTCGCCTGGGTGACGGGGCCGCCGAAGAGCTCCCAGTGCACGTGCCCGCCGGCGAAGAGCACCTCGTGAAAGACCTCGGCGCCCGGCAGGTTCGTCAACAGCATGCCGAAGGCGATGGGCAGCAGCAGCAGCGGCTCGAACTTTTTGACGATCGCGAGCCAGACGAGCAGGCAGGCGACGGCGAGCATCACGAGCGCCTGCCAGTTGTTCGCCAGCAGGGAAAAGCCGGTCTGCCCGAGGAAATTGCGGATTGTGTCCATAGTGCAGGCTTCCTCTCCGTCAGGCGATGGTGCAGAGCGGCGCGCCGGATTCGACGCTGCTGCCGGCAGAGACAGAGACCGCCGTAACGGTGCCGTCGCAGGGCGACATGATCTCGTTTTCCATCTTCATGGCCTCGAGCACCATCAGCACCTGCCCCTTCTTGACGGCGTCGCCGGCCTTGACCGCGACGCTTAAAATCGTGCCGGGCATCGGGGCGTTGATGGCTTCCCCGCCGGCGGCAGGGGCGGCGGGCGCAGCCGGAGCGGCGGGCGCGGGTGCGGGGGCGGGAGCGGACGCGGCGCCCGTGGGGGCGGCGATCTCCTCGACCTCGACTTCATAAGCGATTCCGTTGACGTTGACGCGATATTTTTTCATAATGGCTCCCCTTTTCGGTATGGAATTCCGGCAAAGACCGGTTTTTCAGATGCGTTTGACGGATGTAATGCGGATGGCTTCGACCTCGGTGCCCATCGCCTCCGCCAGCGCGGCGGACACGGCGGCGGTCACCTCCTGCGGCGCGGCGGGTGCGGGCGCGGCGGGGGCGTTTGCGGCCGGAGCGGCGGGCGGGGTCTGCGGCTCGCGCTTCTGTCCGAGGCGGCAAAGGCGGCTCATCACCGTGCAGAGCACGACGATGCAGATGAGCCCGACAAAGACCGTTCCCATCCCCATCAGTACGACGAAGCCGGCGGGCACTTTTTCGCCGGTCGCGGCTGCCGCGGCGAGGATGGGCGCGGAAAATAGGGTAGAAATGACGTTGGAAATCACAAATTTTCCTCCTCTCGTTTCACATTTCCCAAAACTGACCCAGTTTATCATATTTTAATCCCCCCACGCAACTTTGTCAACCGTTTTTCCCAAAAAAACAAAAATTTTTTTCAACAAAACGCGCCCCCCAAAAAGCGAAGCGCGGCGCCCGCCGCGCAAGCAAAAACCCGCCTGCAACAGGCGGGTTCTATGTATCGTCCGCGAAGCGGACACCGACACTCTTCACTCTTCACTCTTAGTTCTTCACTACCGCGCCAGCGGCGCGGTCTCGCCTTTCTTACAGCCGTTTAACCGAAGCAATCCGTATGCCCTCCACCTCAGTTCCCATCGCCTCCGCCAGCGCGGCGGCGACGGCGGCGGTCACCTCGGGCGGCGCGGCGGGGGTTTCCGGCGCGGCGGGGGCGGGAGGTTCGGGCGGGGCGGCGTCCTTCGGGGCGGCAAATTTGCCGGTCAGGCGGTTGAGCAGGAAGATGCAGAGGAGAATGACCGCCGTGACGAGGAAGATGCCGAGCATCCCCTGCCACATGAAATTGAGACTTTGCAAAAACGCGGGCAGATCGAATTTCATCATGACCCCTCCTTTATGCGACGAGATTCAGCAGCAGCCCGCCCGCGATGACCGAGGCAATCTGCCCCGAGACGTTGGCGCCGGCGGCGTGCATCAGCAGGAAATTCTGGCTGTCTTCGGCGAGCCCCATCTTGTGCACGACCCGCGCCGACATCGGAAAGGCCGAAATGCCGGCGGCGCCGATCATGGGGTTGACCTTGTTTTTCGTGAACAGATTGAGGAACTTGGCAAACAGGACGCCGCCCGCCGTATCGAAGACGAAGGCGACGAGGCCGAGCAGCAGAATCAGCAGGGTCTCGATCGTCAGGAATTGCTCGGCGCGCATTTTCGCGGCGACGGTGATGCCGAGCAGCAGCGTGATGAGGTTCGCGAGCTGGTTCTGGGCGCTGTCGCTTAAGGCATTGAGCACGCCGCACTCCCGGATGAGGTTGCCGAACATCAGGAAGCCGACGAGGGCGACCGAGCGGGGGGCGACGAGCCCGGCGATCGCGGTGATGAGGACGGGGAAGAGGATGCGGGTGACCTTCGAGACCTGCTGCGGCGCGTAGGGCATGCGGATGCGGCGCTCCTTTTTCGTCGTCAGCAGGCGGATGACCGGCGGCTGGACGATCGGCACGAGCGCCATATAGGAATAGGCCGCGACGATGATGGCGGGCAGGTACTTCGATTGCAGGTAGGTCGCGATGAAGATCGAGGTCGGGCCGTCGGCGGCGCCGATGATGCCGATGGACGCCGCGTCCTTGAGGTCGAAGCCGAAGAGCGACGCCATGCTGACCGTGAAGAAGATGCCGAACTGCGCCGCCGCGCCGAAGAGCATCAGCTTCGGGTTGGAAAGCAGCGGGCCGAAGTCGATCATCGCGCCGATGCCGATGAAGAGCAGCAGCGGGAACAATTCGTTGACGATGCCGGCGTCGAAGAGCACGTCGAGCACCCCGCGCTCGGTCTCGCCGTCGATGACCTGCGTCACCGCCCCCGAAAAGGGCAGGTTGACGAGGATCGCGCCGAAGCCGATGGGCAGCAGCAGCGCCGGCTCCATGTCGCGGCGGATCGCGAGGTAAATGAGCACGCCGCCGAGGATCCACATGACGACCTGCTGCCAGGTGATCTGCAAGAGGTTTTCATACAAGGCTTCCATGCAAAAACTCCTTTCGATGGGCGCGGCGGGATGAAAAAAAGAGACTTCGACTGCGTAAAGATCCACAATCAAAGTCTCGCTTTTTCAAACAAGGGCGGGCAAAAAATTTTGCCGTACTGACGCCGCATTGTTACGGAAAAACCTTCCGCAAGCTACTCCCTTTTTTCCGATGAACTTGTCGAACGCGGGAAAACCATCCCACGCCGTCAGTATACCACATCCGCCGCCGATTTGCAAGCCGTTTTTTGCCGGAGCGGGAAAAATTTTTTATTTGCCGAGGACGCCGAAGGAGAGGCTGTAATCGGCTTTTTCGCCGTCGATCACCGCGTACTCGGTTTCGGTGGCGGTGCCCGGCGCGGTGTGATAGAGCACGACGGCGTTGCCGCTCTCGGCGTCGGGCGTGGAAAGCGCGATTTTGTACGCCTTGCCGACGTCAACCGAGACGGCGTCGAATTTGAGATCCGTGACGGTGTTGTCATGAAAGCCGGATACGCTGTAATCCTGCGTGAACAGAACCGACCCGTCGGCGGGGTCGACGAGGGACAAGGTCAGGGTGGAATTGTTGCTTCTGGCGTAGGTGCCGGCGACGAGCTGCACCCGCGAGACCGTCCCGCGCGTCGCGACGAATTCCTGTTCGATCGTGCGCCCGACGGTCACGTCGCCGATGTTGCCCTGCATGGATCTTGTCTGATTGACGATATAATGCGGCGCGGAGAACGAGGCGAACATGCACAGGAAGGCGGGAATGACCCAGATCGCCACCCCGACGAGGAATCGCGCCCGGACGAGGTTCCAGTATTTGTCGACGCTCTCGTCTAACTTTTCGACCGAGAATTTCGGGTGCTTAAAGACCGCGTTGATCAGGAACAGCCCGGTGACGCAGGAGAAGAGCAGGTTGTTGTTTTGGATCTTAAAGAGGCCGCGCATCGTGACCGTCGCCCCCAGCCGGTCGTCGAGCAGCTTTTTGAAGACGCCCTGCGCGAGCAGCTGCTGATCGACGTGGTTCCCCCACTGGTTGACCGTAAACACGGTGACGAGCAGCATGAAGAGCATGTCGAGGACGAGAAACACGTAAAAATTCTTGTTGATCATCGTGCCCATCACCATAAAGGGGACGCCGAAGAGCAGCCACTGCGGCTCCCACATGCACAGTCCGAAGGTCAGAAACACGATGAGGTTGCAGAAATAGACCGCCCATTTGGTGAAGTCGGTCTGCGAATCGACCTCGGTGAAATACGCCCAGGCGGACACGAGCAGGAAAAGCACGACGACGATGCTGATTTTGGTGGCGGAGGTGTCCAGCGACGTCGCAAAAGCAAACCCTAAATTGCCGAAGCCGAAGACGCCGTTGCGGAAGGCGGACGAGCCGATGTAGACGAGCGTCTCCAGCACAAAGGGGAGGCCGCAGATGACGCAGTTGCGGATGATTTTCAGAATGTTCTTTTCCCGCAGCAGCAGCAGCGGGATGAAAATCAGGAGCGCGAAATATTTGAAGGTGACGGCGACGCCGAAGCAGACGGCGGATTTGATCCGCTGATCCTTGAAGGCGGCGAGGACGCCGAGCAGGACGAAGAAGACCGTGAGAATATCGTATTGCCCGAAAATGTACTGGCTGAAAAAGGCGAGCGGGGTCGTCAGGAAAATATAGGACATGAGCTTGGACTTTTTGTTGCCCAGCTGCATTTGCAGGCCGATTTTATAGAGCACGAGGGCGGAAAACAGGTAAAAGAGCGCCGGCAGCGTCTTGAACCACATCGTGACGAAAAAGGAAAAGGACCTGCCAGGGAGCTTTACCAGCCCCAAAAGATAAATCGGCAGATTCCAGATTGCAAACAGAATATAGGAGCTTGGCAGGTAGTTGTTGACCCGCATAAAGGGCAGGTTGTACTCGTAAAAATCGAGAAAATGCCCGTTCAAGTAGGCGATCGACGAGCCGCCGGTGTGCATCAGATCCGATTGCTGAAAGGATAAAAAGCAGAACCCGGCAAGGACAAAAAACAGAATCCAGTCCACGAGGGACAGGGGCTTTTCCGTCGCGCTGCAATACGCATGTTTGATCCGATTCTTCATGGTTCCTCCAAATTTCGGCGTCGCGCCGTTTTTTCTGCCGGCGCCGCGCGACGGGAACCGACGCTTTTCGCCGGACAAGGGAGAAGTTCCCGCGCCGTTAGCATACCACATCCGCCGGAAAAATGCAAGCATTTTGCGTCCGGCGGGCTGTTAATTTTTACCGTTTCGGTAACAGTATTTTAACCTTTTGCGGCGGGGAGAATGGATTATGTCAACAACGGAACCGCCGAGTTTTGCCACTTATTCACCGGGATATGCACCGTCAGCGGTGGATTTCGACCCGAAGACCAGCCTGTCCGACGCCGAAACGGTGGATAACTCTGTGTATAAGCGGAATAATTTCCGGAACCATAATAATCGGGCGCAAAAGATTATGTCAATCTCCGGCGCCCGCGCGCGGCAAAATCCCGATAAAATAATAGTTTACCTTTCGGCCGCGCTCCGTTATACTAAAGATAGCAATTTATGCCGTCATAAAACCGACGGCAGCTCTTCTTACAAGACCAAACGCAAAGGAGTTTTTCGGCATGTCGAATAGCCGTTTGCGGCGTTTGCTCGCCGCCGGGCTCGCCCTGCTGTGCGCGCTGCTGCTCGGCGGCTGCGGTCGGGGGGCAGACGCGTCGGCGGAGCTCTCCTGCGCGGCGCTTTCCGCGCGGTTGCAGGAGGAGGCGGGCGGACAGATCGTCTGGACGCCCCTCACCGGCGACCAGCTTTCGAATTATTACGGGTTTTCGGGGGAGATCCTGCGGGATTTCTCGGTCGTCGTCAGCGATTCCGATTCCCTCTCGGACGAGATCGCCGTCTTTGACCCGAAAAGCCCCGACGATCGGCTCGCCCTGCTCGACGGCGTCAACCGCCACCTCACCGAGACGGCAGCCGGCTTCCGCGCCCTCAACGAGACCGAGTACAAAAAGCTGCAAAACCGCCTGATCCTCGAGCTCGACGGCCGCATCGTCCTCGTCGTCAGCGACAACGTCGCCCAGCTCTACACCGTCCTCAAAAACCTGGGTGCGCAAGAGGTCAACGTTTCTTCTTTTTAGTCGTACCGCCGGGTGCGCGCGCCTTGGGGGAAGAGAAAAGCATGCGTCCCGAACGATTTTCACCGGGGTTTCCCGCCCGCCGGGTGCGCGGGAAACGCGTTGCGGTTCGGGCAAACGCCGCAGGCAGAACGGAGATCGACACAAGATGTCGACCTCCGTTTTTGATTTGGTACGCTAAAAGGTGATAGCGCCGACGCGGGTCAGGTCGGCAAGGCGCAGGATCTGCAGCCCGTTCTGCCCGCAGAGGTAGAGGTAATCGCCGGCGTAGAGCCCGCGCGCCGAGGTGTCGAACTCGCCGACCGTCAATTTCGCGCGCAGCACGAAGCCGTCGGCCGGGGTGTAGCCGTAAATGCAGTAGTCTGCGCCGTCGGAATCGGCGCGGGAATTGTCGTAGGACAGCGCGAGGAAGCCGATCAGGTTGTGCGCCGGGTCGACGAGCACCGCGTGGTGGTCGGAATTCGCCGGGCTGTCGTCGGCGTCGACGGGCAGCACCGCCGCTTCCCGCACGTCGGCGGGGTCGCGGATATCGAACATCGAGAGCTTGAGCGTGTCGGTCGCCACGCCGCCGGTGACGGTCGGCGCGGTCGTGTAGCCGAGGCCGAGCAGCAGCCCGTCGCCCCAGGGGTGCAGATAGCTCGAAAAGCCGGGAATTTTCAGCGCCCCGAGCAGCTTCGGCGCGGTCGGGTCGGACAGGTCGACCGAGAACAGCGGGTCGATCTGCCGGAAGGTCACGAAATAGGCGATATCGCCGAGGAACCGGACGGAATAGACCCGCTCGCCCTTTGCCAAGCCCGTCAGCGCGCCGCACTGCTTAAAGGTCGGGTCGAGCACATACAGGCCGTTTTCGCTCTCGTCGCTCGTCGTCGGCAAAACCATGTCGTCGTCGACGACGTTCGACTCCTGCCGATCACTCGTCGTGACGATGCGGAAATAGCCGTCGGCCTCGTCGCAGGAGAACTGATTCAAAATGCTGCCCGGCACCTCGGCCTCGCCCGTCAGCTCTAACTTGCCGTCGGCGAAGGAAATGCGCTTGACGCGGGTGCAGAACATGACGTCGTCGGCCTTTTCGTCCGCCGCGTCACTGCGGTCGCTCGCCATCCAGTAGAGGTTTTCGGTCGAGGCGTAGAGCGTGCCGCTCCAGCCGAAGAGGCTGAGCGTCGCCGCATTTTGCGCGGTTTGCAGGTCGAGGGCGGCGGCGACGACGTAGCTTTCCGCGTCGGCGTGGTCGAGCAGGCGGATGTCCTCGGCGGCGACCGGCGCGCAGGTTTTCGCCGCGTAATCGCCGCAGGCCGGCACAAAGGTCGCGGGGTCGTCGGGGTCGATCTCCGCGCACGGCGCGTCCTGCGTAAAGAGGTAGAGCTTGCCGTCGATCAGGCGGGAGTCGAGGTACAGCCCGGTCTGCCAGCGCGTCGCGGTCGCTTTCGGCGCGGTCGGGTCGGAAATGTCGTAGAGCTCGACGACGGTCAGCGGGCGGTATTCCTCCGACGCGTCGTCTTTTTTCGCGCGGTCGGCGGTCGGGTCGGCCTTCACGGTCTGCCAGCCCTCGCCGCCGTAGCAGGTGCGGATGACCGCCAGCCGGTCGCCCGCCAGATAGAGCGTGACGGGCTCGGCCTGCGCGTCGCGAAACGAGCCGGGCAGGCGGGCGACGACCTTCGTCTCTGCCCCGTCGAGCCGGGCGATCACGACCTCGTCGCTGCGCATGCGATAGAGCCAGTTGCCGTCGGTCTTGACGACGTCGCCCTCGTCGACGCCCGCGACCTGCGTGTTCGTCTCGCTGTGCGACGGCGTCGCCGTGTCCGCGCCGAACTCGGCGACGCCGGAGGTCGACGCGCCGTCGGCAATGGCTTCGTTTTTTGTGCCGAACCCGCCGAGCAGAACGCCGCCCTGCCAGAAATTCTTCCATTTTGTGCGCAGGCGGGCGGTGTGCAGGCGGGTGTAAAGCGCTTCATACGTCGTCGTCTCGGCGACGGCGGTCGCGGGGGCGTCGTCGGCTTCCGGCGAAACGCGGTCGGTCAGCCGCCAGACGCCGAAGCCTCCGGCGACGAGCACGGCGCACAGGGCGACGGCGACGGCGCGGCGCAGAACCTTGCGCGGGGCGCGGCGGGTCGGTTTTTCCGCGGGTTCGGTCTTTGCCGCCTCGGCGCGCAGGCGGCGGGAAATCTCGTATTTCAGCGCATCGTCGGGGCGAATGCGCTCATTGTCCGCTCGATAACTCTCGCGAAACATCGGGCAAGTCTCCTTTCAACAGTTCGG
>CANQSG010000022.1 GCA_947626485.1 uncultured Clostridia bacterium | reverse complement strand
GCCTGCTCGCCCGCCCGGCGAAGGGCGTGCGCGTGATGCGGGTCGCCGAAGGGGAGCGCATCCTTTCGGTCGCGACCGTGACCCACGATGAAACCGCCGAAATGGCGCACCCAGAGGCCGCCGAGCCCGACGCCGGCGACGTTGGCACCGAACCGGAGCCCGACGAGCCCGACGTTCCCGCCGCCGAATCGGGCGAGGAAACGACTGGGGCGTAACGGTTAATACCGCAAAACTTGGCCGGTTCTGCATTCCCCGGAACCGGCGGCAAGCCGACGGGGCGCCCTTCTCCGGCGCCCCCATCCACCCGAAGGGAGGAACTTATGTTTTATCCGCCTTCACCTGACAGCGAGCAAGAAGCTGTAACCCCGACCGGAAACGCGACAGCGGATTTTCAGCCGTCGGAACCTATCAGCGGTTTGGGGGACGAAGCCCTCAACGGCCAACTGCCATCTGATTCTCTGCCATCTGACCCTCTGCCATCTGACCCTCTGCCATCTGACCACTCAACAAACCCGGAAGGGGCTTTTCAACCGCCCGTCCCGCCGCAAAACGGCTTGGGTTTTCCGCAGGGCTATTCCTCGGCTTACCCATTTTATCCGCTGATTCTCACGACGAAGCAGCGGTTTCGCAAGACGGCGACGGCGATCGGCACCGGCTTTTTGCTGATGCTGCTCGTGCCCTACGGCATCCCCTTTTTGCTCGGCCGGTTCGGCGCGGGCGAGCTGCTTTTCGAGGTCGCCGCGGACGATCACGGCGCGCTGGTCTTCCAGATCGTCTTCTCGATGTTGATGTTCTCGCTGCCCTACCTCGTGACCGTCTGGATGCAGGGGCGGCGGTTCCGCGAGGTCATCAGCTTCGAAAAACCCGACCGCGCTCGCTTCCTGCCCGTAGTGCTCATCGGCTTTTCCTTCTGCATGATCGCCAACGTCGTCGGCACCGCCTTTACGCAATTTTTGTCTAATCTCGGCCTGACGGCGGACATGCCCGACCTGCCGATGCCGCGCGACTGGTCGGGGGTCGGCCTCGCGTTCCTGGCGATCGCCGTGGAACCGGCGCTGATGGAGGAATTCGCCCTGCGGGGCGTCGTGCTCGGGTCGCTGCGGCGGTATTCCGACGGCGCGGCGGTGCTGATCTCGGCGATTTTGTTCGCCGCGATGCACGGCAACCTCGAACAGATCCCCTTCGCCTTCCTCGTCGGGGTCGCGCTCGGCGTCGCCTACGTCAAGACCGGCTCGCTCTGGACGGGCGTCTGCATCCATTTTCTCAACAACTTTTTCTCCCTCGTGCTCACCTATGTGTTAGAAGGGGGCGGGCTGACGACCGCGGGGCAGATCGCCGTGCAGGCCGTCGCGATGATCGTCGTGCTCTCGCTCGGGCTGATCGGCCTGCGGATGCTGGGCGGCAAAGAGGGCGACCTCTTCACCTTCCCCGCCGCCGAGCCGCAGCAGCCGGGCGAGGGCAAACCGACCCTTCTTCGCTGGTTTTTCTCGTCGCCGATCGTCATCATCGGCATGGTCGTCGCCGGGCTCGAGGTGCTCGCCCTGATCCTGCAAAACCTGCTGCCGGCGATGCTGTACTGACCGCGATGAACCGGAAGTTTATGGAAGCGGCGCTCGCCCTCGCGCGCGAAGCCGGTGCGGCGGGGGAAATTCCCGTCGGCGCCGTCGTCGTCAAGGACGGGGAGATCATCGGCAGCGGGCGGAACCGCCGGGAAGCCGCGCACAACGCCCTCGCCCACGCCGAGATCGAGGCGATCCACCGCGCCTGCGAACGGCTCGGCGACTGGCGGCTCGACGGCTGCGACCTCTACGTCACCCTCGAGCCCTGCCCGATGTGCGCCGGCGCGATTCTCAACGCCCGGCTTTCGACTGTCATTTACGGCGCGTCCGACCCGAAACGCGGCGCCTGCGACTCCGTCGCCGACCTCCTCCGCCTCCCCCAGTACCGCCGCCCCACCCTGTACGCCGGCATCTGCGAACAAGAATCCCGCGCGCTGCTGACGAATTTTTTCGCCGATTTGCGGGAAACGGAAGGATAAATGTTTCCCGTGAAACATTTATCAAGCCGTCAATGAGGCGGACACCGAGGCGAAATGATGTTTGCCCTGCGGGCAAATGATGCGAGCTTCGCTCATGATGTTTACCCTTTCGGGTAAATGATGTTACCTTCGGTAATGATGTTGCCTTCGGCAATGATGTGTGCCTTCGGCACACATTTTATTTCGTCGCCGTAGGCGACACCGCCACTCTTCACTTTTCACTCTTAGTTCTTCACTCCGCGCCAGCGGCGCGGTTATTTCCCCAATACCAAATGAGGCGATTCCATGCCGTCCATTCCCCCACAGCCCGACCGCGCCGCCGCCGAATATCGCCGCATGACGACCGCGCCGGTCTTCGGGCTGGTGCTGCGGCTCTCGATTCCGACGACCTTCAGCATGCTCATCACTTCGATCTACAACCTCGCCGACACCTGGTTCGTTTCGTCGCTCGGCAATGCGGCGACCGCCGCCGTCGGCGTTGTTTTCGCGATCCAGTCGGTCGTTCAGGCGGTCGGGTACGGCTTCGGCATGGGCGCGCAGAGCCTGATCTCCCGCAAGCTCGGCGAGCGCGACCGTCAAGCGGCGGAGCTCTACGCGACCTCCGGCCTGCTCGCCGCCTTCCTCGTCGGCGCGCTGCTGTTTGCGGGCGGGATGATTAACCTCAAAGGCATGATGCGGCTCTTCGGCGCGACCGAAACGGCGCTCGATTCCGCCTGCGCCTACGGGTTCTGGATTTTGCTCGGCGCCCCGGTTTTCTGCGCCTCCTTCGTCCTCAACAACGTCCTGCGCGCGCAGGGCAAGGCCACGTTGTCGATGATCGGCCTTTGCAGCGGCGGCATCCTCAACATCGGGCTCGACGCGCTTTTCATTCGCGGTTTCCGGCTGGGCGTTTCGGGCGCCGCCCTTGCGACGATGCTCAGCCAGGCGGTCTCCTTCCTGATTCTGCTCAGCTTTTTTCTGACCGGGCGCTCGCTGGTGCGCATCCGGCTGCGCCGCACCAGCCGGCGGTTTGCCGATTACCTGCTGATCTTCCGCGTCGGCCTGCCGACCGTCTTTCGCCAGAGCCTCGGCAGCATCGCGACGCTGCTGCTTAACCGCGTTGTCCGGCCGCACGGCGACGCCGCGATGTCCGCCGTCAGCATCGCCAACAAAATCTACATGCTGCTGCGCGGCATGCTCATCGGCGTCGGGCAGGGCTTTCAGCCCGTCGCCGGGTACAATTACGGCGCCCGCCGCTTCGACCGGGTGCGCCGCTCCTTCTCCTGCGCCGTTTTCCTCGGCACGCTTTATTCCGTCTCGGCAGCCGCGCTGCTCTATTTCGGCGCCGCGCCGATCCTCGGCCTCTTCCGCCCCGGCGACCGCGAAGTGCTCGCCATCGGCGGCAGAATGCTGCACTATCTCAGCCTTTCGCTGCCGGTGCTCGCCTATTCGACCTTCGTCAACCAGCTTTACCAGTCGCTCGGCTTCGTCGTCCCCGCGACGCTGCTCGCCTCCTGCCGCCAAGGCATTTTCTTCGTCCCCCTGATCCTCCTCCTCCCCCTCTGGCTCGGCCTGAACGGCATTTTGATGACCCAAACCATCGCCGATTTACTCACCTTCGCCGTGTCGATTCCGTTTCATGTGCATTTGTTTCGGCGGAGATTGAGGGATGAGTCCGCGCCCGCGCCGGAGGCGCCGGCGCGGTAGTGAAGAACTAAGAGTGAAGAGTGAAGAACTTCGGTGTCCGCTTCGCGGACGGATGTAAAATGTGGAACGTCGCCGCGCGCGCCCGGTGGGCGATGCAGCGAGGCGAGGTTCGCGCCGTGGTCGGCATGACGCCGCGAAACCTGCGCGAGCGTCGAGCCGGGCACTGTAAGAGTAAAAAAGTTAAATTTCTACTGCCGCTCCGATTCCTCAAACAAATTTTTCCCGTGAAACAAAACCCGCCCCGGTGTGCCAAAACCACACCGGGGCGCAAGTTTTATATTCCCATTTATAAATCCGTCGCCGCAGGCGACACCTTCACTCTTCACTCTTCACTCTTAGTTCTTCACTACCGCGTCAACGGCGCGGCCGCTCATCACTACGCCCCTTTCGCAGCGCCCCGGACGACGGCTTTCATACAAGATGCCATAAAGGGGCGGAAAAAGCACCTGCGCTTTTTCCTTTTCTCACAACGGATAAATATTATAGTTGCGTTTCTTTTCCGCTTGTGCTACGCTAAAGAAAATCGGAAAGGTGGTTATTTTATGTTTCAAAACATCGGTCGGAAAATCAAAATGTTGGCAAGAGTGCTTTGTGGCGTCGGGATTGTTTCGTCTGCCGTTGCGGGCGTCGTCTTGCTCGGGGTCGCGTTGGATCAGGAGGAACCGATTTTAGCGATTATCGGTGGGATTGTGCTTGGCGCCGGGATCCTTTTTTCGTGGCTCGGCTCCTTTTTCCTTTATGGATTCGGCGAATTGATCGACTGCGCCAGCGAATTGGCGGGGCACAGCGTGCCGAAGCAGAACGGGAACACAGTGCCCGAAGGTGTGCGCATGACGAAGTTCGGAGTGCCGTCCGTCAAAGCAGCGCCCCCCGAACCGGCACCCAGCGCTGCGGAAACAGAGGCGGCAGCCAAACGTAAAACGCTGGAGCAGTGGAAAAAGGACGGGCTGATCGACGAAGAAGAATACCGGCAAAAGATGAAGGAGCTCGAACAATGAAACTAAACGAAAAGATCGCACAAAACCCAACCCCGTGGCTGCGGGTTCTGATTGGCGCCAATTTGTTTATCTGTGTTTTGGATCGTCTGGTTTTCGGCTTTGCAAAACTTGAGGAAGGACTGTTCTTTTTTAGTGATACCTGCACCTTGTTAGCGCGTACACTGCTTTGTCTTTATTTGTGTGTGTGCTTTCCGAAGAAAAAGCAGAACCTTTTGCTTCCTATTTCATACGGTTTCTATTCCATACAAATGATTCTTCAGATTATTCAAAACCTGAATTATGTATGGGGATTCCGTACATACTCTTGGCATCATACGTTTTTCGATGTTTTTTTACCAGAGATGCCGACAATTCTTATAAATTTAATGTTTTTGGGGTGCTTTGCACCGCTTGTTGTTATTGCGGCTACCGGCCTTAAACACACAAAAACAGCTCAGAATTTAATAGGTGTGGAAATGGTGTTGGATATACTGGTGTATATAATATACGCCCCGTATTATTGGAATGACATAACCGGACCACACGGGTGGCTCAGTATTCTTGGAATTCTGGCGGTTTTTGCGGAGCTCGCGGGAGAATTCATATTCTGGCGCTACGGCGTAAACTATACTGCCGCGCAGGCAGCGCAGCGAAAGCTGTACGCACTCAAACACAAATTAGACCGCGGCGCGATCTCGCAGCAAGAATATGACGCCCAAAAAGCCGAATTGCTGCGCAAGCTGTAATTGTTCCACGTGAAACAATATAAAACAAAACCCGCCCCGGTGTGCCACAACCACACCGGGGCGCAAGTTTTATGATGATGTTGCCCTTTCGGGCAATGATGCGGGCTTCGCCCATGATGGTTACCCTGCGGGTAAATGATGTTACCTTCGGTAATGATGATTGCCCTGTCGGGCAAATGATGTGTGCCCTGCGGGCACGTGTTATATCCGTCGCCGCAGGCGACACCGACACTCTTCACTTTTAGTTCTTAGTTCTTCACTATCACCACGCGGCGCGGGAAATAAATTGTGGTTGCTTTTCCGTGCTGCCTGTGATATGCTAAAGAAAAATCGGAAAGGTGGTTATTTTATGTTTCGAAACATCGGTCGGAAAATTATGGTGCTCGCGCAGGTGATGGCGTGGATCGGAATTGCGGCATCTTGTATCAGTGGTGTTGTTATGATGACTTCGGATTATATGAGTCCGCTGATTGGCCTGCTGGTGATGGTGCTCGGCTCTCTGCTTTCTTGGGTTGGCTCGTTTATGACTTACGGCTTCGGGCAGCTGATCGAAAACACAGAAATTCTTGTTGTGCAGGGTCGGCAAGCGAACGCGAAGCTCGTCCGCCCGCCGGAATCCGGCGGAAATTCCGGTGTGAATCCCGGCGCGAATCCCGGAAGCTCGCGAGAGGACACGACGAAAAAGCCCAGCCTTGAAAAGCCCGAAGAAACTTTTGACGATACCTCGGAACACCTCGTGGAAAAACCCAAAATAACAGATGAGGAAATTGCGAACGTGAGTAAACTCTTTGAACGACACGAAAAATAAGGGAATTCGAACAGCGAAAATTTATCACAAAATCGCGCAAAACCGCGCGCTGCGGCCGCGAGCGTTTATCGGCGCTTTTCCCCGATTTTCTGACCGCGCCGCAAACCCCGCCTTCTTAGACGGCTCCCCGGCGGCAGATGAGGATGTTCCACGTGAAACAATGTAAAACAAAACCCGCCCCAGTGTGCCACAACCACACCGGGGCGCAAGTTTTGTAATGATGTTGCCCTTACGGGCAATGATGCGGGCCCTGCCCTCTTGCGGTGCCCAAAAAAGCTCTCGGGCGCCTACCGGCGCTGATCCTCGGCTTTTTTGACCGCGGCGCGAACCTCGCCTCGCTGCATCGCCCACCGGGCGCGCTCGGCGACGTTCCACATTTTATATCCGTCCGCGAAGCGGACACCGACACTCTTCACTCTTCACTCTTAGTTCTTCGCTACCGCGCCAGCGGCGCGATCTTCTCCACTCCCATATACGGCACCAGCGCTTCCGGCACGGTGACGGTGCCGTCTTCGTTCTGGTAGTTCTCGAGGATCGCGGCGACGGTTCTGCCTACGGCGACGCCGGAGCCGTTGAGGGTGTGGACGAAGCGGGCTTTGTCGGCGGGGCTGTCCTTGAAGCGGATACCGCCGCGCCGCGCCTGGAAATCCTCGAAGTTCGAGCAGCTCGAAATCTCGACGTAGCGCCCGTAGGACGGCATCCAGACCTCGATGTCGTAGGTCTTCGCCGACGAGAAGCCGAGGTCGCCGCTGCACAGGCAGACGACGCGGTAGGGCAGGCCGAGCCCCTGTAAAACGCGCTCGGCGTCGTTCGTCAGGGCTTCGAGCTCGGCGTAGGAATCCTCGGGGCGGGCGAATTTGACGAGTTCGACCTTGTTGAACTGGTGCTGGCGGATCAGGCCGCGGGTGTCGCGCCCCGCGCTGCCTGCTTCGGCGCGGAAGCAGGCGGAATAGGCGCAGTAGCGGATCGGCAGGCGGCTGCCGTCGAGAATCTCGTCGCGGTGCATGTTCGTGACCGGAACTTCGGCCGTCGGGATCAGGAAATAATCCTCATTGGCGAGGCGGAAGGCGTCCTCCTCGAACTTGGGGAGCTGGCCGGTCGCGGTCATCGAGGCGCGGTTCGCCATAAAGGGCGGGAAAATCTCGGTGTAGCCGTTCGCGGTGTGGGTGTTGAGGTAGTAATTGACGACAGCGCGCTCGAGCCGGGCGCCGAGGTCGATGTAAAAATGGAAGCGGGCGCCGGTGACCTTGGCGGCCGTTTCGGGGTCGAGAATGCCGAGCGACGCGCCGAGGTCCCAGTGCGCCTTCGGTTCGAAGGAAAAGGCGGTCGGCTCGCGCCAGCGGCGCTGTTCGGCGTTGTCCCGGTCGTCCTTGCCGGTCGGGACGCTCTCGTGCGGAATGTTCGGGATCGTCAGGATCAGGGCGCGCTGCTGCTCCTCGAGGGCGGCGAGCTCGGCGCCCTCCTCTTTGATGCGGTCGGAAAGCTCCTTCATGCGGGCGAGGATGCCGGAGACGTCCTTGCCCGCCTTTTTGTCAATCGGGATCTGCTTCGAGGCGGCGTTCTGCTCGGCCTTTTGCTGCTCGACCCGCGCCGTCAGGTCGCGGCGCTCCCCGTCGATCGCGAGCAGGCGGTCGATCGTCTCGTCGAGGTTGCCGTTGCGGCTGCGCACCGCGTCTTTGACCCGCTGGGGGTCGGAACGGATGGTTTTGATATCCAACATCGTTGTTTCCTCCTCGTAAATTCCGGGCTTACCAGTTCTCGCCGGCGATGCGCGCCGCCAGATCGGCCAGCTCGTCCTTGTTGAAAAATTCGATCAGCAGGGTGCCGGATTCGGCGCCCGTCGGGGTGATGCGCACCTGCCGGTGCAGCTCCTCGCGCATGGCGAGCTCGACCTCGCGGAAGAAGGTCGGCTGCGCCTCGCCCGACTTTGTGCGGCGGGGACGGGATTGCGCCGGGCGGTCGTTGCGGGCGGCGCGTTCGAGCTCCCGCACCGAAGCCCCCTGCCGGGCGCGTTCCGCCAGTTGGCGGCGCAGGCTCGGGTCGGAGACGGAAAGCAGGGCGCGGGCGTGCCCCGCGGAAAAGGCGCCGGCGCGGACTGCCTCGCGCGTCGGTTCGTCGAGGTCGAGCAGCCGCAGGGCGTTGGCGACGGCGGAACGGGACTTGCCGACCCGCTGCGCGACCTGCTCCTGCGTCAGCGAAAAGGTCTCCATCAGGCGGCGGTAGCCCTCCGCTTCCTCGATGGCGTTGAGGTCCTCGCGCTGGAGATTCTCGATCATCGCGAGCTCCGACGCCGTCTGCTCGTCCATCTCGCGGATGATCGCCGGGATTTCGGTCAGACCCGCCAGCCGGCTCGCGCGCCAGCGGCGTTCCCCGGCGACGATCTGATAGGTCCCGCCGGGCAGCGGGCGGACGAGGATCGGCTGCAAAACGCCGTGCAGCCGGATGCTTTCCGCCAGCTCCTCAAGCGCCGCCTCGTCAAAATCGCGGCGGGGCTGCTGTCGGTTGGGTTCGACGTCGCGCAGCGGCAGCGGGACGCTCGCGTTCTGATCGGTCGCGTTTTCGGTGAAAAGCGCGTCCAGGCCGCGGCCGAGGCCGCCTTTTTTGGTCGTCATTCGCGGTCACCTCCGGTTTTTCTTCAGAAATTCTTTCGCCAGGTCGTTGTAGGCGTCGCTGCCCTTCGACCTGCCGTCGTAATATTGGATCGGCATGCCGAAGCTCGGCGCCTCGGACAGCCGCACGGTGCGGGGGATCACGGTGGAATAGAGCTTGGCGGCGAAGAAGCGCTTGATCTCCGCGACGACCTGCTGGGTCAGGTTCAGCCGCCCGTCGTACATCGTCAGCAGCACGCCCTCGATCTCGAGCGTCGGGTTATAGAGCCGCTTGACCTGGCGCACCGTCGTCATCAGCTGGGAAAGCCCCTCCATCGCGTAATATTCGCATTGGATCGGGACAAAAACGGTGTCGCTCGCGTTCAGGGCGTTGACGGTGATGAGGCCGAGCGAGGGCGGGCAGTCGATGAAGATAAAATCGTATTCCTCGCGGACAAAGGCGAGGGCGCGCTTTAGCTGCTGCTCGCGCTGCGGCAGGTCGATGAGCTCGATCTCGGCGCCCGCGAGCTCCATGGTCGCCGGGATCAGGTCGACGCCGGCGAACCGGGTTTTGCAGATCGCGTCCCGCACGTTCGCGCGGCCGATGAGCAGCTCGTAGGACGAGGCGGGCAGGTCGCGCTTCGCGATGCCGTAGCCGCTGGTGGAATTGCCCTGCGGGTCGATGTCCACGAGCAGCACCCGCTTGCCGGCGGCGCCCAGCGCGGCGACCAGGTTGACCGCCGTCGTCGTCTTGCCGACGCCGCCCTTTTGATTGACGATTGCGATGATCTTTCCCAAACCGGGACCTCCCCGCCGAAGCAAGTCCGCCCCTCGCGGCGCGCCGCAAAGGAGCCGTTGCGCATAAAATTACGTTCCGGCACCTATTATAACACACATCGCGCAAAAAGACAACCGTCCGAAACAAATTCCCGCCGCCCCGCCGAAAAAAGCGAGGAGACGGGAAAGGGAGGGTTTGCCCTGCGGGCAAAATGATGCTGCCCTGTCGGGCAATGATGCGGGCTTCGCCTATGATGTTTGCCCTATCGGGCAAATGATGTTACCTTCGGTAATGATGTGTGCCTACGGCACAATTTATTTCCGTCCGCGTAGCGGACACCGACACTCTTCACTCTTCACTTTTAGTTCATCACTACCGCGCCGCAGCGCGGCGCGGACTCGGTCGTTTTCAGCTTTTATCTCTCCTTCTCGCCACAAGTGCCGTCAAGCAGCCAAACACAACCGCCGCCGTAATCCCCGCGGCGGCGGCCGTCACCCCGCCGGACAGCGCGCCGAGCCAGCCGAACTCCGCGACGCTCTGCTCGACACCTTTCGCGAGCGAATAACCGAAGCCGGTCAGCGGCACCGTCGCCCCCGCGCCGGCGAATTCCACCAGCGGCTCGTAAAGCCCGAGCGCCGTCAGCGCGACGCCCGAGACGACGAACGTCACCAGAATCCGCGCCGGGGTCAGCCCGGTGAAGTCGATCAGAACCTGCCCGATCAAGCAAAACGCGCCGCCGACAAAAAAGGCGGCAAGACAATGCAAAAACAATTCCATAAAAAGGACGTCCTTTCCGCACGGCAGGAATTTGCCGCTTTGTTGGGGGTAGTTTGTGCGGAAGGAGGGGAAATATTCGCCCGGGGCGGGAGAATATTTTAGTGAAGAACTAAGAGTGAAGAGTGATGAACTTCGGTGTCCGCTTCGCGGACGGATAATAAACATGTGCCGTAGGCACACATCATAGGCGGAGCCTGCATCATTACCGAAGGTAACATCATTTGCCCGACAGGGCAAACATCATTACAAAATTTTCGCCCCGGGTGCGGGGTGGCACACCGGGGCGGGGGTGTTTCACGGGAAACATTATGGAAGTGAGTGGGGTGATGGCGGGCGCAAGCGTTTCACGTGAAACATGGCATTACAGCTTGCGCAGCAATTCGGCTCTTTGGGCGGCGTACTCCTGTTCGGAGATCGCGCCGCTTTCTGCTTTTTGTTTTAGGGCGTATAATTTCTGTTGAATTTCCTGCGCGGGAGAAAAGGTTACGCCGTAGCGCCAGAACAGGAAGTAGGCCGCCAGCATGGCCAAATCCGCGAACCAAAGGAACAAATTCAACCAACTCTACCAGTTACCCGGGTCTTCAAACACAAAAAACACAGTTCTCACATTAAATAACAGCGACAGCACCCCTTGAATGCAGACCAAAACCTGTGCCACCCTTGCGAACTTGAACCCTTTGATGCAGAAAATCATAAATGCAACATTTATTCCCGCTAATACCAACGCAACCACAGAAAAGAGTTTCGAGAAATATACCGTATTAAGTATATAAACGAACCCTGCTTTCCATGTGCACATTTGCCCCAGAAGCATAAAAACAGATAACCCGTAAGAAGCCGGGAGCAATGGATGGTATTTCTTTTTGGGAAAGCAAACAAATAAAAAGAGCAAAAACAGTAAACCGGGCAATAAATTACAAATCCATGTAAGGATGCAAAGAGGCAACGTATACGTATAGCGGTAGGTTGTGTCTTCGAGAGTTCGAAAAAACAAAGTTGCACCCTCGCCACGAATGTTCAAAAAGCCCCAATCTATTATTGATGCTCGTGTAAAATAAAACACTCGGTAAACAAGAGACGCCAAAACAAGCGTTTGCAGCCACGTTATCAGGTTTTGGGCGATGTTGATTTTTTTCATTGCTCGAGCTCCTCCAGTTTATGTTGATACTCCTCCTCCATAATCAGTCCATCTTTCAACCACTGTTCAAGCTGCTTTCGCTTTTCCTCTTTTTCCATGCTTAATACGGGTTTCTTCGGCGGGTTCTTCCGCGGGTTTTCGGGATTTCCGAAGGAATTTCCGCCGGATTCCGTCGGGCGGACTGGCTTCTCCTGCGTTTGCTGCCCCTGCGCAACGAGAATATCGCTGTTTTCAATCAGTCGACCGAAACCGTAGGTCATAAACGACCCGATCCAAGAAAAGAGGGAGCCGAGCACCAAAACCAGCAGGCCAATCAACGGGTTCAAATAATCCGACGCCATCATAACAAAACCGCTGATGCAGGAAGCCGCAATTCCGATCCACGCGATCACCTGCGCGAGCACCATAATTTTCCGTCCGATGTTTTGAAACATAAAAATGCCGCCTTTCCTGTTTTTTCTTAGCATAACACAACCGCCGCAGAAAGGCAAGACAAAATAAAGTCAGTTATAAAAACAGCAAGTTTCACGAGCGGAAAACAACGTTTTCGGTGAGAATTGCCATGACAGAGGCCGCGCCGCTGGCGCGGAGTGAAGAACTAAGAGTGGAACGTCGCCGAGCGCGCCCGGTGGGCGATGCAGCGAGGCGAGGTTCGCGTCGCGGTCAAAAAAGCCGAGGAACAGCGCCGGTAGGCGCCCGAGAGCTTTTTTTGGGCACCGCAAGAGCGCAGAGTGAATGTGCCCGCAGGGCAGGCATCATTCGCCGAAGGCAACATCATTTACCCGCAGGGGAAACATCATTACCGCAGGTAACATCATTTGCCCGACAGGGCAAGCATCATTATAAAAACTCGCGCCCCGGTGTGGTTGAAGTACACCGGGGCGGGGGGGTTGGTTGATTGTTTCACGTGGAACAACGGAAGGTTTCGGCTTGTGCGGCGGGGCGGGGTTGCGGGGGGTTACTCTTGTTGCGGGGGTTGTGCGGGAGGGAGGGGGGCGCTGTGGCGCCAGAACAGGAATTGCCCGGCTAACAGGATAAGGGTTGAAAACAGAGACAGGAAATCGGGCAGAGAATCGAACAGATAGTTTGGGCGCCAAAAAATAAAATAGAATATCCTCCAGTGATGAGGCAACGTCATCGCCGCCCAGACGCCGATGAGGATTTGCGCGGCTTTGGTATGCTTAAATCCGGTCGCGGAGAGGGCTGCGAGGGCTACGTTGATTCCGCCGATCACAAAATCAGCACAAATCTGGAGCGGGATATACGGCATATGGCGAAGGAAAAATCGGATACCGTAACCGGTTATCACGATTGTTCTCAAAAAATATATTGCAACGGAAAAGTGCACCAAAGCGAAGAAGGCGTAAGAGAGCGGCAGCAGAAAACGGTTTTTTCGCGCCGGAAGCCCCACGCACAGGTAGAGCAAAAACAAGAGATACGGAAGCAGGCTGCAAATCTCGGGGGAAGCCTCCAATAGTCCGTAATGCGTCCCGAAAATCGCAATCGCGAAAACAAGGGGGAGGAAAGAGGCGAGGGTCAGGATGCGCAGCCACGGCGCGGGGTTTTGGGAGAGCTTGCGAGAAGATTTCATGGTTTGATCTCCTGTCGTTTCTATTGAAATACTTCTCTCGTTTCGCTTTTCCCGGCTTAAGAATTTTTGGTTTTGCTCGCCGGGGAATCTTCTGCGCCGGGCGTGACGGTGTTACAATAAGGACAAACCATTTCGCTGATCAGGTTGCCGCAACCGTCGCAGCGCCATTTGTGTTCGATGGGCGGCCGCGCTGCAGGAGCGCTGCCGGACGAAGCTGTGCTTTCGGGCGCAGGCTTGTCGACGGGTACAGGTTTGCCGGCAGGGGCGGGTGTGCCGGAGGATGCAGAGGCGTTGCCGGAGGTGGGGGTGGCGCTGGGCGCGGGCGAAGGAGGCGTCGAGCCGGGGTGCGGAAGATAAACCGGCATGGGCGGCGGCGTTTGCCGACTCATCGAGACGAGGATATCTGTGTTTTCGATCAGCTGCCCGATGCCGTAGGTCATAAACGAGCCGACCCACGAACCCAAAGAACCGACCACGATCAGCACCAGTCCGGTCAGCGGATTGCCGATTTCCGGCCGCAGCATATTCACGATGCCGGCGAGGCAGGAGATAAAAATTCCGAGCCCGCAGAGCACCTTTGCCAGCGTTTTAATTTTCTGTCCGATATTGTTAAACATAAAACGACCACCTTTTCTGTTTTCTTTAGCATAACATAAACGACCCAGAAAGGCAAGACAAAATAAAGTCCGTTATAAAAAACAGCAAGATTCACGAGTGCGCGGCGGTGTTTTCAGTGAGTTCAGACAAGTTTGCGGCCGCGCCGCGACCGGCCGCGCTGCGGCGCGGAAGTGAAGAACTAAGAGTGAAGAGTGAAGAGTGGCGGTGTCCGCTGCGCGGACGGATTTATAAATGGTTTCCTGAAATTTGCGCTTCGGGTGCGGCGGGGTGTTTCACGTGAAACGCTGTCAAAGTGAAAAAAAGACGGGTGGGGTTGGGGCGCGGGGTTATGTTTCGGCTTCGTCTATGGCTTGCTGGAGGGTTTCCCATTCGGTCAGTAAGGCGTCGAGGTCGGTTTGGAGGGCTTCGGATTGGGCGGCGATTTCGCTTAGTTTTACGTAGTCGGCGGCGGTGGCGGGGTCTTCGGTTTGGGCGGCGAGGGCGGCGAGCTGCTGCTCGGCCTCGGCGATGCGGGCTTCGACCTTCGCGTGGCGGGTTTGCAGCTTTCTTCGCGCGGCGTTCGCCCGCTTGCGCGCTTCGTAGTCGCCGCCTTTCGGGCGGGGCGAGGGCGGCGTTTCGGGCGCGGGCGCGGCGGCTTGCGCAGCGGCTTTTTGCTGCCGGTCGGCGAGATAATCGTCGTAATTCCCGCGAAAATCGGTGACGCCGGACGGGGTCAGGCAGAGCAGGCGGTCGGCGAGCTTGTTGATAAAATAGCGGTCGTGCGAGACGAGCAGCACCGTCCCGTCGTAATCGAGCAGGGCGGCTTCGAGCGCCTCGCGCGAGGCGATGTCGAGGTGGTTGGTCGGCTCGTCGAGGACGAGAAAATGCACCTGCCGCAGCAGCAGCTTCGTCAGCTCGACCCGCGCGAGCTCGCCGCCCGAGAGGGAGCCGATCTCCTGAAAGACGTCGTCGCCCCGAAAGAGGAAGGCGGCGAGGGCGTTGCGAATTTCGGTCTGGGTCAGCGCCGGGTAATCGTCCCAGACCTCGTCGAGCACCGTCTTTTCGCGGTGCAGCGTCTCCTTCATCTGGTCGGAATAGCCCACCTGCAAATGCGCGCCGAGGGTCACGCGGCCGGCGGTCGGCGCGAGCTGCCCGAGCAGAATGCGCAGCAGCGTCGTCTTGCCGCAGCCGTTGGAGCCGAGCAGAAAGACCTTTTCGCCCTTTTTGAGCTCGAAATCGACGTGCTCGAAGAGCGGCTTTTCGCCGAAGGACATGGCGAGGTTTTCGACCTGCAGCACGTGGGCGGTGCCGCCCGGGGCGGCGCGGAAGCGGAAGCGGACGGCCGGCGCGTCGCGGTCGGGCTCGACGAGGGAGGCCTCGAGCCGTTCGATCGTCTTTTTCGTGTGGTCGAGGGTGTGGGTCTTCTTGTTTTTCTTGTGCTTCCAGCGCCACTGCTGCTCGGCGACGGCCTCGAGCCGGTGGATTTCGCGGGTCGTGACGTCGAAGCGGCGCTGTTCGGTCTTGCGCTCGTTCTCGCGCTGGGTCAGATAGGCGCTGTAATTGCCGGAATAACAGCGAAAATGCCGGTTTTCGAGGGCGAACGTCCGGTTCGTCACCCGGTCGAGGAAAAAGCGGTCGTGGGAGATGACGAGAAAGGCGCCGCTATAATTCAGCAGGAAATTCTCGAGCCATTCGACGGCGTCCATGTCGAGGTGGTTGGTCGGCTCGTCGAGCAGCAGCAGGTTCGCGTTGGACAGCAGGACTTTGCAGAGGGCGACGCGGGTGCGCTGGCCGCCCGAAAGCCGCGCGACCGGGGCGGAAAGCTCGGCGTCCGAAAAGCCGAGGCCGGTCAAGGCGCTGCGCGCCCGGGCGCGGTAGTGCGTCCCGCCCGCCGCCAAAAATTGCTCCTGCAAGGCGGCCTGCCGCCGGATGAGCTTGTCCGTTTCCGGGTCGGTCCGGGCGGCGTTATCCTGCGCGGCGCCTTTTTGTTCGAGCGCGGCGTGCAGGGCGGCGAGCTCGTCCTCCATCGCCATCACGTCGGAAAAAGCGGTCAGCACATCGTCGAGCAGGGTGACGTCGCCGTCGGCGACGGGGTGCTGCTCGAGGTAGCCGAGCTGCAGGTCGCGGGTCTTGGAGATCGTGCCGTCGTCGGGGTCGAGCTGTCCGGCCAGGATTTTAAAGAGGGTCGACTTGCCCGCGCCGTTGACGCCGATAAAGCCAACCTTGTCCCGCCCGGCGACCGAAAACGAGACGTCCTCGAACAACACCGTGTCGGCGAAGGCTTTTTTCAGATTGGCGCAGAGCAGCTGCATGGCGGTCTCCTTTGAAAAGTCAGAAAAAACGAGGCGAAATCGGTCGAAAAAAGTCTGAAACCGGTCAAGCACCGGGCGATTAGTGTTAGGAATGAAATCAGGAGGAAGCGGCTAAAAAAGGGGAAGCACCGGGTCGGTCAAGGAAAGAAAAGAAATCAGGTGGCAGCGGATAAAAAGGTCAAGCACCGGGCAATCAAGGTGAGAAAAGAAATCAGGAGGCAGCGTCTAAAAAAAGAGGGAGGGCGTAAAATTTTGATAAAATTGCCGCGAGGGCGGGGGCGTCGAGGTGGCGCAGGGTGACGGATTCGGCGCTTTGGGAGCGGACGGTGACCTTCACGCGGCAGCAGCCCAGGCGGCGATCGACCGGCAGGGTACGGATGCGCCAGACGCCGAGGTGTTCCGGCGGGCAGTGCAGCTCGACGATCGAAAAGCGGCGGGACGTCCGGGCGGAAAAGAGGGCGGCGTCGAGCGTCAAGCCCGAGCGGCGGCCGTTGTACCGCGCGAGGCTGACGGCGTAGAGCAAAAAGAGCAGCGCCGCCGGCAGGGCGAAGAGGAACAGGGAGGAAAAAACGGGGAACAGGCGGCAGGCGAGCAGCGTCAGCAGCGGGGCGAGGGCGAACCCGAGAATCGGCCAGCGCCAGAACCGCCGGCGCAGGCGCCGCGGCGGGCGGACGGCGGGGTCGCGCGATGGGCGAAAGCCGAAGATCGCCGCCATCTGGGTGCGGATGACGTCGTCGCGCGCGGCGGGCAGCAGCACGGCGCTCTCCTGCTTTTTCTCGCCGCAGCCCGCGATGCTGACCCGCAGCATGCGGTGGCGCAGCAGCCGCAGAAAGGGCGTTTGCAGCAGGGTGACATTGTTGACCGCCGCCTTGCGAAAGACGGTCTCGCGCCGGGAAAACAGGCCGGTGCGAATCGCGATCTCGTCGCGGTTGAGCCGGATGCGGAACCGCAGATTGCGCGCCAGCGTGCAGACGAAGGAGAGCAGATACGCCCCGACGAGCAGCAGCGTGACGGCGTTGACGGCGGGCGGGACGAAGCGGAAGACGCCCAGCTCGTCGCCCCATTCGTTGATCTGGTCGAGCTGCGGCAGCAGCAGCCGCTCGACGCCGACGCCGAGCAGCTTTGCGGACTTGTTGAGCAGCGGCACGGCGATGAGAATGCCCGAAACGGCCGACGAGGTCGCGGCGGAGAGCAGGACGAGCTTGGAAAAGCCCGCGCGATAGGTCACGGCGCGGCGGGTGACGGGCAGCTCGCGGGCGACGGTGCGGTAGTCGCGGGTGTGCACCAAAAAGCTGAAATCGGCGCGGCCGACCCGCCCGGCTTCGGTGTCGATGCGCAGGGTGACGGCGCGCAGGGCGCCGAGCAGCGGGGTGCGGGTCGCGGAAACGCAGGAGACGCGGTCGCGGTGCAGCACGGCCTCGCGGCGGTAAAACACGCCGTTGCGAATGCGCAGGCCGCCGTCGGGCTCAAGGATCAGCCGAAACC
>CANQSG010000021.1 GCA_947626485.1 uncultured Clostridia bacterium | reverse complement strand
AGCCGGTCGAGCGCCATGCGCTTGTCGGATTCCTCGAGCATTTTGTCCCGGATTTTCCGGGCGAACGCCGCGGCTTCTGTCTCGTCGGCGCGGGCGCAGGCGGCCTTATATGCCGCCCAGAGGATCCCGGCGTCGCCGGATTGCAGCGCGTTTGTGACCCGCTCGATCTTCGCGAGCCGCTCGTAAATGTCGTTCTGCATGTTCTCCCTCCTCGCGTCTTATCCGATCACGCAGACCGGCGCGACGGCATAGGTGTCCATGTTTGCGTAGGCGGTTGCGACTGTGCCCTCTTCGTTGACGATCTTCGCCGCGGTCGGCGTCCAGCGGTTATTCGACCGCAGCGCGTACCGCCGCGCGGTGTTGAGCAGGTCTTGCACCGTTTTCGGGATGCTCGCGCCGACCTCGTTCCAAAGCCGGTAAATCGTGCCGTCCCGTACGGCGTTGTTGTCATACGTCCCGTACATCTCGGGCTGCGATGGCAGGAAAAAGCGGTCTTTGACGGTATAAACCGTGTCCTTTTTGCAGGTCGTCCCGTCGAGGCTGTCGACCTCGAAAACCGAATTGCCCGCGCAGGGAATGCTCGCGGTCTGCACGTAAGCGAGGAAATCCTCCGGCAGACCGTGCAAAAAGCCCGCCTGCGTTTTCGCCCATGCCGGCGGCCGGTCGAAAACCGTCTGCGGCGTCCAGACCTCGCCCGCCGCGCCGGCGCTGTTGAGCCACTGCCGCATGGCGCTCTGCGCGTAGTTCGAGGAGCCGAACAGCACGCGGGTGAAATTGTTCATGTTTTCGGTCGCGGTCGCACCGCTCGTTGTGCCGAGCAGCGTGCCGCCGTCGCCTTCGGTGATCGCGACGTCGTCCTCGAGCGGCGAATCCGCGCCGACCGACGCGTAGGTCGTGACCTGCGTGCCCGTGAGCGGTTTCGTCGTGTTGGCGCTTTTCAGGCAGATTTGCCCGCCTTTCGGCACGTTCTGCGCGAGGGTGAACTGATACGTCCCCGCCGCGATCTGGTTCTCGGCGTATTCGTTGACGAAGTGGTATGTCCCCGCCTCGAGCGCTTCGGCGCAGTAATAGAGCGCCTCGCCGGCGTCGTATTGCAGCGTCAGGGCGGATCTGTCCGCCTTGCTGTAGACGTCGTCCAGCAGCAGCGTCACGGTCGGCGAGCGGAAGGACGGGTCTGTTTCGTCCCGCTGCGGGTGGTTGTAGTCGACGACCATCCACCGCAAGACGTTTCCGGTGTCGGCGTCGGTGACCTTGAGGATCGAGCCGACGGGGAAGGCGAGCTCGGCGAGGCCGTTGATGAGAATTTTATGCACCTGCTCGAAGGATGTCGGCCAAAAAATCCCGCCGTTGAAGATCGCCTGCGTGATGACCCGGTTTTCGACCGGATTGTCGCTGTCCCACGACAGGTGATCGTCGATCGCCGTGACCCCGTTAAAATCCACCGAGACCGAGACGTCGCGGCCGTTGAGGTATGCGCTCATGGTGTCAGCTCCCTTGCGTCAAGCGCGTCAAAATTATGCCTGATCCGGCGCCCTGCCGTTCCGCTCGACGCCTATGATCTTGTGGATCGGCACGTCGTACGTCATAGTCCCTGCAGAATCTTGCAGCAAGATTCGTCTCGAGTTGTTCTTCACAACCCTTGTCGATACAGACCTGTATTGCAGGTTGATGTTGTAAAGCGTTATCGCATCGGCTCCGGTTGCGCCCCTTCCGCAGGAGCTCCCGAAAATGTAGTAAAGCGTGTTGTCATTCGGCGCCTGCTGCACACGGCAGCGGACGTTGTAATATTGAGCGGAATCCCACTTGATGTCGACAAAATCGTAAATTTCCAGCGTCCCGCATATATATTTCTGCGACGCGCCGAAATCGCCGTTCGGAATGCCCTCTTCGGATTCGAACAGCACGTCGTTTGTGAATTTTTCGGACAGCGAGCGGCTTAAGGTGTCGACGCTTGCCTGCAATTTATCGACCGACGCTTGCAGCTGGGCGACGGCGTCGGGGCTGTCAGTGATGATGTAAAAGCAGTTGTTTTGCTTTGTCCGGACGGCGTTGTATTCCGCCTGCGTGCCGACCCAGAATTTCAGCCCGGCGCCCTTGTTTTGCTCCTTGATCTTCGTCACAAAACCGGCGTCGACGTCGGAAATCCTGCCGGTGTTGACCGCCTGCTCGATCGCCGCGAGGGTCTGCTCTTTCGTGAGCGCCTCGAACAGACAGTTGTCGCCGCTGACGACGTAATAATTCCGCTCTGCCATGCTGCCCCTCCTAAACGTTGAGGTCGAAGTTGTTCGCCTTTGCGATCTCTTTTTTGAGCTCGAGCTCCTGCTGTTTGAGCCGCGCCGAGGCGTTGTCCCGGTCGATCCAGTCCTTGTCGTAGTTGCGAAGTAACATCGCCGCCGCCGTCTCGCTCGGCGGACAATGGCGCGTGTAGGTCTCGACAAGGACGATGTTTTCGCCGTCCTTATCCTTTTTGCCGACCGACTTTTGCTCCCGGTAGTCGTAGCCGAGCGCCTTTTTCAGCAGCGCCGCCTTGATGTCAAAGACGACGCGCGCGCGCCCGCGTGCAAAGACCTCCGCAAATTCTTGTTTTTCCGCTTTGTATTTATAAATCGAGCTTTGGGCGATGCCGAAGGCCTTGGCGATCTCCTCGACCGTCGCCCCCGCCTCGACCGCTTTCCGAATGTCGTCCAGATACGGCTTGATGTCCGTGTCGTATTTCGATTGCCGCGCCATACCACCGCCCCCGCGCAGCGCGCGCCGCGTCCTGCACCCGCCGCTTTTTGCGCAAAACAAGCCGCGGACGCGCAGCATATGGAATCTTTATTTCTTATTTTAGCGCAGTTCAAAATGCCTGCGCCCGCCACTGGCGGGATTTTGAAAAAATTTTCTTCGCATAAAAAAAGAACGCGAAGGCGTTGCTTCGCGCTCTGCGGCGGGTTTGTGACAGAAAAAAAGCCCGGCGGGGAAGCCGGGCTTTGCGTTATTTCGGCGGGTCGAGCGGGACGATCGCGAGGGTCTTGCCGAGCGGCGCCAGAACTTTCAGCAGCGTGTCGATCTGCGGGTTGGTGCTGCCTTTTTCCATGCGGGCGATGACGGGCTGCTTGACCCCGCTCAATTCTTCGAGCTTTTTCTGGCTGATGCCCTTTTCCTGCCGCGCCCGGATCAGCTCGCCGATCAGCGCCACCCGCAACCGGCTGGCGGCGATTTCCTCCGGCGTGAAAAGCTCCTTCTCGAGCGCGTCCCACGTTTCGCCTATCGCGCTGTTATGCATTGTCAACGCCCCTTTCTGTCAAATCTGCAAGCTCTCTTTTTGCCTGTTCTATTTCCCGCGCCGGGGTTTTCTGCGTTTTTTTGAGGAAGCTGTGGAGCAGGACAAAGCTGCCGTTGTGCCACGCCACAAAAAGGATCCTGTCGCGCAGGGGACGCAGTTCCCAGATTTCGCCGTCCAGATGCTTGATGTACGGCTCCCGGAGCTGCAGCCCGTATTCCCGCAGGGCGCTGATGTAGTCCTGAATCTTGTGCAGCTTGATGCGGCTGTCCTTGTCGCTCCGGCGCGCCAGCTCCCGGAGGTACTCTGCGACCGGACTTTTGCCGTCCTTGCCCCGGTAAAAATAAATCTCATGCACCGCCAGCTTTCCCCCTTCCCGGTTCCATTATACGCGAGCGGTTTGGATTTGTCAAGTACTTTTTCGTTATTAAAATCAGCATTTGTTTTCCCGCTGTTTCAGCTGCCAGCCCGGCGCGTTAAACATCGTGCCTTTCCGCTCCCAATGCGGGTGCCGCCAGTATTTCTTCTCGCACACGGCGCTGCAGAACCTCATGCGCCGGTCGCCGGTGCCCGGTTCGGTGGTGACTACCTTGCCGCATTTCGCGCAGGAAAAGGTGATTGCCGGGCTCTCCGCGTTCAGATCGTGCGTCCTTCGATAAATCTGCTGGCATTTTACCGAGCAGTATTTCTGCATGACCGTTTTTTCGAAAAACTCCTTCCCGCAGTTACGGCATTTCATGCCTCATTCGTCCCTCCCATCAGCCGCGGGGTGTCGTGGGTGTTGCCGATGACTTTGAATTGCTTTTCGAAACCGTCGGAAAGGTCGCAAAACAAGCCGCTTTTGTCTACGAGCGTGAAGGCCACGTTGCGGAATGTCACGAGATACCGGGATTCGACCTCCGGGTAGTCCGGGTCGAAATGCGCGGAAAGGATATCGCCTTCGAAGATCGGGTCGCCCTCGCTGTCGCGCAGGCCGGTGTATTGCCCGACGGTCGCCGGGTCGACGGGGAAAAAGGGATCCCTGCTGTGCTGGCCGACGATGCCGACCCAGCCGTCGTCGAGGTCGCGCTGCAGGTCGCCGTAGACCCACGCGTCATTGTCCATTCTCTTGCCGCGGAATAAGATTTCACGCATTTTTAGTTCCTCCTCTTGCAATCCAGTCTGTTTTGATCCGGTCAAAGACTTCCTGCGCGGTCAGGCCGTTTTCGACGTCCTCGTCGCCGCACAAGCCCATGATCTCGATGATGTCGCTGCCGTCCCACGCGTTGCCGCGATGCTCGATCGCGTCGCAGACGAGCTCGGGGTGTTTGCGCGTCGGATAGCATACGATCCAGCCGTCGAACATGCGGTCGAGCGTGTGTGGAATTTCCGCGGCGGTCAGCAGCATGTCCAGCCGCAGGATTTCCGTGTAGTTTTCGTTGAGCGGCCAAAGGTCGAATTTTTCCATTTCGTTGCCCTCTTTCTCATTTCCGCCCCAGCAGTTCGTCGACCGAGACGTCGAAAAAGTTTGCGATCGTGACGAGCGTTTCGACGGACGGCATTTTCTGACCTGCTTCATACTGTGCGATCATGTTTTTGCTCAGGCCGCAGAGCTCCGCCAGCGCGCGGCGGTTCATTCTGCGGCCTTCCCGCAGCGCGCGGAGCCGCTCGGGGAAGCGACCCGCGCGCGGATTCGGATGGTTGTTCATAGGCGCCGTTCCTTCCCGTGTCCGGCGCCGTCCGCCCGTTTTGGCGGCGCGGTCTGCGCGCCGCTCGCCGGGTCGGCGTCCTTGTGATCCGCTCGTGCGCAGTCGCAAATTTCCCCGTAATCGAGATACGATCCGCACCGCGGGCAGACGTTGAATTTTTGCCGCATGTCTTTCCGCTCCTTTCCGTTGCCTTTTTGCGCCGCGCTTTACGCGCAGTATTCCGGCAGATTTGCCCGCACCATGGCGGCGGGAACCGGCGGCGTGACCGCGTTGCCGCAGCGGGCGACTTGCTTTGTCTTCGGGTACGACTTTCCGTCGGCGTCCACGTCGATGATGTAATCCGCCGGGAAGCCCTGCGCGTTGAACAGCTCGCGCGGTTGCAGCATGCGCATTCGGACGTCCGAAATGGCGTATTGCTCGCCGTGGACGGTCACCAGCCCGAACCGGTCTTTTGCCGTGACGGTGTCGAGCGGTTCTTCAACCGATTTTGCCGCGCCGGATGAAAAATATTTAACCAGGAAGGTCTTCACCGCGGCGTGGTGCTCGCCGCCTGCCGAAATGGTCGTCAGCGGTTCGTCCGCTCGCTGCCCGTCCATGTTGTTCCGCAGGGTCATGACGTGCGCGCAAGTCAACGCGTATCTGTTCGAGGCGTCGAGGGTCATGATCGGCTTTTCGACGCTCTGCCCGCGCGTTTCGCTTTTGTTCCGCTCGGCGTGGTACTGAATCAGGGTCGGCGCGACGCCGCCGGCGCCCGTCGCGATGACGTATGGTTCCGGGTTGTCGATCACGAATTTTCGGATTCCTTTGGCGATCCGGCGCAGGGTTGCATCGGCGAGCGGCTTTTTGCGCTCGAAGATGCTTTTTGTCGGCAGGCTCCAGTCGATACATTCCGCCGCCGTGCGGTATGGTTTCAGCTTGCCTTGCTTGACCGCCTCGCTGTCCTTCGGCGCATGGGTCGGTTCCGGCCAGACGATGGGCTTGCCGTCGCTCCGGGCGATCAGGTAAAACCGCGTCCGGGTGGTCGGCGCGCCGTAGTCGCAGGAACGCAGCGTGCGATATTCCGCCGTGTAGCCCAGCCCGCGCGAGAGGGCGTCTGCCGTCGGTGAATCCGGGTCAACGTACAGCGCATCGCACATTTCCGCGAAGGCGGGGTGATCCTTCGGCAGCCCGCTCGTCAGCGCGAGGATAAAGCCCTCAAATGTCTCGCCGATCCGCTCTTTGATGGGGCGGTTGTCGGCGCCGAGCGGGCACCACGTCCGGATTTCCGGCACGTTTTCGAGCATGATGCAGCGCGGGCGTACCTCGTAGCCCCAGCGGATCGCCGCCCAGGCGAGCCCGCGAATGTTTTTGTCGACCGGCTTGCCGCCTTTTGCGCGGGAAAAGTGCTTGCAGTCCGGCGAAAACCACGCCAGCGCGACCGGGTTTCCTTGGCAGGCCTCCCGCGGGTCGACCTGCCAGACATCCTCGCAGTAGTGCTTCGACGCCGGGTGATTCGCGCGGTGCATCGCTATAGCGTCCGGGTCGTGATTGATCGCGATGTCGACGCTCCTGCCGATCGCCGTTTCGATGCCCGTCGACGCCCCGCCTCCGCCGGCGAAGTTGTCAACAAACAATTCTCGGCTGCTCATAGTCTTTTCGCTCCTCCGCTTCCCGCTCGGTTGTGTCGGCGATGTATTGCTCGAGGGCGCGGCGGGCGGTCAGCTGTTGGATCAGCTCGCGCTGGCGGATCAGCTTGCGTTCCTGCTCGAGGCGGGCGGCCTCGGCTTTTTCGCGGCGTTCGTCGGCGAAGAGCCAGCCGAGCGCGGCGATGATCGCCCCGGCGCTCAGCAGCAAGAAGCCGCAGATCGCGATGTACAGTTCAATGCCGGTTAACAAGATTCCGTTCATGTTTTTCGCTCCTTTTTGTTATTTGCTGTTATTTCGAACCGCTCGGCGGTTGGAAATGTTTGGCGGGCGCGGCGCGTCCGGGCGGCAGGCGCAGCCGGGCGTAGACGTAAAAGCGGCCGTTGAAATCGTTATAGCGCACCTGCGCCGAGGTGAAGACGTAGCCCTCCGGGGCGTACCAGCGTTCCATCTGCGGGCGGATCGCGGCGGCGTCGCGCACCATTTCCCGCACCTGGCGGCGGCGGAATTTGTAGTGATTGACCCGCTCGTCCGGCTGCTGCAAGCCCTTCGACGCGACCCAGCGCTTCACGCCCTTCTGCTCGGCATGCTTGCCTGGCGCCTTTGTGAGATACTGCGCCATGCCGGACAGGCCGTTTTCGTCCTTGGCGAGGCGGCGCACCTGATTCCGCTTGCCGAGCGTCCAGCAGCTTTCGGTGACGTCGAGCGGCAGGCCGCCGTCCATGACGATGTGATGATGCCAGCGGCCTTTCGGGCTGCGCTCGGTGACGTAGACGTAGCGGGTGTTCGGCAAGCCCTGCCGTTTGCGGCGGCGGTTGACCCGGCGAATGTAATTCTGGATATTGCGCTGCGCCTGCTCCATCGTCTCGGGGACGTGCTCGGGCGAATAGGTGAAGGTCGCCCAGACGTCGCGGTCGGTGAAGTTTGCGTTGATGACCCGCTCGCATTGTTTGCGGCTGTTCTTTTCGTTCAGGTTCTTTTGCGCTCTGCGCTGCCTGCCTTTCGCTTCCGGGGGGATCAGGTGCCCGAGGGTGCGGGGGAATTCCGGATAGATTTCAACCTCGAGCTGATCGCCTGCGCGGATTTCTTTCGTCGCGTAGACGTCGCTCCGGTGGAGGCGATCGCGTTCGAGTGCGGCGTCTACGTTGTTGCGGTCGAGCGCGGCGGGGAAGGCGGCGTCCGGGTCGTAGGGCAGGGGGCAGGGCGCGCGGTGTGTGTCGGGCATGTCAGCGTCCCCCGTCCGCGAAGAGCCCCGGCAGCTCGACCCGTGCGCGGTTCTCGACTTGCAGATCGAGTTCAAAGACGGCGTTGTAGAGCGCCGTGCGCAGGTAGGTCTTTGTGTGCCGGATGTAATACGACGCGCGGTGGTAGTTGTCGAGGACGTGCCGGACGTGCTCGGCGGTGAGCTTTGCGTAGACGTCCGCGACCATCGCGGCGGGGACGGTGCTGCCCGCGACCTTGACGGGCGTGTGGGGCGCGAGCTTGTAGACCTCGGCGATGAGCATGGCGACGCCGCGCGCTTCTTCATGCTCGTCGCCGGTGAGGGCGTCCGCCTCGATCTGCTGCATGACGATCTCATGCAGCTGCCAGAATTCCATGCGGCGCAGGCGGGTCAAATACTCGACTTGACTTGACTTTGACTGTGATTTTATGCGTGAGAGAGTGGGGGTTACGGTTCCGTGTTGTTGGTTCGTTTTCATGCCGTCGCTCCTTGCTTTTTCGCGTTTGGGCGGTCGATTTGTTAATACCTATTACGAGGACGCAAAAACCGATTTTTTCGGCAAAAAAAACGTTGACTTTCCCGGCCGGGCGTGCTATACTATAGATAGTGATTTGTTGCCTTTCTTTCTGTGGGGAAAGTCAACGCCCGCCGCCCCGGTGCCCTCGTGCCGGGGCGGCTGCTTTTTGCCCTTGTTACGACGCCGGTTGCAGCGCGGCGTCGGTCGGTTCGGGCGATGCGATCCGCTCGGGCGGCGGGGGCGGTTGGTCTGCCGGTGTTTCGCCGAGCTTCTCGCGCAGGCGGTTGAGCTTGTCCAGCCGCCGCTCGAGGTCGGTGATGCTCAGCCCCCACGCCGCATAGGCGTCCTCGGTGTAGACGGTGTGCGCGTCGAAGGGCATGACGCCCTTGGCAGCCATTTCCTGCTTCGCCGCCTCTTTGAGCCGCTGCACTCTCGTGTCCGAATCCGTGCCGAACAGCACCTTGATGTCGCTGTTTGTCAGCACGATCTTCTCGTAATACATGCGCACCGCTGTCGCGATGTCCGCCGGTTGGGCGATTCGGGTTCTTGCCATGTTGTTCCCTCCTTATTTTGTTGCGCGCATCGGCGCGTCGGTCAGCCGGAACTTGACCGTCAGGCCGGTGCCAGGCTTGTTCGCGACGCCCGTCCTGTCGAGGTAGGGCGCCGTCCAGCTCCCGTCGCAGCGGCAGACGAAATCGCCCGCCTCGTCGAAGACGGCGACGTCCTGCGCGTCGTCGACGTCGGCGCTGTCGAGCAGGTCGAGCAGCGTGACGACCGCGCCGGTGTTGATGTACCGATAGTTTTTCATGTGATTTGCTCCTTTCTTGTGTTGGTTACTCTATACGCCTCATCTTCGTCCTGCAAGTCGCCCAGCGCTTCCAGCGTGTCGGCGGCGGCTTGGATCGCGCTGGTGTTGGATTCCATGTTCTCGATGATTTGTTCCTGCAACGCTCTGTCGTTTTTAACGCGTGTTAAGTAGTTTATAACGCTCTCGCAGAACGCCTGCACGGCTTGAACCGCTCGCTCAAAGGCATCTGATTCTGCCTGTGTCATTCGCTTCGCTCCTTTCTTTTGTGACGGATTGCCTTTTTGCTCGGAATGTGGTACAATGCTTTCATAGCCCCGGCGGGCGGGCCGGGCGATGCGGAATCTGAATTTTGAGGAAGGACGTGCCCCTTATGGAAGAAGATACCATTTTCAAGCCTCACCCCTCGCAGTATTTATTTTTCGGCGTCGGCGTCTTGGTTCTCACGGCGGCCTTTTTGGCCTTTTTCTATAACGTCGACAGTTATCGGCTCGCCTCTGATTCCGTGGAAAAATCGGTGTGCCTTGCCGAGATGAGATCGTGCGGGAATTACGCGCTTGTCGGCGCCGGGTTTGTCGGCGTCGGGTTTATCCTGCGCCTGCTCGACCAGATCCACGACATCGATTATCGCATTCACGCGCTGCTGCTTGCGCAAGCTGCGCCGGATCGCGCCGAGCCGCTCGCCGATGCGAAAACGCCTGCCGCGCCGCTCGCGGAACCGGCCGCCGCCGCCGCCGCGCCGGAACCCGCCCCGCAGACCGTGGACAACCCACCGTCGGACAACTAAACGTCGCCTGCCTGCCCGCCTTTCAGAGCCCGCTCGTCGGGCTCTATTTTTGATTCAGCCCGATTTCTTGGTTCAATTTCCTCGCTTCTGCTTCCAGCCGCTTTTGCTCTCTTTCTCGGTATAAGCGCAGCTCTGATAATAAAAGATCGACCTCGCGATATGCTTCATCGAGGACAAAATCGTTGTCCGCTATGATGTGACCGACTTCTGAATTCATGAATTCGTCTGAAGCATTGTTTATTACTCCCTGTTCGACGTCACGGACGCCGTCTATAAGGTAGCTTGCGCGGCTCGCTCTTTCGCACATTCGGTTTAAGATACTCAGCTTCGCACTATAAAGCATTACGTTTCGCCTCCTTCCTTTATCCTGATCTTTGCTTTCCGTCACCTATTGGGTGACATCTTTCGCAAAAAAAATTTCCGCCGGTTGCTCGATCTGTAATATCGAAATCATTTCCATGATTTCATCAGAATCGAAAACGCCTTTTTTCATCTTTGCATAGAACGTTTTTTCCGTCATTCCAAGCGTTTTTGCCATCTTTCGCTGTGAGTATCCGTTCCTTGCTAAGATTCCGCGCAGCTCTTGCGTGTTAATCATTCAATCACTTCCTTTCACGCAGTCACCTATTGCGTGACATTATCATAACACACCCGGCGTTACTTGTCAAGTAATTTTTTTCATAATTTTAGAAAAAAATGTTGCAAAGCGGGTGACGCCGTGGTAAGATAGGAATGAAAAGAAGATTTTAGGGGTGATTTCCTTGATTGGCGATAACATAAAACAGGCAAGAATAAAGCATCACATGACGCTTGAAGAAGTTGCAAAACAGATCGGCACAAGCAGGCAGACCATTCATCGGTATGAAACCGGTGTTATTTCAAATATCCCTTCCGATAAAATTGAAGCGATCGCGCGTGTGCTCGACACAAGCCCTGCGGCGCTGATGGGCTGGGAAGACTACCCCGAAGATAGATTCCCGGCGCCGCGAATCAGCGAGGACAATGTGACCTTTCCGGTCATCGGCGAAATCGCCGCCGGGTATGACAGCATCGCGCTCGAAAACTGGGTCGGGGAGACCGTCGAGGTGCCCGCCGTCTTTCTGCACGGCCGCCCCGCCGCCGAATTCATCGTCCTGCAGGTCAAGGGGGACAGCATGTTCCCGACCTATCAGGACGGCGATCTCGTCCTGATCCTGAAACAGAACACCCTCGACCACAGCGGCCAGATCGGCGCCGTGCTCTACGACGACGAGCTCGCGACGCTCAAACGTGTGGAATACGTCCCCGGCGAGGACTGGATGCGCCTGCTGCCGATCAACCCCGCCGTCCCGCCGACCCTGATCGTCGGCGAGCGGCTCGAACATTGTCGAATCCTCGGCGTCCCCTGGCTGCTCGTCCGGAAGCTGAAACAATAACCCCCGCGCGGGAAGGATCCATAGAGAACAAATGTTCGGGGCGCGGGAAAAAGACATCGGAAAGGGGGAAGAATATGAAACGCGACGCCGCTTTTTATCGCGCCCGCGGGTTTGACGCCCGCACCGCCGATTATTTTGCCGCCGGACGGCGCACCGTCACGCAGGTGACCGCCAACCCGGACTACACGTTGACGCTCTGCTTTGACAACGGGGAGCGCCGCCTCTTTGACGTCGCCCCGCTGCTGCTGCCCGGCACGGTCTTCGAGCCGCTCGCCGATCGCGCCCGGTTTGCCCGCGTCTATCTCGACGACACCCACAGCGTGGCTTGGGACATCGACCCGGCGATCGACAGCCGCGAGGTCTGGAACAACAAAATCGACCTCAGTTCCGACACCTGCTATCTCGACAGCCGCCCGCTCGCGTGAAGAAAGGATCATGCCAGATGAAGCATTGTTACCCCGCGATATTGACCTATGCGCCGGGGCAGGAAATCGCCGTCACGTTCCCCGATCTCGGCTGCGCGACCTGCGGCGAAAATGACGCCGACGCGCTGGCGAGCGCCCGCGAGCTGCTCAAAGCCGCGCTGGACGGTCTGCGCGCGGACGGTGAAAAAGTCCCGCCGCCGACGCCGCCGGAGCAGCTGCGCCCGGCGCAGAATGAGCGCGTTGCGATGATCGCGGTCGACAGCCCGCTCGGCGCTTAAATAAAAAGAAGTCCCGCACAGTGCTGCAACACCATGCGGAACCGTTTGCCATCCCACTCTCATTATAAAAACCGGACGGCGTCTTTATTATACCACGCCGTCCCGAAAAATGCAAGGACGGTGTTTGTATGCCCATTTACAAGCAAGACAAGCAAAAGGACGGCCGGTATCAGTACCGGGTCTTTGTCAGCTTTACCGACGCGCAGGGCAACCACAAAAAGGTCAGCCGGACGGTCTACGGCGCGGCAGAGGCAAAGCAGGTCGAAATGCAGCTGCAGCGCGAGGTCGGGGAGCGCAAGGCGCCCTGCAGCATGACCGTGCAGCAGCTCTTCGGCGAATTTATCACGGTCAAGTCGCACGAGCTGCGCCGCTCGTCGCTCGAAAAATCGGAACGCATTTTGAAGCACGACGTCCTGCCGCTCGTCGGCGATCGGCGCATCGACAAGCTGACGACGAAGCTGTTGCAGGATTGGAAGACGCAGATCGCCGAGCGCGATCTCAAAGTCACGACGAAAAACAACATCTACCGGGAATTCCGCTGCCTGCTCAACTACGCCGTGAAGATGGAATACATCCCGAAGAATCCGCTGCTCGCCCTCGGCGGGTTCAAAGACGCCTACGATTTCGCGACGCCGCAGGAAACGCTGCACTATTACACCGTCGAGCAGTTCCGGCGGTTTATCGCCGTCGCCGAGCAGCGCGCGACGACCCTGACCGACTGCGGGTTTTACGTGTTTTTCTGCATCGCGTTTTACACCGGCATGCGCAAGGGCGAGATCAACGCGTTAAAATGGTCGGACGTCGAAGGCAACGTGATCCACGTCCGGCGGTCGATCGCGCAGAAGGTCAAAGGGTGCTATGAAGAAACGCCGCCGAAGAACCGCTCGTCCTACCGGGATCTGCAGATGCCGGCGCAGCTGATGAAGATTTTGGAAGCGCACCGCGAGCGCCAGAAACAGTGCCGCGGGTTCAGCGACGATTTCCGGGTCTGCGGCGGTCCCGCCGTGCTGTCCGACACCGCGATCATGAACCGCAACAATCAGTTTGCCGACGCCGCCGGTCTGCCGCGAATCCGTGTGCACGATTTCCGGCATACGCACGCGACGCTGCTCATCAACGAGGGGATCAACATTCAGGAGATCGCCCGCCGCCTCGGGCACTCGAACGTCGAGACGACCTGGTCGACCTACGCGCACCTTTACCCCCGCGAGGAAGAGCGCGCCGTGCGGATCCTCGAATCGATCTGACCGCTCGCGACCCGCTCGCAAGACGCGGATTTTTCCCCCGCCGACCGCCCCCGGAAAACGGTCGCCGCGCGTGCGAATCGCGTACGAATTTCGGACGAATTTCCGAAATCCCGCCCCCAAAAGAAAAATAGAAAAATTAAAGCAATCCCCCAAAAAGCCCGAAAACAAGGGCTTCCCCGGACTTGCCGAGAGCGAGAGGAACCAGCCGCAAAAGAGCAAAAACACCCCTCTAAAGTCCCCTCCGTCTCCACCAAAATCGGCAGTCCTCAAATTGAGGACTGCCGATTTTACTTCTTCACTCTTCACTCATCACTCTTCACTTTTCACTTAGTTCCCCTGCCGATCCCGGCAGAAATCAACCGCGAAAAAAATAACGTCCGCTTCGCGGACAAATCAAAAACAGAGGTGCCAGATGAACAACCAACCGATAACCATTTCGCAAACCTATTCCCCGGCGGGGCATTACGACCTGCTGGTGGCGGGCGGCGGCGTCGCGGGGTGCGCGGCGGCGGTGGCGGCGGCGCGCGCGGGCAAGCGGGTGCTGCTGGTCGAAAAATCGCTCAAGTTAGGCGGCCTTGCGACGTTGGGGCTGATCAACTTTTTCGTCCCGATGTGCAACGGCAGAGGCAAGCAGATCATCTTCGGCATGGCGGAGGAATTCCTGCGCCTGTCGCTGCGGTACGGCTACGGCGACGTCCCGGCGGATTTTCAAAACGGACAGATCCCCGCCGAAAAACTGCGGGAATATGCGGCGGCGGGCAAGAAGCCGCCGCGCTACGCCGCCCGGTTTTCCGCCGAAATCTTCGCCTTGACCTTAACCGAGCTCTGCCGCAATGAAGGCGTGACGCTGCTGTTTGACAGCATTGTCTCGCGCGCCGTGACCGAGGACGGGCGCATCGCCGGGGTCGTCGTCGAAAACAAGGCGGGCGGGCGCTATTACACCGCCGAACAGTTCATCGACGCGAGCGGCGACGGCGACCTGCTGACCCGCGCGGGGGTGCCGACCATCGAACGCGGCAATTTTCACACCTACACCGGCTACAAGATCACGCTGGATTCCTGCCGGAAAGCGGCGGAACGCGGCGAGATCGGCCGCGCCTATCAATACTGCTCCGGCGGAAACGCCAACCTCTACGGCGACGGCCACCCCGACGGCGTCGCACCCTATTTCGGCGGCGACCCTGCCGACGTCACCCGCTACGTCGTCGAAAACCAGCTCGAGCTGCTCGAAAAGCTGAAATCGGACGACCGCAAAACGCGGGACGTGGCGGTGCTGCCCGGCATGTGCCAGTTCCGCACCTCCCGCCGCATCGCCGGGGAATACGTTTTGCAGGAAAGCGACACCTACCGGCATTTTGCCGATTCGGTCGGCGCCATTTGCGACTTCGACCGGCGGGATTATTTATACGAAATCCCCTATCGCACCCTCTACAACCGCCACGCGCCCAACCTGCTGACCTGCGGCCGCTGCGCGGCGGGGGACGGGTACGCGTGGGACGTGCTGCGGGTCATTCCGCCCGCCATCCTCACCGGCCAGGCGGCAGGCGTCGCGGCGTGCCTGGCGATCGACGGGCAAGTGCCTGTCGGCGAGATCGACGTTTCCCTGCTGCAGCAAACGCTGGCGGCGCAAAACGTCGTTTTGCATTTCGACGACGGCGACGTGCCGGAGGTCAGCGATGATACGATAGAATATAACGATTGAAAGCATCACTCGTTAGAGCGACGCTTTCAATCGTAGTGAAGAGTGAAGAGTGAAGAGTGAAGAAGTTATATGTGTCCGCTGCGCGGACGGATAAAGCGGGGGTATTTATGCGGAAATTGAAGCGGGTTGCGGAGATCGTCGGGTATAACGGGAAGGCGCTGACGGGGTTTGAGGTTTTGTACAAGCTCGCGTCGGTTTTGCTTTTCGCGCCGCTGCTGCTCGGGGCGTTTCGGTTGGCGATGCGGCTCGCGGGGTATTCTTACCTGACGCTCGAAAACCTGCTGCCCTTCCTCGGGCGGCCGGTCACGCTTTTGCTGCTCGCGGTCATTCTGCTGCTGGCCGCCGTTTACGCGATGGTCGACGTCAGCGCCGTGCTCTTCGCGCTCGACTGCGCCGTGCAGAAAAAGCGGGTCACCTGCCGGCAGATCGTCCGCTTCGCCGCCAAAAACGCCGTGCGGGTCTGCCGCCGGAAAAACGTGCTGCTCGTGCCGGTGGTGCTGCTGCTCCTGCCCTTTGTGCACATCGGCCTCGCGTCGGGCTTCCTGACCTCGATCTCGATCCCGGAATTCATCCTCGATTACATCCGGGCGAACCGGGTGCTTTCCGCCCTGTTTGTGCTGCTCGCCGTCGCACTGACCGTCCTCGTCAGCCGCTGGCTCTACGCCTTCTTTTACTTCACGCTGGAGGGCTGCTCCTTCGCCGACGCCCGCAGGAAAAGCGTCGCCTTAAGCCGGGGCAAACGCCTGCGCGATTTCGCCGAGTTTCTGCTGCTGCAGCTCGGCATGGCGGTCGTCTGCGTCGTGTTTTTGCTGCTGCTGACCGCGGCGGCGTCCCTCGTCGGCAAGCTGCTGTCGGGCGTCTTTCTGCTGCGTTGGATCGGCTCGACCGCCGTCTGGCTCGCCGTCGTGCTGGCGCTGGCGATCTTCGCCGCCTCCGGCGTCCCGCTCGGATACGGCTGCGTCGGCTTCCTCTATTATCGGCGCAAGGCGGAGACCGGCGAGGCCGTGCGGCACGTCGAAGTGCCGGAGCTTCCGGAACATCCGCGCCGCCGGACGCTCTATAAAGGGCTGCGCGTCACGTTTTGCTGCCTGCTTGCGGCGGGCAGCCTGACGCTGGGCTTCCTGCTCTCCACCGGCAAGATCAGCCCCGATGTCACCTATCTGCGCACGGTGGAGGTCACCGCTCACCGCGGCGCTTCGGCGTATTACCCGGAAAACACGCTGCCCGCCTTCGAGGGCGCAAAAAAGCTGGGCGCCGACTGGGTGGAGCTCGACGTCCAACAGAGCAAGGACGGCAAAATTTTTGTCGCCCACGACACGAATTTCAAGCGCACCGCCGGCGTGAACGCCGACAGCTGGGAGCTGACCTACGACGAGATCGCGAAGCTCGACGTCGGAAGCTTTTTCAGCAAGGATTACGCCGGGACGCACATGCCGCTTTTGTCCGACGTCATCGCCTTTGCCCGGGAAAACGACATGAAGCTCAACATCGAGCTCAAGCCGACCGGGCACGAAACGAATTTTGAGGCCGCCGTCGTCGCCGAGATCCGGCGGGCGAATTTCGCCGACGACTGCGTGATCACCTCGCAGGTCTACGAGGTGCTCGAGCGCGTGAAGGCCTGCGACGACGGCATTCCGACGGTTTACGTCATGAGCCTCGCCTACGGAGACATCAACCGGCTGACCGCCGCCGACCACTTCAGCGTCGAGGCGATGAACGTCTCGAAATCGCTGGTTTCCGAGGTGCACAAGGCCGGCAAGCAGCTCTACGCCTGGACGGTCAACACGAAGGAGAGCATCACGAAGATGGTCGAGCGCGGCGTTGACAACATCATCACCGACGACGTCGAGCTCGCCCGCGCCTGCATCGACGACAGCCGATACAGCACCCTCCTGCAGGAATTCATCAAGCTGCTGCAATAGGGCTTATTCCCGCACCTGGCCGTTGCCGTTGATGAGGTAGCGGTAAGAGGTCAGCTCGCGCAGGGACATGGGGCCGCGGGCGTGGAGCTTTTGGGTCGAGATGCCGATCTCGGCGCCGAAGCCGAACTGGCCGCCGTCGGTGAAGCGGGTCGAGGCGTTGACGTAGACCGCGGCGGCGTCGACCTCGCGCTGGAAGCGGGCGCCGCGGGCGGGCTCCGAGGTGACGATGCACTCGCTGTGCCCCGTGCCGTACCGCGCGATGTGGGCGATGGCCTCGTCGAGCGAATCGACGACCCGCACCGCCATTTCAAGCCCGAGGTATTCGGTCTGCCAGTCCGCCTCGCTTGCCGGGACCGTCGCGCAGACGCCCTGCAAGATCTGCCCCGCGCGTTCGCAGACGTGCAGCGTGACGCCGCCGTCCGCCAGCCGCCTTGCGACCAGCGGCAGCAGCGCTTCCGCCTGCTCGCGGTGGACGAGCAGCGTCTCCGCCGCGTTGCAGACCGAGGGGCGGGAGAGCTTGGCGTTGCAGGTGATCTCGACCGCCATGCTCCGGTCGGCAGACCGGTCGAGGTAAATATGACAGTTCCCCGTCCCCGTTTCGATCACGGGGACGGTCGCATTTTGCACCACGCTGCGGATCAAGCCCGCGCCGCCGCGCGGAATGAGCACGTCGAGCAGGCCGTTTAGGCGCATCATGGCCTCCGCCGAGGCGCGCGCGGTGTCCTCGACTAAACCGATGCAGTCGGCGGGCAGGCCGCTTTCCTCCAGCGCGCCGCGCAGCACCCGCACGATCGCGACGTTGGAGCGGATGGCCTCCTTCCCGCCGCGCCGCAGGGCGG
>CANQSG010000020.1 GCA_947626485.1 uncultured Clostridia bacterium | reverse complement strand
GTGACCCGCAGCGTCGCCGCGACGGGGCCGAAGCGAGCGACGTGATAGTTGAGAATGCCCTTGCCGCCGCGCCCTTGCAGGCGATAATCGGCGACGCGGCTGCGCCGGCCGTAGCCCGTTTCGGTGACGGTCAGCAGCTCGTCGTCGGGCGCGCAGACCGTCATCGAGACCACGCGATCGTCGTCCTGCATGCGAATGGCGCGCACACCGTGCGCCGTCCGTCCCATCTCGCGCGCCTGCGTCTCGTGGAAGCGGATGGCGAGGCCGTTGCGGGTCGCGATGAGCAGCTCGTCGTCGCCCGAGGTCTGCTGCACGAAGCTGAGCTCGTCGTCCTCGTCGATCGAAATCGCGATCACGCCGGTTTTGCGGACATTTTTGAAGGCGCCGAGCGGCGTCCGCTTGATCGTGCCCTTGCGGGTCACCATGCAGATGCAGCGCTCGTCGTCGAGCTCGGTGCCGACGGGCAGGAGGTTGACGATCTTTTCCTCCGGCATCAGCGGCAGCAGGTTGATGAGGTTCATGCCTTTTGATGTGCGGCTGCCCTCGGGGATTTCGTAGGCCTTCAGGCGATAGAGCCGACCGAGGTTGCTGAACATGAGAATGTAATCGTGCGACGAGCAGGTGAAGAGGTTTTCGACGTCGTCGCCCTCGCGGGTCGTCATGCCGGTGATGCCGCGGCCGCCGCGGTGCTGGGTGTTGTAGGTGTCGCTCGGCAGCCGCTTGATGTACCCCTCGGTCGTCTTCGTCAGCACGCACTCCTCGACCGGGATGAGGTCTTCGATGTCGACCTCGCCCGAAACGGCGGAAATCTCCGTCCGGCGGTCGTCGGCGAACTTGTCGCGCAGGTTGAGCGCCTCGGTTTTCACAATGTCGAGCACGCGGCTGTGGTCGGCGAGAATGCCCTCGAGGTCGCGGATGAGCGCCTTTTTCTCGGCTAATTCGTCCTCGATCTTCTGCCGTTCGAGGTTGCTCAGCCGCCCGAGCGGCATTTCGACGATGGCGGTGGTCTGCGCGTCGTCGAGGCCGAAGCGTTCGCCGAGCGCCGCCTTGCTGTCGGGGATCGACGCCGAGGCGCGGATGATGCGGATGACCTCGTCGATGTAGTCGAGGGCGATGCGCAGGCCTTCGAGAATGTGCGCCCGCTCGCGCGCCCGGTTCAGGTCAAACTGGGTGCGGCGCTCGATGACCTCGCACTGGAAATTGATGTAGCTTTGCAGCATTTCCTTTAAGGTGAGCACCTTCGGGCGGCCGCCGTCGAGCGCCAGCATGATGACGCCGAAGGTGGTTTGCAGCTGCGTGTAGGCGAAAAGCTTGTTGAGGACGACCTGCGGGTTGACGTCGCGCTTTAAATCGACGACGATGCGAATGCCGTGCTCGCGCTTCGAGGAATAGTCGACGACGTCGTCGATCCCGTCGACCCGCTTTTCGACGGCGAGGTCGTAGATCGCCTTGACGAGCGCCTTTTTGTTGACGCCGTAGGGAATTTCGGTGATGACGATGCGGCTGCGGCCGTTCGAGCGCTCCTCGATCTCGGTTCGCCCGCGCACGATGATCTTGCCGCGCCCGGTGGCATAGGCGGCGCGGATGCCCGCCCGCCCCATAATGACGCCGCCGGTCGGGAAATCGGGACCCTTGATATATTCGCAGAGCTCCGCCATGTCGGCGTCGGGGTTGTCGATGAGAAAGCACATCCCGTCGATGACCTCGCCGAGGTTGTGGGGCGGGATATTCGTCGCCATGCCGACGGCGATGCCCGACGAGCCGTTGACGAGCAGGTTCGGGAACCGGGCGGGCAGGACGACGGGCTCGTCGAGGCGGTCGTCATAGTTCTTTTGGAAATCGACCGTCTTTTTCTGAATGTCCTCGAGCATGTACATCGAAAGGCGGTTCATGCGGGATTCGGTGTACCGATAGGCGGCGGCGGGGTAGCCGTCGATCGAACCGAAGTTGCCGTGCCCGTCGATGAGGGGATAGCGCAGCGAAAAATCCTGCGCCATGCGCACCATCGCGTCGTAAACGCTGGCGTCGCCGTGGGGATGATAGCGGCCGAGCACGGTACCGACGGTGTCGGCGCACTTGCGGTAGGCGACGTTGGGCGTTAAATTGTTTTCATACATCGTGTAGAGAATGCGGCGGTGCACCGGTTTCAGCCCGTCGCGCACGTCGGGCAGCGCCCGGCCGACGATGACCGACATGGAATACTGCAAAACGTCGTTGCGCACCTCGTCGACGATCTCCACCGGCTTGATGATGGTTTCCTCGTCGCGCGGCCAGCTGACCGATTCCTGTTTTGCCATAAAGCGGGTTCCTCCTTAAATATCCAGATCCGAGACGTAAAGCGCGTTTTCTTCGATGAATTTGCGGCGGGGTTCGACCTCGTCCCCCATCAACAGGGTGAAGGTCGCGTCGGCAGCGGCGGCGTCCGCCATCTGCACCTTCAGCATCGTGCGAGTCTCGGGGTTGAGGGTCGTCTCCCAGAGCTGTTCGGGGTCCATCTCGCCGAGACCCTTGTAGCGCTGGACGCTGGTCTTTTCGCTGCCGCCCAATTCCTCGATGTAGCGGTCGCGCTCCTCGTCGGAAAAGGCGTACCGGCTCTGCTTGCCGCGGCTGACCTTGAACAGCGGCGGCTGCGCGAGGTAAATGTGTCCGGTTTCGATGAGTTCCGGCATATAGCGGAAGAAGAAGGTCAGCAGCAGGGTGCGAATGTGCATACCGTCGACGTCGGCATCCGCCATGATGACGACCTTATCGTATTGCAGCTTCGTGATATCGAAATTTTCGGCGATGCCGGTGCCGAGTGCCAGCACGACGGGGGTCAGTTTATCGTTGCCGAAGACCTTGTCGGCGCGGGCTTTTTCGACGTTCAACATCTTGCCCCACAGCGGCAGGATCGCCTGATAGGTGCTGTTTCGCCCGTCGACCGCGCTGCCGCCGGCGCTGTCGCCCTCGACGATATAAAGCTCGGTTTTCGTCGCGTCTTTCGAGATGCAGCGGGTCAGCTTTTCGGGGCTCGCGCCTCGCGTCAAGCCGGTTTTATTGCGCTCGAGGTCGCGCGCTTTCTGGGCGGCTTCGCGGGCGTTCGAGGCGCGGATCGCCTTGTCGAGGATCAGTTTCGCCTCGGTCGGGTGATCCTCGAGATATTCGTTGAATTTCTGGGCGACGAGGTTATTGACGAGCGTTCCGATCGAGGTGTTGCCGAGCCGCGCCTTCGTCTGGCTCTCGAACTGCGCGTCGGTCAGTTTCACGCTGACGACGGCAATCAACCCCTCGTTGATGTCGTCGCCTTTCAAGCGCGGGTCGCTTTCCTTTAACAGCTTGAATTTCAGGCCGTATTTATTGACGACCCGGGCGAGCGCCGTGCGGAAGGCGGTTTCGTGGGTGCCGCCGTCGGTCGTGTGGATATTGTTCGCAAAGCTCAAAATCTCGGTGCCGTAACCGTCGCACCAGAGCAGCGCGATCTCGGCCGCGCCGGCCTTTTCGGTCGTCGAGAAATAGACGACGTCGGAAAAAAGCCGCTCTTTTTTCGACTGCGCGAGCAGATATTCGACGTAGCTGCGGATGCCGCCCTCGAAGTGCAGCGTCTCCTCGCGCGGCGGCTGGTCGCTCCGCTTATCCCGCAGCAGGACGCGGATGCCGGCGTTGAGGAAGGCCTGCTCCCGCAGCCGCTGCAACAGGGTGTCGTAATCGTAGACCGTCGTGTCGGTGAAGATCGTCGGGTCGGCCTTGAAGGTGACGACGGTGCCGGTCTGCGTCGTGTCGCCGACCTGTTCGAGGTCGGTCGTCGGGTCGCCGTAGGCAAACCGCTGGCGATAGACGTGGCTGCCGTCCGAGACCTCGACCTCGAGCCATTCGCTCAGCGCGTTGACGACCGAAGCGCCGACGCCGTGCAGACCGCCCGAAACCTTATACCCGCTGCCGCCGAACTTACCGCCCGCGTGCAGCACGGTAAAGACGACCGAAACCGTCGGAATGCCCTTTTGCGGGTGGATGCCGACGGGGATGCCGCGGCCGTTGTCCTCCACCCGCACGATGTCGTCGTCGAGCAGGTCGACGACGATCCGGTCGCAATACCCGGCGAGGGTCTCGTCGATGGCGTTATCCACAATTTCATACACGAGGTGGTGCAAACCCCGCTCGCCCGTCGAGCCGATGTACATGCCCGGCCGTTTGCGCACCGCTTCCAATCCTTCGAGCACCTGAATCGACGTCTCGTCGTACTGCTCCGTCACCCGAAGCTCCTTTTCCACCATACTATTTACTCCTTTTTTCGGAATGTTTTCTTAAAAAATTTTCTAATTTTCGCCCGATTGCCAGGCGCTGTAGGGTTTGGCGAGGCGTTTTTTCAGGGTCGGGACGGAAATTTGCGAGATATAGATTTTATCCGGCGCGCCCGCCGGTTTGGCCGGATTTTGCCCGGCGCGGCGGGGTTTTTTGCGGGGCGCTGCGCAGAGAATGAAGGATTTCGGCAGCTCGGCAGATACCGTCGTCGTTCTTCCCTCGCGCTCGGCGCACTGCAAAAAATCGCGCGAAAGCTTGCTGACCGTCGTCTGGTCGAGGTCGAACAGCCCCACGACGTCGGCCGTGCGGACGATGCTGTCCTGTCCGATATGCAGATACATCCCGTCACCTCTTTTGTCCCGGCAGCAGTGCGCCGCCGCGCATTTCATACACCGCGCCCTGCGCCAGCCTGACGACGTTCGACGGGTCGCAGCAGGTCAGAAAGACCTGCCAGTCGCGGATGTGGTTCAGAACGTAATCCTGCCGCCCGGGGTCGAGCTCGCTCATCACGTCGTCGAGCAGGGCGACGGGCGTCTCCCCCGTCATGCGCCGCAGCACGTCGGCCTCGGCTAATTTCAGTGCCAGCGCGACGCTGCGCTTTTGCCCCTGCGAGCCGTAATTCCGGGCGGGCATGCCGTCGATTTGCAGCGCGAGGTCGTCCCGGTGGGGACCGACCGAAGTCGCCGCCAAATGGCAGTCCTGCCGGCGGGAAGCGACAAGCGCGGCACGCAAATTTTCCCCTTCGGCGCTGCAAAGGTATTCGGCGGTCAGCGTCTCGCGCTGCCCCGACAGACCGTGGTAAATTTTGGGCAGCGTCTCGCGCAGCCGTTCGAGATACCGGGTGCGATAGCGCAAAATCTTGATTCCCTGCGCCGCCAGCTCGTCCTCGAACGGGTCGAGCAGCGCTTCAATCTCCGGGTGATATTTTAAGTCGCGCAGCACCGAATTGCGCTGCCCGAGCGCCCGCAGATAGGCGCGCAAAATCGCGGGATAATTCGGGTAAATCTGACTGATCGCGAGGTCCAAAAATCGGCGGCGCACCGCAGGACCGTCGCGCACAAGCGACAAATCGGCGGGGGAAAAGACGATGGCGCAGAACTGCCCGGCAAGCGAGGCGGGCGAGGGCAGCTTTTTCCCGTGCAAAAAGGCGACTCTACGCTCCTCGACGGTCAATCCCGCCGTTTTCTCGACCTCTTCGCCGGTGAAGGTCAGCTCCAGCTCTGCCTTTGGTTCGCCGAACCGAATCAGCTCGCCGTCCTTCGCGCCGCGAAAGCTCTTCGCGCCGGTAAACAGCCAAAGCCCTTCGAGCAGATTGGTCTTGCCCTGCGCGTTTTCGCCGCAGATGACGTTCATGCCCGCGTCGGGCGAAAATTCCAGCGGCTGCAAATTGCGAAAGCCGCGGCAGGAAAAGGTGTGGATCCTCATGCCGTCGTTTCGTCGCGCGCGACGATATACGCGCGAGAATCGACCGTCACCCGGTCGCCGGCAAACAGCTTTTTGCCCCGCGCAAGGGTCTTTTCGCCGTTGACCGCGACCTCGCCCTCGGCGATCAAAATCTTCGCGTGGCCGCCCGTCGCGGCGGCGCCGGAAAATTTCAAAAACGCGTCGAGCCGGATAAACGGACTGTGGATGCGCACCGCCGTCGGTTCCATTATTTCAACCTCATCGGCATGACCATGTACAAAAACGCGTCGCCGTTGTCGGGGCGGAAGACGACGGGGCCGGTGCCGTCGTTGCACTGGACGGTGATCTCGTCGGTCTCGGTCGCCCGCAGCGCCTCGAGCAGATAGCGGCTGTTGATGCCGATTTCAAACTCGGGGCCGGTCATCTGAATGGCGCAGGTCTCGCTCGCCCGCCCGACCGTCGACGCGCAGGTGAAGCGGATCTGATCGGCCGTCAGATTGCAGCGCACCGGGGTTTTAAAGCTGTCGTTGATGACGAGCGAAATGCGCTCGATGGCTTCGATGATCGCGCGGGTGTCGAGCCGGAATTCCTGCTTGAACTGGGCGGGGATCGTCCGCTGATAATCTAAAAATTCTCCGTCGAGCAGGCGGGAGATCAAGGCGTACCCGTTGATTTCAAAGCCGATGTGCCGCCCGCCGACCCGCATGGTGACGGGTTCGTTTTCCTCGGAGATGATGCGCACCGCCTCGCCGAGCGTCTTGCCCGAAACGACGAAATTAAAGCTCTCGTCGCAGTCGACCGCCTCTTTGCGGACGGCGAGCCGATACCCGTCGACCGCGACCATGCGCAGCGTGCGGTTTTCGATGATAAAGTTCGCGCCGGTCAAGATCGGCCGCGTGCCCTCCGCCTGCGCGACGGCGAAAATCGTCTGCCGCACGATGTTTTTTAAGATCTCGCCCGGCAGCTGCACCGCCTGATTCTGCGGCATCGAGGGCATTTCGGGAAAATCGGAGGACGGCATGCCCATGATGTCAAAGACGGCGGTGCCGCTCGAAATGTGGCACATCATCCGGTCGTCGACCTCGAGGGTGACCTGCTCGCCGTTCATCCGGCGCAACATGTCGCCGAACAGCCGGGCGTTGATGACGACGTCGCCCGGGATTTGCACGTCGGCATCGAGCGTCTTCGTCATGCCGAGCTCTAAATTATAGCTTACTATCGTCAGCTTGCTCGGCTCCGCCGAGAGCAGAATGCCCTCGAGCACCGGGATGGACGTCTTCGATGAGACCGCACGGCTCAAATGGGCGACGGCCTCGCACAACGGTTCGCGCGTCAATCGGATTTGCATAACTTCCAGCCTCCAGATTTCAAGTCGGATTTTTTTGTTCGGCGCCGGGAATGCGAAAAACGGAAAATCGAAAATTTTGGATGGTTCGGCGCCTAAGGGAAGGATTTATTACAGTCATTCTCATCATGTCGGTGAAAACGGTGTAAAAGCCCGAAATTGCGTTTCTTCGCGGGAAAAGCGGTTCGGAAAAACTTTGGGGACGCGGGTGGAAAATTTTGGGGTGCGGCGCCGCTTGTCCACAGGGTCGTGGAACGGGGTGGATGAATTGCGGTGAAGTCTGTGGAATACGCAGCGTCAGAATTCGCCGGAATTTTTTCGCGTGCCGCGGCGGGCAAATTTTCCCGCAAACCGCCGGATTTTCCCTTGAAACCGGGCTTTTCCGGCGCTTGCGAATCGTCACATCTCCGCTTTCAGATTTTTGATGATGTCGTCGATGATTTCCTTTTCATAGGGGTTGTCCCGCAGGAAGGATTCCATCTTTTTCACGGTGTAGAGCACCGTCGTGTGATCCTTGCCGAAGCTCTCGCCGATGGCTTTGTAGGAGAGCTCGGTCGTCTCGCGGGCGATGTAGATGGCGACCTGCCGGGCGAGGACGAGCGGCGCCGTCCGGCGGTTCGAGAGGATGTCGTTCTCCGAGACGGAATAGGTGCGGGCGACCTCCGAGATGATCTTTTCGATCTTGATCGGCTCGGGCTGGGTGTCGCTGACGACCTCCTGCACAAAGGTCTTGACGGTCGGTATCGTCGGCGTCATGCCCTGGATTTTGATAAAGGCCTGCAATTTCTTGACGACGCCCTCGAGCTGCCGGGTGTTCATCTTGATCTGCTCGGCGATGTAAAAGACGATGGATTCGTCGAGCGAGATGCCCAGCAGGTCGGCCTTCGTCTTGATGATGCCGACGCGGGTCTCGAAATCCGGCGGGGTGATGTCGGCAAACAGGCCGCTTTCAAACCGGGAGCGGATGCGCTCGTCAAGGGTTTTGATCTCCTTCGGCGGGCGGTCGAGGGTGACGACGATCTGTTTGTTTTTCTGGTGCAGGGCGTTGAAGGTGTTGAAAAACTCCTCCTGCGTCTGCTCCTTGCCGGCGATGAAGTGGATATCGTCCATCAGCAGCACGTCGACGTTGCGGAAGTGGTCGCGGAAATCGTCGATCGAGTTGACGCCGACCCGCCCTTCGTGCAGCGCCGAGATCAGCTGATTCGTGAAATCCTCGCCCCGGATGTACAAAATCTTGCGCTCCGGGAACTTGCGCGACATGTGGTTCTTGATGGCGAGCAGCAGGTGCGTCTTGCCGACGCCCGAGGGGCCGTAGATGACGAGGGGGCTGTAGATCAGGTTGGAATTGTCGGCGACCGCCATCGAGGCGGCGTGCGCGAAGCGGTTGGTCGACCCGACGATGAAGTTGTCGAACGTGAAGGAGGATTCAAAATCCTGCTCGGAGGATTCGTCGGTCTGGGGGACGACGCGGCCGTTTTCATCCTCGAGCACCAGCCGGACGTCGAGGTCGACGCCCATGATCTGCTTCAGGCATTCGCGCAGAATGTCGAGATAGGTCGTCTCGACGATCTTTTTTTTATAGTCGGAATAGCTTCCGAGCACCAGCTCCCCCTGCCGCAGCTCGAGCGGGTGCAGGTCCTTGATCCAGACGTTGAAGGCGATTTCCGTGATCCGCTGCTTGCAGGCCTCACATACGGCAGTCCAGACGTCAGATAGTGATTCGATTTGCATCGGTTTCCTCCTTGCGATGTCGCGTGTTTTTACCGCCGGATCCGCGGCGATTTTTGCCCCTTTATTATAGCACAAAACCCCGCGATTTTCAACCTTTTCCAACGCCGATCTGAAAAGTTTGGCGGTTCTTGCAAGAACGAAAAGAACAGGCGTTCTGTTTTTGACCGAATGTCAGAAATTAAAAGAAAGGGCTTGACAAAAAAGAGGAAAAATCGGTGAAAATCCGGGGGATTCCGGGGGAAATCGGCGCGGCGCGTTCTAAGGCGCCGACAGCGCGCATAGCAATAGAAAGAACGCTGAATAGGGGTTGATCGATATGAGAGGAGCGGTTGAAGAACGAGCCGTCGAGCTCGGGACCTATATCATCGAAACGGGCGCGACCGTCCGCGCCGCCGCCGGGAAGTTTCACGTCTCCAAAAGCACCGTCCACAAGGACGTCACCGAGCGCCTGCGCCGGGAAAACCCGCAGCTCTACGAACAGGTCAAGGTCGTGCTCGAAAAAAACAAACGCGAACGCCATATTCGCGGGGGATTAGCAACCCGCAACAAATTTTTATCCCGTTGATTTCAGGCCGTCGGAATCTGTGCGAGGCTATGCTTGATACCCCGCGGCAGGAAGATGGAGAAGGACGGAAGTCTTACCCTGATGTCAGGGAACGAGAGGAAAGCGAAAAAGGCGCAAAATGGCGCAAAAAAATTCCCCCTTCGGCTTTTTTGAGAGCAGAAGGGGGAAATTTTTATGTCGGCAAAGCTTCGGGGAATCAAGTAACGCCGCGCACAGACATCCCCGGAAAAAATTCCCCCTTGCTTTTTTGAGAGCAAAGGGGGAAAGTTTTTATGTCGGTAAAGCTCCGGGGAATGAGGTAACGCCGCGCACAGACAGCCCCGGAAAAAATCCCCCTTGCTTTTTTGGAGGACAAAGGGGGAAAGTTTTATGTCGGCAAAGCTCCGGGGAATCAAGGAAAGCCACGCACAGACGGCCCCGGATAAAAATTATTCCATTGTGATGGATGCCGAGCGGTCGGCGATGCAGACCCAGGAGGTGCCGGGGTTGACTTGCAGGGCGGAGCCGTCGCCGGCGGTGAAGACGAGGGGGCTGTTCGGCCCCTTTTTGCTCCACTGGATCGCCTCAAATCCGCCGGCCGAGATGTAATACCCAGAGCCGCTGTTCAGGTCGACCCGGCAGTGATACCCGTCGGGATAGAGTGCCGTCGTCGTCAGCAGGACAAAGACGTTGCGGAAGGCGATCTGCTCGCCCGAGCGGAAATCCTTCTGGGCGGCGCCGTTCTGGGTTTTCTTGTAATTGCCCGTGGCGGAATCGTAGGTAAAGCCCGAAACGTAGGAGGAGGAAAGCGGGATGCGCACGGCGTTGCAGACGCCGCCCGACGGGACGCGGGGCGAATCCGGCGAGCAGAAGGTCAGCCAGTCGCCGCGGTCGGTCGTGGCGCGGCGCTTGAGGTTTTTGATCGCCGCGGAGAGCAGCTCGCCGCTGGTGTAGAGGGTGTGCTCCCGCGCGAGGCCGTTGCTCATCCGCTTGGCGTAGGACGCGCCGGCGCCGCCGTTGAGGTCGACGTCGTCGATGCCGGTCTCTTTCAGGTGGGGTGCGCAATAGGTCGGGTCGAGCCCGGCGTGGAAATAAACGGCGTCGTGCCCGAGGGCGAGGTCGACATAAGCATAGCGCGCCGAGCGCACCGTGCCGAGGTCGCCGAGCTTCGAGACGTCCTTAAATACGGCGAGATAGCGGGTGATGCCGCCCTCGACGAGGGTCTCATACACCACGTCGGCCTGTCCGACGCCGGTCTGCACCCCCTGCGCCGGGGCGATGTTGTTGATCATCACGGCGACCGGGCGGGCGTCCTTCGCGGCGGGGTCGAGGTCTTCGACGCCGGTCAGCGGGTTTTTGACAACCTCCGGCTCGGGCTCCTCGGAGACGATCGGAATGACCGAAAGGGGATCCGACGCGTCGGGGTCGTCGACGGCGAGCCCCCCGCCGCCGCACCCGGCGAGCAGGAGCAGCAGGGCGGCCAGCAACAGGCTTAGGGTGGTTCGAAACATGAAAAAGCGCCTCCAAGGTCAAAATCAAGGTTTCCGGTTTTCGGCAGAGAAAAACGCGCCCGCCGCTGCCGCGCGCAGGCGTTCGACCGGAAAGCCCGGAAAAGAGTTCGCTCCCTATTATACAACATTCCGCAAAAGGACGCAACCGTCGACGGCAAAATAATAGAAAAAATTTTTACAAACGTCAGAAAACAGAAAGAAATTATTTTGAGCGGGATTCGTCGCCACTCCGTCGGTTTTCCGACCGCGGGCGAGCAAAGTTGCATATTCCTCACATTTTGTTTCATTTTTTCGGTAGTCAAGGCGCAAAAAGCGTGTTACAATCATAGAAGCCGACCGACAGGCGGCGGAAAGGAGCAGATTTTATGCAGGAAACCGACCGCGCGGCGAGCCTCACCGACGCCGACCGCTGCAAGCAGGGGCGGGTGCTCGTTTGGCACGACGAATTCGACGCCGCCGCCATCGACCCCGAAAAATGGACGTTTCAACGCACGATGAACGTCCCGGGCGTCCATTATGACAACGGCGCGCAGAATATTCGCATGGAGGACGGCAAGCTGCTGATGCAAATTCACCGCAGCGCCGCGACCGACCCCGACCGCCCCTTCACGACCTGCGAGGGCTTTACGACCGCCGGCAGGATGAACTGGAGATACGGCTACCTCGAAATGCGGGCGAAGATCCCCTTCGTGCGCGGCTCCTGGCCGAGCTTCTGGACGAAATCCCGCACGCCGTTTCAAAAAAGCGCCTGGATGTGCGAGACCGATATTTTCGAGGTCTTCACCGGCGACGCCTACATCGTCCCCAACCTGCACAAATGGGGCGCCGGCAAGCATTGCAGTTACCCCTGCCAAAGCGCCTATCAGGACAAGGCGTTAAAGCTCGAAAACCGCGAGGTCTTTAAACAGGATTACCACGTCTACGGCTACGAGTGGAACCCGGACTATATGGCGTTTTTCGTCGACGGGACGGAATATCGGCGGTTTCCGATCGACCCGGCGCAGGGCAATTTTCACCCCGAAATTTTAGACGGGGTCGACGGCTTCCACGATTTTCAGTTCATCATCCTCAACAACGAGGTCTTTTCGCCCTTCGACCCCAACTGCCCCGCAGGCAAGACCCTGCGCCCCGACGACGACTTCCCGATCGACTACCGCGTCGACTGGATGCGGCTTTATCAAGACCCCGCGAAAGAGCAGATTCGCCTGCGCGCCGAGATCGAAGCCGCGCAAGCGGAGCGCGACGCAAAAACAAACGCGTGACCCCGACCGAAGCCGCCCGCCCCGCCGCACAACAAAAAGAGAAAAATTTTTTGCCTTTCCTACTTGATTTTCTCGCGCGAATGTGGTATAGTAAGCAGGTGACAGAGGTCATAAGCGCCGTTAGCTCAGCTGGATAGAGCGTCTGGCTACGGACCAGAAGGCCGCGGGTTCAAATCCTACACGGCGCGCCACGAAAAACAGTTCCCTCAAAAAGGGAACTGTTTTTCGTTAGTGAAGAACTAATAGTGAAGAGTGAAGAGTGAATGTGTCCGCTTCGCGGACGAAATAAAATTCCGGCAAGGCACGCCTTGCCGGAATTCTTTATCTCGTCGCCGCAGGCGACACCGCCACTCTTCACTTTTCACTCTTCACTCTTCACTCCGCGCCCGCAGGCGCGGTTTTGCCGCGCTTCGCGGCGAAGATACTGCTCCACCTCTTCCGCCGTGGTTAATTGCAACGCCCCGGCTGCAATTAACTTGCACCGCGCGGCGGATTGCTCCGCAATCCTCGCTCTCGTCGAGAGCGCGCTTGCCGGGTTGACGCTGAATTCTTCTAAGCCGAAGGCGACGAGAAGCGGGATGAGGGTTTCGTCGGCGGCGGCTTCGCCGCACATGCCGCAGGGGATGCCGGCCTGGCGGGCGCTGGCGATGATGTGCTGGATCGCGCGCAGCACCGCCGGGTGATAGACGGTGTAGAGATAGCCGACATCGGCGTTGCCGCGGTCTGCCGCCATGATGTAACCCGTCAGGTCATTCGTGCCGATGCTGAAAAAGTCGGCGTGCTTCGCGAGCAGGTCGGCGATCAGGCAGGCGGCGGGGGTCTCGATCATCACCCCGATGCGGATGTTTTCGTCAAAGGCGACGTTTTCGGCGCGCAGCTCGGCTTGCAGCTCCCCGACGAGCGCGCGCACCCGCAGCAGCTCCGACAGGCTCGTCACCAGCGGAATCATGATGCAGACGTTGCCGAAGGCCGAGGCGCGCAAAATCGCCCGCAGCTGGGTGCGGTAAAGCGCCTCGTGCGCGAGGCAGTAGCGCACCGCGCGGAAGCCGAGAAAGGGGTTTTCCTCCCGCTTCATGCCGAGGTAGGGGATGGCCTTGTCGCCGCCGACGTCGAGGGTGCGGATGATGACCTCTTTGCCGCGCATCGCGAGCGCGACCTTTTGATAGGCGTCGAACTGCTCGTCCTCGTCGGGCGCGGCGGTGCGGTCTAAAAAGAGGAATTCGGTGCGGAACAGGCCGACCCCTTCCGCGTCGCCCGCCAGCACGGCGTCGATGTCCGCCGGGGTGCCGATGTTCGCGTAGACCTTACGGGGGTCGCCGTCCGCCGTCTGCGTCGGCTTGCCGCGAAAGGCCTCCTCGCGCGCCGCTTTTTCGCGCAGCTGTTGCCGCTTTTCGGTGTACTGCGCGCGCAGCGCCGCATCGGGCGCGGGGAAAACCTCGCCGGTCTCGCCGTCGACGATGACCGTCTCGCCGTTTTCGAGGGCGGACAGCGCGCCCGGAATACTCAGCACCGCCGGGATTTTCAACGCGCGGGAGAGAATCGCCGAATGCGAGGTCTTGCCGCCCTTTTCGGTGAGAATGGCAGCGACGTGGGGGCGGTCGAGCGCCGCCGTCATCGAAGGCGTCAGCTCCTCGACGAGCAGCACGGTGTTTTCGGGCAGCGCCTTCAAATCGACGCTTTTGACCCCGAGCAGCAGCTTTAAGACGTGGGTCTTGATGTCGGCGACGTCGGCGGCGCGCTGCTTCGTCAGCTCGTCGTCGGCGCCCGAAAAAATGCTGATAAACAGGTCGCAGACCGTCGCGAGCGCCTGCTCGGCGCAGCTGCCGCCCTCGAGCTCGTTTTGCAGCTGCTCGCGCAGGAAGGGGTCGTCGACCATCGCGATGTGCCCGCGCAAAATCGCCCCGTCCGCGCCGGTTTCGTCCATGCGTTTCGCGAGCTGCTCGGTCTCCTCGCGGAAGCGGGCGAGCGCCGCGTCGAGCCGCTGCCGCTCGGCGACGACGTCCTCGACGGCGTGGGGCGTGTAGGTCGGCGGGGCGTCCTCATATTTGAGCACGACGCCGATGCCGACCCCTGCCGACGCGCCGATGCCGCGCAGGGCGCTCATTCTCCCAACCCCGCTTCGATCATCGCGACGGCCTTGTCGAGCGCCGCCTGCTCGTCGGGCCCGTTGCAGACGACGTTTATTTCGTGCCCGCATTTGATGCAGGCGGCGATAATGTTCATCAGGCTTTTCGCGTTCACGGCGTTGCCGTTATGCTCGAGCGTGACGTCGGACTGAAATTTTCCCATTTCGCCCGCAAACACCGTCGCGGGGCGCATGTGGAACCCCTGCGCGTTGCAGACCGTCACTTTTTTCGATACCATGGAAATTCCTCCTTATTTCGCTTTCTTTTTGAGCAGCGCGAGCATCAGCATGCCGACCACGGCGCCGATCGCCAGCGACAGCAGATACCAGTACCAGTGGCCGACGACGGCGAAGACGAAGATCCCGCCGTGCGGCGCCATCAGCGTGCAGCCGAACAGGGCGGACAGCGCCCCGGCGACCGCCGAGCCGACGACGCAGGACGGGATGACCGTCAGCGGGTAGGACGCCGCGTAGGGGATCGCGCCCTCGGTGATGAAGCTCAGACCCATGATGTAGTTGACGACGCCGTTTTTGCGCTCTTCGGCCGTCCAGCGCTGTTTGAAGAAGGTGGTCGAAAGGGCGATGGCGATGGGCGGCACCATGCCGCCGATCATGACCGAGCCCATGATGATATAGGCGACGTCCGGGTTGGGCATCTCGACTGCCTGTGTCAGCATCGCGGTGCCGAAGACGTAGGCCGCTTTGTTGAAGGGGCCGCCCATGTCGATCGCCATCATGCCGGCGACGATTGCGCCGAGCAGCACGAGCAGATTCTGTTCCCCGAGGTAGGCGAGGCCGTTGTTGAGCGCCGTGTTGAGGTAGCCCATGATCGGGTTGATCGCGCACATCATCACGCCGACGACGCCGAGCCCCGCGAGCGGATAGAGCAGCACGGGCTTAATGCCCTCGAGCGCGTCGGGCAGCTTGTCGCAGAGCCGTTCGAAGCCCTTGAGCAGATAACCCGCCGCAAAGCCGGCGAGCAGCGCGCCGAGGAAGCCGGAGGGGACGGTGCTCGCGGCGCCCGGGTCGGCGAAGGTCGCGCCGTTCGTCGCCAGCAGGCCACCGCCGCCCTCCCCGCGACCGGCCACCGATACGGCGACCCCGTCGTCGTGACGCCCGCGACCGAGACGGCGGCCGGCAAGCAGACCAAAACCTGCACCGTCTGCGGCGACGTGCTCGAGGAGGAGATCCCGCCCCTCGGCGCGGCCGTCTCCTCAGCGCCCGAAGCCTCAACCCCCACCGACGCCGACCCCGTTTCGTCCGACGTCCTTCCCACCGAGGCGGAGCAACCCACGCAACCCCACGCCCCCGCTCTCCGGTGGCTCTGGCTCCTCCTCGCCGCCGCCGCCATCGCCGCCGCCGTCCTCGTCGTCAAAAGGAAAAAATAACCGCCCCGGTTTCGTGCGATTTGTATTGACGAAATCGCACGATTTGGATATAATAGAAGCAGGAGAACACAAAAAGAGGTCTTTCTTATGTCAATCACCGCAACCGAACTGAAAATGAATCTCAGCAAATATCTTCTGCTCTCGGCGACGGAGGACGTCTATATCACGCGCAACGGCAAAGTGATTTCCAAGCTGACAAACCCGTTTCAAGAGCGCGTCGACCTCGCAAAATCCCTCTTTGGAATCCTCCCCAACGACGCGTCGCTTGCGCGAAGAACCTGAAAAATTGAAAGCGATCGACGCGGAATGACCGCGAATCCAAACCCAAGCTCCCCACCGCGCCGGGGAGCTTTGCTTTTTTTGTCACCAAATGCCGCGCGGACACACTATTTGAACGAAGGGAGGCGGAAAGGATGCCGGAAGATGGATGGGCGGCGGCGCTTGCGGAGCGGTATGCGGCGTGCATTTTTTATTATTGCCTGAAACGCACGGGCGACAGCATGCAGGCGGAGGACCTTTCGCAGGACATTCTTCGGAACGTGTTGCAGTCGCTGCACAACGGCGCCGCGCCCGACGATTTTTCCGCGTGGGTCTGGCGCATCGCGCACAATCGCTATGCCGCCTGGGCGAAGGCCAAACGGCGGCAACGCGAAACGGCGGCCGACTGCGACGACGCCGCCGAGATCGCCGACTCGGCCGCGACGCCGGAGGAACGCCTGCTCGACGGCGAGCGGTTCTCGCTGCTCCGGCGAGAGCTGGCGTTTATCCGCAGCGATTATCGCGACATCGTCGTGGCGTACTACGTCGAGGATCGCAGCGTGCGCGAGATCGCGGCGTCCCTTTCGCTGACCGAAAGCACGGTGAAGCAGCGGCTCCACCGTGCGCGAGAATCGTTGAAAGAGGGAATGGGAATGGCAAGAGAATTCGGTGCGCGCAGCTACCGACCCGAAAACATCGCATTCTGCATGAACGGCATGACCGGCGCGGACGGCGAGCCGTGGAATTATCTTTCCCGGCTGCTGTGCAAGAATCTGCTGCTCGCCGCCTACCGGACGCCCGCGACGGCACAGGAGCTGGCGGTCGAGGTCGGCGTGGCGCTTCCGTATCTGGAGGAGGAGCTGCAAAACCTCGTCGCGGCGACGCTGATGAAGCAGAAGGGCGACCGGTACGAGACGAACCTTTTCATCGTCAGCAACGAAGCGCAGCGGCAAATTTACGACGACCTGCGCGCGCTCACCCCGGCGCTGACCGACGCCGTGCTCGACGCGCTGCGGTATGAAATCGCGTGGAAAAACGAAAACTGCCCCGGCTGGCACGAGGGGTTTCAGCCCGATGAGGACATGCTCTGGGCACTGCTGATGCGCGAGACCGACGCCATTGAGGCGCTTGCGCAAAAGCCTTTTCCGCCGGACGACGACCCGCGGCTGGGCGCCTGGGGGCACACCGTTCGCCCGAACGGCGGCGAGTGGGATATCCTCGGCATGGAGGTCTACACGGGCGAAAAGCCCGCCTTCGTCGGGCTGCACGGCTGCACCCCGACCCCCGCCGACCGCCGCCTGCCGGAGATCGAATTCCGGCAATATAAATTCCAATACGGCGGCATCGAGCGGCAGACGCCGGTCACGCTGCCCTACGCCGAAGCGCAGGCGCTCGTGCGGCTTGTGCGCGGCGAGCGCAGCGAGGACGACGCAAAGCTGCTCGAATCCCTCGCGCAAAGCGGCTATCTGCGGCGGCGCGGCGACGGCTTCGAGCCGACCATCCTCGTGATGCGCAGGGAGCGGCAGGGCGAAATGCCGCCGGACGCCCGCGCGCGGCTCGACCGGCTGCGGCAAAAGGCGGGCGCGCTCATGACGCGGCACTATCGCTTTTGCCGCACGCAGATTTACAAAGAAATCCCGGCGTCCCTGAAGGACGACCCGCACCAGATTCACCACGCCTGCCGGAACGTCGCGGCCTTCCGCGGCGCAATTCTCGAGGAAGCCCTTCGCCGCGGCGTGCTGCATTATGACGGCGATTCCGGGCGGATGTTGGGGGCGTTTCTTGTGGTGTGAGATGCGCCGGGGGTCGGGTAGTCAATGCAATCAGGGTACAATGCGCCCGAAGTGGGCGGATTTTCCCGCCGGACTACGTCATCGTCCTTGAAATACGCCAGTATTCCTGCGTCCTCTTC
>CANQSG010000019.1 GCA_947626485.1 uncultured Clostridia bacterium | reverse complement strand
GGCGGCGGTTGGCGTAAAACGCCGGGTCGACCCCCGCCTGCGAAAAGGCCTCAAGCCAGCGCTCGAGCGAAAAGCACTCGTTCCAGCCGTCGAACCGACAGCCGTTTTGCAGCGCGAGGGCGAGCACCTTGCCGAGCCGTCGGTCGCCGCGGGCGAAGACGCCTTCGAGGAAGCTGGTCGAGGAATCGTGCCAGCCGAGCGAAATTTTGCGGGTCTTGATACAGCCGCGCAGGAATTTTTGCTTCTGCTCGATGGTCTCGATCGGGTCCTGCGGCTCGAATTCAAAGGGGGTGAACGGCTTCGGGACGAAGGTCGCGACACTGATGGAAACGTTGACGCTCTTGCCCTTCGGGCGGTCGGGATTCTGATAATAAGCGTCGACGATCTTCTGCCCGAGGGCGGCGATGCCGGCGAGATCCTCCTCGGTCTCGGTCGGCAGGCCGAGCATGAAATAGAGCTTGACCGACGTGTATCCGCCCGCAAAGGCGGTCTTGCAGGTGCGCAGGACCTCCTCCTCGGTGATGTTCTTGTTGATGACGTCGCGCAGGCGCTGGGTGCCCGCCTCGACGGCGAAGGTCAGGCCGCTTTTGCGGACATGCTGGATTTTTTCGAGCAGCTCGGGCGAAAAATTGTCGATGCGAAGCGAGGGCAGCGAGAGGCTGACGTGGGCGTCCTCCGTCCAGGTCAGCATTTCGTTGAGCAGCGGCTCGAGCTGGGTGTAGTCGCTCGTGCTCAGCGAAGAAAGGGAGATTTCATCGTACCCCGTCGATTCGCAGAGGGCGCGCGCCTGCCGGTTGACGGTTTCGAAGCTCTTTTCGCGCACGGGGCGGTAAAGATAACCCGCCTGGCAGAAGCGGCAGCCCCGGATGCAGCCGCGGAAAATCTCCTGCACGGCGCGGTCGTGGATGATCTCGATATACGGCACGACGAAGCGGTCGGGATAATAGGCGCGGTCGAGGTCGGCGACGATCCGCTTGCGCACCCGCGCCGGGGCGCCGTCCTTCGGCGTGACAGAGGCGATCGTCCCGTCGGGCTGATAGGCGACGTCGTAAAGGCTCGGGACGTAGACGCCCGGAATCTGCGCCGCCTCGCGCAGAAAGGCCTGCTTGTCACCGCCGTTGTGCTTGTATTTCTTGTAAAGGTCGATGAGCTCGAGGTCGACCTCCTCCCCGTCGCCGAGGAAAAAGAGGTCGATGAAATCGGCGAGCGGCTCGGGGTTGGCGGCGCAGGGACCGCCCGCGACGACGAGCGGGGCGAGGCTTGTCCGATCGGCGGAGCGCAGCGGCACCCCGGCGAGATCGAGCATATTCAGCACGTTTGTGTAACTCAATTCGTATTGCAGCGTGAAGCCGATGATGTCGAAATCGGCGATGCTGTCCCGGCTTTCGAGGGCGAACAGCGGAATGTGATGCTCACGCATCACCGCCTCGAAATCGATCCAGGGGGCAAAGACGCGCTCGCACCAGATATCCCCGCGCTCGTTGAACTGCGAATAGAGAATTTTGATGCCGAGGTGCGACATGCCGACCTCGTAGGTGTCGGGAAAGCAAAAGGCAAAGCGGACGTCGACCTTGCTTTTGTCCTTCACGACGCTGTTGCGTTCGCCGCCGGCATACCGCCCCGGCTTCTGCACCGTCAAAAACAGGCGCTCTAATTCCTGCGTAGTCATGTGGTTCCTCCCGAAAACGGCGGGCAAATGGGTCTGCCCGGTGATGGCAACGGTTTTTCTGCTTCCATTGTAACCGATTTTCGCCGCCGTTTCAACTAAATCTTGAGCAAAGACGCGACCAACAGATAAATTCCGAGCAGCAACAGCGTCGGATTGCCGCGGGAGGAAAAGCAGAGCGTCACCCCGACGGCGCTTGCGACCGCCCCGAGGGCGAGCGTCGTCAGCCGCAGCACAAGGTCGGCGCGCGCGAGTGGCAGCCGGGCGGCGAGCGCTTCGAAAAGCAGCGTGCCGCCGTCGAGCCCGCGAACCGGCAGCAGCTGGAACAGGGCGATCAGGAGATTGAGCAGCGACCAGCTCATCACCCGGCGATCATGCAAAAGAAGGCCGACCGGCAGCAACAGCGCGAAGACCAGCAGATTCGCCAGCGGCCCCGACAGGGCAATGAGCACCTCGTCCGCCGTCTTTTTCGGCACGCCGCCGACGATTTGCACCGCGGCGGGGATCAGCCGCACCTGCTTCGGCTGACAGCCGAGCGCCCGCATGGCGATCAGGTGGCCGATCTCGTGCAGCAGCATCGCGCCGAAGGTGGGCAAAATCAGCCCCGTCCGATCGGTCACGAGCAGAAAGGCGACGACGGCGGTAAAGAGGCAGGAAACGTAAATGTCGACATCGAAGAGCCGGAATTTCATGTCGGCTCCCCGGTCGATAAAATCCAGGCGGGGTTGATCTTCTGCGCGCCCACCCGAATTTCAAAATGCAGGTGCGGCCCCGTCGCCGCGCCGCTGCTGCCGACCTGCGCGATCGCCTGCCCCGCCGCAACGGTCACGCCCTTCGAGAGCAGGATCTTCGAGCAGTGGGCGTACAGCGTGTAAAACCCGTTCTGGTGCAGTAGCATGATGTAATGTCCGTAGCCGTTTGCCTCGTACCCGACCGCCGAAACGACGCCGTCGAGGGCGGCGGCGACGGGGGTGCCGGTGTTCGCGGCGATGTCGAGGCCGTAATGGTGCACCGTTTTGCCCGAGCCGAAGGGGTCGACCCGATCGCCGAAGCCGGAGGTCAGCGTCCCCTGCACCGGCCAGAGCAGGGCGTTTTTCGAGGTCAGGCGCGTGTTTTTCACGGTCTGCACCGCCGCGAGGTCAAAGGCGCTGCCCTGCGCGTCCGCCGCCGCTTCGGGCGCGGAAGAAGTCTGCGGCTCGCTTTCAGCCTCCGATTCCGCAGAAGAAGCGTCGGACGAGGTCGCGTCAGGCGAGGACGACGCGTCCGGCGTGACAAATTCGCCCGGCTCGCCGTCCTGCCCGGACGAGGTTTCGTCGGCGGGTTCGGACGGCTCGGAGCCGAACACCTCGCGCAGCGTCGTTTCCTCCTCGAAATAATCGGCGTACCAGCCCCGCACCCCGGCGTAGACGTCGCCGCCGATCAGCTTGACGACAAAGAGCGAGGCGACGATCAGCAGGCAGACAACGCCATGAAACAAAAGCAGCCGCAGCCGCGGGTCGGACTGCTTTTCGGCGCGGCGCGGGTTTTCAAACGACATCATGATCCCCCCTGCTTCTTTATATGCGAACTCGTCCCGAAACAGAAGCGCGGGGAGAAATTTTTGCGCAAAAAACAGCACAGGCGCCGTCAAAAACGCGTCTGTGCTGTCCTTTTTTTCGTCAGTTGTTTTGCTGCAAATATGCGTCGATCGAGGCGGCGGCGGTTTTGCCGGCGCCCATGGCGAGAATGACGGTCGCCGCGCCCGTGACGGCGTCTCCCCCGGCGTAAACGCCCGGTTTGGTCGTCTGCATGGATTCGTCGACGACGAGGCAGCCGCGGCGGTTGGCTTCGATGCCGGGCGTCGTGCTGCGGATCAGCGGGTTCGGGCTGGTGCCGACCGCAAGAATGACCGAATCGACGTCGAGCACAAACTCGGAGCCGGGCTTTTCCACCGGGCGGCGGCGGCCGGAAGCGTCGGGCTCGCCGAGCTCCATTTCGACGCATTCCATGCCGCAGACGCGGCCGTTTTCGTCGGCCAGAATGCGCTTCGGGTTGTTGAGCAGCCGGAACTCAATGCCCTCCTCCTTCGCGTGGTGGACTTCCTCCTTGCGCGCCGGCATTTCGGCCTCCGACCGGCGATAGACGATATAGACCTGCTCGGCGCCGAGGCGTTTGGCGCTGCGGGCGGCGTCCATGGCGACGTTGCCGCCGCCGACGACTGCGACCGCGCGGCTGCGCTTGATGGGGGTGTCGTACCCGTCGAGATAGGCTTTCATCAGGTTGATGCGGGTCAAAAATTCGTTGGCGGAATAGACGCCGACCGCGCCTTCGCCCGGAATGCCGAGGAACTGCGGCAAACCGGCGCCCGAGCCGATAAAGACGGCGCGATAACCCATTTCGATGATCTCGTCGACCGAAAGCACCTTGCCGATGACCATGTCGGTCTGGATTTTCACGCCCATGGCTTTGAGCCCTTCGATCTCGCGCCGGACGATCTCTTTGGGCAGACGGAATTCCGGAATGCCGTAGACGAGGACGCCGCCGGCGGTGTGGAAGGCTTCAAATATCGTGACCTCGTAGCCGAGGCGGGCGAGGTCGCCCGCGCAGGTCAGACCCGACGGCCCGGCGCCGATCACGGCGACGCGGATGCCGTTGGAAACGGGCGGTTGGGCGTCAACGGGCGGCTGCTGCATCTGCCAGTCGGCGGCGAAGCGTTCGAGCCGTCCGATCGCGACGGGCTCGCCCTTGATGCCCCGCACGCACTTGCCCTCGCACTGGGATTCCTGCGGGCAGACGCGGCCGCAGACGGCGGGCAGGGCGCTGGTCTCGCGGATTTTCGCGTACGCGCCGGCGAAATCCCCGGCGGCGATCAGGGCGATGAAATCGGGAATCTGCACGTTGACCGGGCAGCCGCTGACGCAGGGCGAATTCTTGCAGTGCAGGCAGCGGGTCGCCTCCTCCATCGCGAGGTCGGCGGTGTAGCCGAGGGCGACTTCCTCGAAATTGCGGTTGCGCACGTCGGGCGCCTGTTCGGGCATCGGGACTTTTGTTTGCGCCATGTTAGTCATGAATCTGCGCCTCCAATCTGCACGCGTGGGCTTCCTCGTCGCGGTAAAAGCTGTTGCGGCGCATCAGCTCGTCGTAATCGACGAGGTGGCCGTCGAAATCGGGCCCGTCGACGCAGGCGAACTTAACCTCGCCGCCGACCGTGACGCGGCAGCCGCCGCACATTCCCGTCCCGTCGATCATGATGGGGTTGAGGCTGACGAGCGTTTTCACGCCTGCCGGCTCGGTCGTTTTCGAGACGAATTTCATCATCGGGATCGGTCCGATGGCGATGCAGAGGTCATAGCTTTCCTCGGTGAGCAGGCGCTTGAGCACGTCGGTCACAAAGCCCTTTTCGCCGTAGCTGCCGTCGTCGGTCGTCAGATAAAGGTGATTGCTGACCGCCCGCATTTCCGGCTCTAAAATCACGATGTCCTTGCTGCGGAAGCCGGCGATCATATCGACCGAAACGCCCATCTCGTGCAGCGCTTTCGCCTGCGGATAGGCGATCGCACAGCCGACGCCGCCGCCGATGACGACCGCTTTTTTCGGCGCGCCGAACTCGGTCGGGCGACCCAGCGGGCCGACGAAATCGGCGATCTCGTCGCCGGGCTCGAAGGTCGCGAGCCGCTGCGTCGTGGCGCCGACGGTCTGGAAAATAATCGTCACCGTGCCCGCCGCGCGGTCAAAATCCGCGACGGTCAGCGGAATGCGCTCACCGCGCTCGTCGATGCGCAGAATGATAAACTGGCCGGCCTGCACCTTGCGGGCGATGAAAGGCGCGTCGACCGTCATCTGCACCACCTGATCGTTCAGGCGGCGCTTGTCCAAAATCCGATACATACGGGTTCCTCCCTATTGAATTTCCATACTATTATAGCGAAAAAAGCGCGATTTTACAATACCGAATTTCGCAGAGCGTCCACCCGGTCGGTGCGCTCCCACGGCACGTCGAGGTCTGTGCGTCCCATCTGGCCGTAGGCGGCGAGGGGGCGATAGATCGGGCGGTGAAGCTGCAAGGTGTCGATAATGGCGGCAGGGCGCAGGTCGAAAACCTGCGAGACGGCCTGCGCGAGGCGCGCGTCCGAAACCGCGCCGGTGCCGAAGGTGTCGACCGAAACCGAAACCGGGTTGGCGACGCCGATGGCGTAGGCGAGCTGGATCTCACAGCGGCGGGCGAGCTTGGCGGCGACGATGTTTTTCGCCGCCCACCGCGCCGCGTAAGCCGCCGAACGGTCGACCTTGGTCGGGTCCTTGCCCGAGAAGGCGCCGCCGCCGTGCCGCGCATAGCCGCCGTAGGTGTCGACGATGATCTTGCGGCCGGTCAGGCCGGTGTCGCCCTGCGGCCCGCCGACGACGAAGCGGCCGGTCGGGTTGATGAAATATTTCGTGTCGGGCGTTAGCATCGCGGCGGGAAGCACCGGGCGAATGACCTGCTCGCGCAGATCCTCGCGCAGCTGTTCGAGGGTGACGTCGGGCGCGTGCTGCGAGGAGAGGACGACGGCGTCGATCGAAACGGGCGCGCCGTCGCAATATTTGACCGTCACCTGCGACTTGCCGTCGGGGCGCAGATAGGGCAGCAGCCCCGTTTTGCGCACCTCGGCGAGGCGGCGGGAAAGCGCGTGGGACAGCGAGAGGGCGAGGGGCATCAGCTCCGGCGTCTCGTCGCAGGCGTAGCCGAACATCATGCCCTGATCCCCCGCGCCGCAGAGGGTGTAATCGTCCGCGTCGCCGTTTTTGCGCTCAAAGGATCGGTCAACGCCCAGCGCGATGTCGGGCGACTGTCCGTCGATGGCGGTCAGGACGGCGCAGGTGTTGCCGTCGAAGCCCATCGACGCGTCGGTATAGCCGATGTCGCGAATGACGTCGCGGGCGATCCTCGGGATATCGACCGTCGCGCGGGTGGTGATCTCGCCCATCACCGTGACGACGCCGGTCGTGCAAAAGGTCTCGCAGGCGACGCGCGCATTCGGGTCGAGGGTCAAAATCGCGTCGAGAATCGCGTCCGAAATCTGGTCGCACATTTTGTCGGGATGTCCTTCCGTCACCGATTCCGACGTGAACAATTTGAATTCCGCCATAGTTCTTCCTCCTGAAAAAAGCCGCTTCCCTCGGAAGCGGCCAGTTTTTCAACCTCATCTTCCGGTTTCAACCGCAGGATTTGGCACCTTGTTTTGCAACAGGTTGCCGGGCATCACAGGGCCTGTTCCCTCCGCCGCTCTTGATAAGGAACCGTATTGAATTTTGGAATTGTGGGGTCGAATCACAAGGCGGTCGAAAAGCCGCCGTATGTCGCCGACCGTTTCTTATTATAGCACAGGTGCGAATTTTGTCAATAGGTCGCGAGAAATTAGTGGGTGAAAACCTCGACGGAGCCTTGCAGACGCAGGAAGAAAACGAGCAGGATCGCCAAAATCAGCAGGGCGCTGACGACCGCCGTCAGGGCGAAGCGCACCCAGTTTTCGGCGTGCGCCGGCGCGGAGGAGACGATGCCCATACGCCGCAGCGCCAGCGTGACCGGCTTGTAAATCAGCATCGTGACGCTCGCGCACAATACGCTTTTGCAGAGGTTGAAGGGCAGGAAAAGCGTCGGGATCATGCTGACGACGAGGGAACGCTGCGCCGATACCGTCGCGGTCGCGTCCTTCGCAATGCTCACGAGGTAATAGGGCGTGATGCCCCAGTTGGCGAGCAGCATCACGCAGACCGTCGAGGCCGCCGCAAAGACGAGGGCGAGGACGGCGCCCGAAAAGCTGCGGTGATATTTATAGAGCAGGCCGCAGACGAGCGCGAAGGTCCCGCTGGCGAGGAAGTTCATGATAAAGCCGTAGAGCCCCGTGTCGCTGATCGTGACGAGCTCGAGCAGGGCGGCGACCAGCGCGGCGCAGACGCCGGAAAGCGGGCCGTAAAGCAGCGCGGCGACGGCGAGCACGGCGTCCTTCAGGTCGAAGGTCAGAAAGCTGATCTTGAAGTGAAAGAGCAGCGAGACGAGATACGCCAGCGCGCAGAGCATGCCGATCACGGCGATCCGTTTGATGTCCTTCGTTTGTTTCATAACACATACCTCCCGATTTTATTTCCCGGCGAGGAGCCGGCGGCGTGCGGTTTTCGGGCAAAAGAAAAAGCGCCCGGAAAGATCGGGGCGTTTTGACAGAATGCCGAAAATCCGCAAAAAACGGGAGCGGCAGAAACTGCTTCTTCTTTCATCCGGACTGTACCGTCGGCTCCGGGATCGCACCGGATCAGCTTGCGCGCGCGGGCTCGTTGCAGAAAACTGCACATTACCGCCGGTGGGGAATTTCACCCCGCCCTGAAGAATCTTTCTGTTTGCATTATACCGCACCCGAATCGCTTTGTCAAGCCCCACGCGCCGCTTTTTTGCGCCGGATTTTGCGAATTTCCGGGAATTGCTGTTGACGCATTCGGTCGAATTCGGTATAATAGAAGATAAGTTTCCATACAACGAAGCCAAACGCGACGTTTTCCTGTCCGAAAGGAGCTTGTTATGTCGAAAAAAGCGATCGTCGGAATTTCGATCTCCGGCTCGGTTTTTGTGCTGGCCGTGGCGGCGGCGCTGCTCATCCGCTTCGGCGTGATCCCCCTGCCCCGCGTGCTGCAAACCGGCGCGCCCGTCGTCTCGAATGAGGTCGTCGTCTCGTTAAGCGACGGCGAGGGCGAGGACGCACAGCAGCCGCGGCCGGAAGCCATCAAGCCCGACCTGATGAACGGCGTCCTGCTCGACGCGGGCGACAGCGCGGGCATCGAGCAGGCCATCAGCTGGACGGCGAAGCAAAAGCTGACGACCGTCATTCTGCCGGTGCAGGACAAGGACGGCAACCTGCTCTTTGCCGGCACAGAGCTGAAAACCGCGCCGCAGCCGATTTTGCCCGATGTAATTGAAAAAGCCCACGCGCAGGGCGTCCTTGTCGTCGCCGATTTCGATCTCGGCTTTGCCGTGCGGGACGCGTCAAACGCCGCTTCCGCCGTTGACGCGCTCGAAGTGCTCGCAAAGGTCGAGGGGCTCGACGGCATCGTCCTCGGCGGTTACACCGTGCCGGCGAAACGGACGGCGCAGGAGGCGATGCTCGCCGAAACGCTCGGGCGGCAAGCCTTCGAGCGCGCGAGCCGCACCGCCCTGCTGCGCTCGGCCGCCGACGCCGTCAAAAAGCAGACGCCGGAGCTTTATCTCGGCCTGCAATGCGGCGCGGTCTGGGCGGACAAAAACGAGGACGCCGCCGGCATTTCGCTCGCCGCGCCGGGCGGCCTGTTCCACGACCTGCGCGACGGCTATTCCGACACCCTGCACTGGCTGAAGGACGGCAAATTCGACTTCGCTTTGATTGAAACCGAGGGCTCGACGCTTGACCCCGTCCTGCCCTTTGAAACCCTGCTGAAATGGTGGGAATCCGCCGTCGGCGACGGCGTCGACCTCTGCCTGACGCTGCGCGGCGACCTTGTGGGGCGCGAGCTTACCGGCTGGAAAAATCCCGACCAGCTGACGCGCCAGCTGCTGCTCCTGCGTTCCCACCCGGACGTCGGCTATGTCTTTGCCGGCTTTGCGGCGATGCAGACCGACACGTCGGGCAGCACGAACGCCGTCGTCCGGCTGCTCAACGGCTCGATCTCGAACGAGTATGTGCTGAAAGACCTTTCCTTCACCTCCCCGTCCCAGCGCAATTTCACGACGACGAATTCCTACGTCAACATCATCGGCGCGAGCGATCCGGAATTTCCGCTGACCCTCAACGGCAAGGAGGTCGAGCGCAACGAGCTCGGCTATTTCAACTGCCACATTGACCTGAAAGTCGGCAAGAACACCCTGACCTTTTCCCACAAGGGCGCTCAGCAGACCTTCAACGTCACCTATCGCTATGTTGTGCTGAAAGGGATTTACCCCGACTGCCCCGTGACGAAGGAGAGCGGTTCCCTGCTCGTCGTCAACGCCACGGCGCGCGCCGACGCCGTCGTGACGGCGACCCTCAACGGCACGACGATCCGCCTCGACAAGATCAAAACGCAGGGCGACGCCGACGCGACCGCGCAGGACGAGGAATTTTCCTCCTTCGTCGGCTCCTTTACGATGCCGAACCACCAGCGGCAGTCCGTCAACCTCGGCAAGATCACCTATTCGGCGACGAGCAACGGCGTGACCGACCGGCTGTACAGCGGGAACATCACGGTGCTCGCGACGCCCGACCTCGTCGACGGCGCGAAGGTCACCCCGAGCGGCGGACAGTATATCAATGTCGGCGCCGGGCTCATCGGCGAGGTCACGATCCCGCAGATCGAGACCTTCGACGCCTACACGACGAACGACTGGTCGCGCCCGACCAACAATTACCTCCCCGCCGGCACGGTCGACTACTGCTCGGCGAGCTCCATCGATCTGAGCGCGAACTTCCACCTGCGCAACATGCGGTACGGCAAATCGCTGCCCGTCACGACCTCGGCGGGGCAAACCTCGCTGAAGATCTACGAAGGCACCCTGCCCTCAACCAACCACGTCACCCTCAACAGCCAGGATTACGACGGCCGCTACACCTATCTGCGCTTCGGCGTCGACTGGAAAGCGCCCTTCCTCTTTAACGTGCTGCCCCAGCAGTACACGAACCCCAACACGCAGGATTACACCGTCGCCTCCGCGACCTACACCTACGTCGACATCACCTTCTGCTATGCGACGGAATTCGACGGGACGGTCGAAATCCCCGCCGATCACCCCGTTTTCTCCCGCGCCGAAATCATCCGCAACAAATCGGATTACACCCTGCGGCTCCACCTGAAAAAACGCGGTCGGTTTTACGGCTGGATCGCCTCGTATGACGCGCAGGGGCAGCTCGTTTTCCGCTTCCTGCACCCGGTGAAGCTCGCGAGCGCCAACCGGCTCGACGGCGTGCGCATCTGCGTCGACGCGGGGCACGGCGGCAGCGACGGCGGCGCGCAGGGCTCCCTCAAGCAGTGGAGCGAATCGACCCTCAACATGCTGCTCGCCAACAAGCTGGCGACCCGGCTGCGCGCGCGGGGCGCGACGGTCATTATGACCCGCACCGGCGAGGAGTCCATCGCCTCGCTCGACCGCATGCAGCGGGTGCGCAACGCCAACGCCGACCTGATGATCTCCATTCACCGCAACGCGGCGAATTCTTCGAGTGCGCACGGCTTCGAAAGCTACCATTTCAACGCCTTTTCGAGCGACGCCGCGAAGATCATCTACAACGCGACCATGGCGAAACATCTTTATTCGAGCGGTCGGGGCGTCAGTTTCCACTATTTCTACCTCTGCCGCATCACCGACTGCCCCACCGTGTTGACCGAAAACGGCTTTGTCACGAACCCGACCGAATATTCCGATCTTGTCAAGGACAGCTTCAACGACAAATGCGCCGGCGCGCTGGTCGAAGGGATTCAGAACTATTTCAATTCGATTCAATAAGATGTTTGCTTCAAAAAAGCCGCCCCGAACCCGGGACGGCTTTTTGCTATGTGATCTTTTCGATCTCGCGCCGCAGCTTGCCTAAAATGCGCTTTTCGAGGCGTGAAATATAGGACTGCGAAATGCCGAGCGAATCCGCCACCTGCTTTTGGGTGTATTCGGCGTAGCCCGCCATGCCGAAGCGCATCTGCATGATCTGCCGCTCCCGGGGGGAGAGCCGCCCGATCAGGGTGTTGAGCAGGTTTTTCTCGTCCTCCTGTTCGACGCCGCGCCCGACCTCGTCGCTCTCGCTGCCCAGCACGTCGGAGAGCAGCAGCTCGTTGCCGTCCCAGTCGACGTTCAGCGGCTCGTCGATCGAGACCTCGGTTTTCAGCCCCGACGTCTTGCGCAGATACATCAGAATTTCGTTCTCGATACAGCGCGAGGCGTAGGTCGCCAGCTTGATGTTGCGGCTCGGGCAAAAGGTGTTGACCGCCTTAATCAGGCCGATCGTGCCGATCGAGATGAGGTCTTCAATGCCGGCGCCGTTCGCATCGAATTTCCGGGCGATGTAGACGACGAGGCGGAGATTGTGGACGATGAGCTGCTCCTTGACCGCCTCGGTGTTCGAATCGAAATCGGCGAGCAGGCGGCTTTCCTCCTCGGGTTTCAGCGGCGAGGGCAGCGTCTCGGGGCCGTTGATGTAATAAACCGGGCGGGCGAGCCCGAGCCGCCGCAGCAGGCGAAGCGTCCGCTCTTTCAACGTCTTTTTCCGGTGAATCATACCTGTTTCGTCTGCCTTTCTATAATTGTTCCGGGTTTAGAATGGCGTCGTAATCTTCTCCGAGCGCGGTGCTCGAGACGGCGACGACCGCCTTTTCCATGCGCGCCCGCCGGGATTTCAGCCGCACCTCGACGCAGTCGCTGCGAAAGCTCGGCAGCAGCCCTTCCCCGCCGACGGTGCGATACGGCACGAGGCGGAACCGGGCGCGCAGCGCGGGGTCGGCGGGCGGCTCGCTGACGCTGACCGAACCGAAGAGGGTTTCGGCGACCTTCGGGTCGACGATGACGACCCCGGCGTCGTCGAACAAATCGCGCACGCCGTTGCCGGAATCGAGCAGCGCCGTCGCCTCGGCTTCTTTCCCGTCGCAAAGAATCCGAATTTTGCACCGCCCCGCCGCCGACGCATCCCGCCCGGTGAATTTGCGGAAGAGCAGGATGAGCAGATAGCAGACCGCCGTCGAACAAATCAGCAGCAGCGGCGAAAGGTTGAAATAGGCGACGCCGTTGCGCAGCAGCATGCCGGGCGGCCGGGCGATATACCAGAGGGCGAGCAGCAGCCCGGCAAGCAGAAAGGAGGCGGCGTAAAACAGCAGCAGCACCCGCGCGAAGCTCTTCAAATTCTGGAACCCGAAGCCGATGACGACGATCACGGCGCTGCACGCCAGCCGGACGATCATTTCGGTCGGCAGGGGCTGGTCGGGCAGAAATATGTAAAGCGAAAAGAGCGCCCCGACAAAGGCGGCGCCGACGAGCCGCGGCAGCGCCGGCCGCCGAAAGCAGAGCTTTGCGGTCAACAGCAGAATAAAATAATTGACGATGGTGTTGAGAAATATCAGGACGTCGACGTAGACCGTCATGCCGCTTCCCGCCTCGCTTCTGCGCGATTTTCTATTCCTATTATAATCTGCGTCGGGCGGGTTTTATGTCACATTCTCATGCGGTTTTTTGTCAAGAAAGCAGAGGTCGGCGCGGCGCTCTTCCCCGTCTCGAAAACAATGTGCATAACGCTGTCCGAACCGGCATAGCTATGTATCGAGAGTTCACCGAAAAGGGACGGGTTGCTATGACAAACGCAGGCATTTATACCGACATCGCCGCGCGCACCGGCGGCGACATCTATCTCGGCGTCGTCGGGCCGGTGCGCACCGGGAAGTCCACCTTTATCAAGCGCTTCATGGATACGCTGGTGATCCCGCACATCACCGAGGATTATTTCAAGGAGCGGGCGACCGACGAGCTGCCGCAGTCGTCTGCGGGGCGGACGATTATGACGACCGAGCCGAAGTTCATCCCGGAAAACGCCGTGCCGGTGCGGCTCGACGGCAACGCGAGCTTTCAGGTGCGGCTGATCGACTGCGTCGGCTACATTGTGCCGAGCGCCCTCGGCTATCTGGAGGAAGATCAGCCCCGCATGGTCAAAACGCCGTGGTACGACGAGGCGATCCCCTTCAACATGGCGGCTGAGATCGGCACGCAGAAGGTCATTTCGGAGCATTCGACCATCGGGCTCGTCGTGACGACCGACGGCAGCATCAGCGACATCCCGCGCGAGGAATACGCCGAGGCGGAGGCGCGCGTCGTTTCGGAGCTTAAGGAGATCCACAAGCCCTTTGTCGTGCTGCTCAACTGCGCCGACCCGACCTCGTCCACGGCGCAGGCGCTCGCAGCGGAGTTGAGCGAGGAATACGGCGTCGCCGTCCTGCCGGTCAGCTGTCTCGACCTCGACGAGGAGACCATCCGGCTGATCCTCTCGAAAATTCTGCTCGAATTTCCGATCAAGGAGATCACCGTCGGCCTGCCGCTTTGGATTAACACCCTCGCCGCCGACCACTGGCTGCGGGGCGCCCTGACCGACACGGTGCGCCGCGCCGCCGACGAAATGCGCCGCATCCGCGACGTTTCGCTCCTCGAAACCGCGCTACGCGACTGCGAATCGGTCACCCACGCCGAAATCGAATCCATCGACCTCGGCACCGGCTGCGTTTCGCTGCGCGCCGAGATCGAGCGCACCCTCTTTTACCGCATTTTGTCCGAAGCGACGGGGCTGACGGTACAGGACGACCCGGGGCTGTTCGAGACGATGCGCACGCTGTCCGAAATGCAGCGGCGGTATCTGCGGGTCAAGGACGCGCTCGACGAGGTCGAGGCGACGGGGTACGGTATCGTCATGCCGTCGATCGAGGAGCTGACCCTCGAGGAGCCCGAGATCATGCGGCAGGGCGGGCGTTACGGCGTCCGGCTGCGCGCCTCCGCCCCCTCGATCCACCTGATGAAGGCCAACATCACGACCGAGGTCAGCCCCATCGTCGGCAGCGAAAAGCAGAGCGAGGATCTCGTGCTCTATCTGCTCAAGGAATTCGAGGAGGACCCGGTCAAGATCTGGGATTCCAATATTTTCGGAAAATCGCTTCACGAGCTCGTCAACGAGGGGCTGCACACGAAGCTGGCGCGCATGCCCGGCGACGCGCGAATGCGGTTGCAGGAGACCATCGAACGGGTCATCAACGAGGGCTGCAGCGGTCTTATCTGCATTATCCTCTGATCGTACAACAGACAGAAAAGCGCCCTGCCAACGGGTTTTCCGCCGGCAGGGCGCTTGGCTTTTGCGTTTACTTTTTCGGGTGGCAGGCGCTTTTGGCGGCGCAATTTTCACAGCCGCAGCCGCAGCCGCTCCCGCCGTTCTTGCGCTTGCGGATCATCGAGCGCAGGATGAGAAAGACGACGACGGCGAGGGCGAGGCAGATGAGCACCGTCGGCAGCGTATTTGTCAACCAGGCAGGCATGTTTCCCTCTCCCCTTTCAGTGCTTTGCAAGCGAGTGTGCAGCAGATTCCGTCTTCGGGGCGGGGCGCAGCAGCAGATAGAGCAGGAAGGCGGCGATGAGGACTGCAAAGACGACGCCGACCGGGTTGCCCTGCCCGAGGAAGAGCATACCGAGTTGGTAGACGATCAGGGCGATGCAGTAGGCGAAGACACACTGATACCCGATAGCAAACCAGGTCCATTTTGCCGAGTTCATCTCCCGCCGGATCGCGCCGATCGCCGCGAAGCAGGGCGCGCAAAGCAGGTTGAAGATCAGGAAGGAATAGGCGGCGAGCCGCGTCATACCCTCGAAATCGAGCACGCCGAAGACGCCGACGACTTCCTCCTTCGCGACAAGCCCCATGATCGTCGCAACGGCGGCCTTGATACTGCCGAAGCCAAGCGGTGCGAAAATCCAGCAGATCGCGTTGCCGACGATGCCGAGCAGGCTGTTTTCGAGTTCCATTTCCCGGTCAAACAGGAACCTGCCGTCGACCACGCCGAAGCAGGAGGTCGCCCAGATGAAGATCGAGGACAGAAGAATGATCGTCCCGGCCTTGCGGATAAAGGAGCTGCCGCGCTCCCACATGCTGTGCATCAGGTTGGAGAAGGTCGGCCAGTGATAGGCCGGCAGCTCCATCACGAAGGGCGCCGGGTCGCCGGCGAAGAGCTTCGTCTTTTTGAGCACGATGCCCGAGAACACGATGGCGGCGACGCCGAGGAAATAGGCGCTCGGCGCGACCCACCAGGCGCGGTTGAAGAGTGCCGCGGCGATCAGCGCGATGATCGGCAGCTTTGCGCCGCAGGGGATGAAAGTCGTCGTCATGATCGTCATGCGGCGGTCGCGCTCATTCTCGATCGTGCGGGACACGCCGCAGCCGGTGCCGATGAGCATCGGGATAAAGGATTTACCCGAAAGGCCGAATTTGCGGAAAATGCGGTCCATCACAAAGGCGATGCGCGCCATGTAACCGCAGGATTCGAGGAAGGCGAGGAAGAGGAACAGCACGAGCATCTGCGGGACAAAGCCGAGCACGGCGCCGACGCCGCCGACGATGCCGTCGATGAGCAGGCCGTTCAGCCAATCAGGCGTGTGCAGCGCCGTCAGCCCCTGCTCCACGAGCACCGGAATGCCGGGCACCCAGACCGGGAAGGCGGCGGGGTCGGGCGCGTCGTCCGATTCGAGGGCGGCGTCGACCGCATCGCAGATCGGATAACCGGCCTCGTCGAGCGAGGCGCCGAAGGAGCCGTAGGCCTCTTCAAAGGCGCCGAAATCCTCGTCCTCGACGGCGGCGAGCAGGTCGTCGGCACCGATCACACCCGCGGCGGCGGCGGAACGAATCTGCCCGGTGACGTCATCTGTCCAGACCGCTTCCTTCGCGAAATCGGTCTGCGCCTGCTCGAACGACGCGGTCCCGATGCCGAACAGGTGCCAGCCGTCGCCGAAGAGGCCGTCGTTTGTCCAGTCGGTCGCCCAGGCGCCGACGGTCGTCACCGAGATGAAGTAGACGAGGAACATCACGACGGCGAAAATCGGGAGGGCGGCGAACCGGTTGGTGACGACGCGGTCGATCTTGTCCGACGTGGACATCGAGCCCGCCTTCTTTTTCTTATAACAGCCCTTCATGACCGAGGCGATGTAGAGATAGCGCTCGTTGGTGATGATGCTTTCGGCGTCGTCGTCGAGCTCGGTCTCGGCGGCCTGGATATCCTTTTCAATGTGGGTCAGAACCTGCTCGGGCAGGTGCAGCGCCTCGAGCGCCTTTTCGTCGCGCTCGAAGATCTTGATCGCGTACCAGCGCTGCTGCTCGGGCGGCATATCGTGCACGGCGGCCTCCTCGATATGGGCGATCGCATGCTCGACGGCGCCGGAGAAGGTGTGCATCGGCACCGTTTTCGTGTGCTGCGCCGCGTCGATCGCCGCTTCGGCCGCCTCGAAAATGCCGGTGCCTTTGAGCGCGGAGATCTCGACGACCCGGCAGCCGAGCTCCCGGGAAAGCTCCTCGATATGGATTTGATCGCCGTTTTTGCGGACGACGTCCATCATGTTGATCGCGATGACGACCGGGATGCCGAGCTCGGTCAGCTGGGTCGTCAGGTAGAGATTGCGTTCGAGGTTCGTGCCGTCGACGATGTTCAAAATCGCGTCGGGGCGCTCGCCAATCAGGTAATTCCGGGCGACGACCTCCTCCAGCGTGTAGGGGGACAGCGAATAGATGCCCGGAAGATCCATGATCGTGACGTCTTCGTGCTTTTTGAGACTTCCCTCTTTCTTTTCAACGGTGACGCCCGGCCAGTTCCCGACAAACTGGTTCGAGCCGGTCAGCGCGTTAAACAGGGTCGTTTTGCCGCTGTTGGGGTTGCCCGCCAGCGCAATTCGTATGGATTCCATTCCTTTTTACGCCTCTCTTCCTTTTTTGTCATTTTTTTGCGTTAGCCTCGGCTAACAGGTGGGGCAAAAAAAGCGGCGCGTCGCCGCGCGGGGTCACTCGACCTCGATTATTTCGGCGTCGGCCTTGCGGAGCGAGAGCTCATAGCCCCGCACCGTGATCTCGACCGGGTCGCCGAGCGGCGCGACCTTGCGCACCCGAATCTCGACTCCTTTTGTGATCCCCATGTCCATGATGCGGCGCTTGACCGCACCCGTGCCGTTGAGCCTGACGACCCGAACGGTCTCGCCGATTTTTGCGTCTCGCAGTGTGTGCATCGCGGAAACCTCCTTGCTGTTTTTAAAAATTTACGGTCAACCGACCATAATTTTCTGCGCCATTTCGCGGCTGACTGCCACGCGGGAATCCTTGATGTTGACAATGACGTTGCCGCCGATCGTGTTGATGACGGTCACGCCGGCGCCGACGACAAACCCGAGATTTTCGAGATGTTTTTTGACTTCCGGCTTGCCGCCGATGTGCCGGATCAGGGTTTCCTCCCCCGGCGTTGCAAAGGTCAACGGCATCATATAGCACCCTTCCCGTCCGTTTTGCTGCTGCCTCGAATTAGCCGAGGCTAACCGCATTCGCCTAAAATAAAGTTAGCTTTTGCTAACCATGCTGTATTATACCCCCTTCCCCCGCGTTTGTCAACTGTTTTTTCAAAAATTTTTAAAAAAATTTTTTCGCGGGAAAAGAGGGTATTAAAATTTGTCAATCGACGATCAATTCCTGCATCGAACGATACTGGAAATCGACGTTTTTGAGCAGCTTGGGGTTTTTCAGGGCGATGGTCGTGCCCTTGACGACGCTGTGGGTCGGATCCTGCGCCGGAATGACCTTCGTGCCGATGACCTCAGAGAGCAGCGCATCCATGCCGTGGATTTGGGAGCCGCCGCCGGTCAGGTGGATGCCGTCCTCGAGAATGTCGGCGACGAGGTCGGGGTCGGTGCGCTCGAGCACCTTTCGCACCTCGTTGCAGAGGCTCTCGGCGGCGTCGGAAAGGGCTTCGTAAATTTCCGAGGAGGTGATCTCGAAGGTCTGCGGCAGGCCGCTGAAGAGGTTGCGCCCCTTGGCGGTGACGGCGACCTCGACCGGGCGGCGGACGACGGAGCCGATCTGCATTTTGATGTATTCGGCGGTCAGCGGGCCGATGATGATGTTGAATTCCTTGCGGACGTAGCGCGTGATGAGCTCGTCGAAATCGCCCGACGCCAGCTTGACAGAGCTGCACTGCGCGATGCCGCCCATGGACAACGTGGCGATGTCGGTCGTGCCGGCGCCGAGGTCGACGAT
>CANQSG010000018.1 GCA_947626485.1 uncultured Clostridia bacterium | reverse complement strand
GCGTCAGGGCGTTTATGATGTTGTTGTCGAGGATGAGGTAGGGCGAGGCGATGTAAACGTAGCGCTGCGCGGTGTTGAGGATTTGCATATACAGCCCCTCGGCGGGGTTGCGGTCGTTGGTCGGCCCGTCGCAATAGGGCAGCAGATAGCCGTCATCCGCCACCGGCGCGTCGGCGAGAAAGTCGCGGGCGTCGAGGTGCTTGCGGGTCGTGAACTCCCACATGATGCAGAACATGACGACGAAGCTGCGCACGGCGTCGCCCGTAATCAGCGCGCCGCAGTCCATCCAGTACCCGTGCACGGTCTGCCGGTTGACGTATTCGTCCCCGATGTTCAGCCCGCCCGTCGCGGCGACCTTGCCGTCGATGACGGCGATCTTGCGGTGGTTGCGGTTGTTCATGAAGATGTCGACCGAGGGACGCAGGGGATTGAAGGCGGAAATCTCGATGCCCGCCGCCCGCACCCGCTTGACGAAGCCGCGGTATTGCCGGTTGATCGAGCCGAAATCGTCGAAGATGATGCGCACCGAAACGCCCGCCTTTGCCTTGCGTTCGAGCAGGGCGAAGAGCTCGTCCCAGAGCGTGCCCTCGGCGAGGATAAAGTATTCGAGGAAAATATACCGCTCGGCGCGTTCGATCTCCTCGAGCAGGCGGGGGAAGAAGGCCTCGCCCGGCGCGAGAAATTCGCAGGCGGAATTGCCCGCCGCCGGAAAGCCGGAATTTTCGGCGAGATAGGTCGCCTGCCGGGCGGAAAAGGGGTCCTCGCGCGCGATCTGCTCGCGCAGGTCGGGACATTCGGCGAGCACGTCGGCATACGAGGCGGTGATGCGCTCCATGCGGCGCTTGATGTAGGGAAAGACGCGGCCGCCGCCCCAGAGCAGGAAGGTCAGCACGCCGATGCAGGGCACCAGCAGGATGAAGAGGATCCACATGATCTTATAATTCGGGTTGCCTTTGCGGTTGACGATGTAGATGGCGGTGAGCACGCTGACGGCCTGCGCGGCGGTGTAGACCCAGAGGATATTCGACGAGAGCCGCAGCGTAAACAGGACGAAGAGCGCGATCTCGATCGCGAGCAGCGCCACCGTGATCGCGAAGCGCTTCTGTTTCCGAAAACCGCGTTTGTGCGGACTTGCCATGGCATTTCCTCCCGTCGGAACATGAAAATTTTGTATCTTTATTGTAGCAGAAACCGGCGCCGAATGCAAGCGCCGCCGCGCGCGGGAATAAAATTTCGGATTTCTTCGATTTATGGGTAGAGTTTCGCGGGGAAGTGTGGTATAATTCTAATATATTGCGGAAGCCGGGCGCGCAGCGTCCGCCTTTCCCGCCGAAAATCCTGCGCTTTTGGCGCACAGGAGGAGATTTCATGGCTTACAAGCTGACGCCGCTGGGTGACGGCGTGCAGGGGCTTTTCATCGAAAACCCCCGCTTCAAAACGACGCTGCTGTCGTTTCACTTTTACCTGCCGCTGCGCGCCGAAACGGTCGCGGAAAACGCGCTGCTGCCCTACGTTCTGACGAGCTGCTCGGCGCAGTACCCCGATTTTTCCAAGTTGAATTACAAGCTGCACAGCCTCTACGGGGCGACGCTTTCGACCTGCGTCGCCAAGGTCGGGGACTTTCAGGAGCTGCGGCTTTCGATCTCGGTGATCGACGACGCCTTTTCGCTCGACGACACCTCGACGGTCGGCACCGCGGCCGAGCTGCTGTCCTCGCTGCTCTTCGCGCCCGCCCTCGACGGCGAGGCCTTTCGCGCCGAGGACGTCGAACGCGAAAAGCGCCAGATGCGCGAGCGCATCGCCTCGGAGGAAAGCGACAAGCGGCTTTACGCCCGCTCCCGCCTGACCGGGGAAATGTTCGCCGGCGACCCCTACGGCCTGTCGAAATTCGGCGCCCCCGCGCAGGTCGACGCCATCACGCCCGCCGCCCTCTTTGCCGCCTGGCAGCGGCTGCTGCAAACCGCTTTCGTCCGGGTGCAGATCGTCGGTCGGGTGCTGCCGCGCGGCGTGTTCGAGCGCGTCGCCGCCGCCTTCCGGGAGATTCCCCGCGCCGACATCCCCGACCTGACGCAAACCGCCCCGGCGACACCGGCGGAGCGCGTGCGGGAGGTGACGGAAACGCAGCAGCTCGCGCAGGGCAAGCTCGTGCTGGGCTTCTCCTGCGGACAGCACGGCCTCGACCGCCCGACGATGCCGCTTTTCGTCTGTTCCGACCTCTTCGGCGGCGGCCCCTATTCCCGCCTGTTTGCCAACGTGCGTGAAAAGCTCAGCCTTTGTTATTATTGCTCCGCCTCGCTCGTCAAATCGAAGGGTCTGCTGCTGGTCGATTCGGGCGTCGAGCTCGCCAACGCCGATCGCGCGCGGGAGGAGATTTTGCGCCAGCTCGACGCGATGCGGGCGGGCGAATTTTCCGACGCGGACCTCGAGGCGTCGAAGCGCAGCGTCTGCGAAATGCTGCGCTCCTATGACGACAGCCCCGGCACGCTCGACCTCTGGTTTGCCAACCGCGTGGCCGACCCGGCGCCGATGACGCCCGCCGAAGTTTCCGACGCGGCAGCCGCCGTCACCCGCGAAGCCGTCCGCGACGCGGCGCGCGGCGTAAAGCTGCACACCGTCTATCTCTTGCGACCGGAGGAGGGAACCGAAGCATGATGCGCAAACAGATTTTCACGAGCGAGGAGCTGGGGGAGAGCTACACCCTCGCGACCCATTCGTCCGGCCTGCGGGTCTATCTGCTCGAAAAGCCGCAGTACGCCTCTTCCTACGCCCTGTTCGGCACCCGTTACGGCTCGATCGACACCCGCTTTTCCGTCGACGGCGGCGCGCCGGTCACGGTGCCGGCGGGGATCGCCCATTTCCTCGAGCACAAGCTGTTCGAGAGCGAGGAGGGGGACGCCTTCGTCCGCTATGCCGAAACCGGCGCCTACGCGAATGCCTACACCTCCTTCGACCGCACCTGCTACCTCTTCTCTTGCAGCAGCCGCTTTTCCGACAACCTCGCGATCCTGCTCGATTTTGTCCAGTCGCCCTATTTCACCGCCGAAACGGTGCGCAAGGAGCAGGGCATCATCGGGCAGGAGATTCGGATGTACGACGACAGCGCCTCCTGGCGGGTGCTCTTCAATCTCTTGCAGGCGATGTACCTGCGCCACCCCGTGCGCGTCGACATCGCCGGCACCGTCGACTCGATCGCGCAAATCGACGATCAGCTGCTCTACCGCTGTTATCACACCTTTTATAACCCCGCAAATATGTTCCTCTGCGTCGCCGGCCGCTTCGATACCGACGCGGTGTTGTCCCAAATCGACGCCGGGCTCAAGGACACGCCGCCGGTCGCGGTGGAGCGCTGCGCCGAGCCCGAGCCGACCGCCGTCTGCGAGGCCTACACCGAGCAGGCGCTCGAGGTCGGGGTGCCGCTGTTTTGCTTCGGCTACAAAGAGCGCTGCGACCGCCCGCAGCGCAGCTTGAAGGAAAAAATCTGCACCGAAATGCTGCTCGAAATTTTGGCGGGCGACGCCTCGCCCCTTTACGCCTCGCTGCTGCGCGAGGGGCTCATCAACGACGCCTTCGAGACCGAATATTTCACCGGCCACGGCTACGCCGCCGCCCTGTTTGAAGGGGAGTCGAAGGACCCGCGCGCCGTCGCCTACCGCATCAAAAAAGAGGTCGCCCGCCTGAAGAACGACGGCATCGACCCCCGCCTTTTCGCCGCCGCCCAGCGCAGCCTTTACGGCGACGTCATCAAGCGGTTCGACAGCGTCGAGGGCATCGCGTCGGCGCTCGTGGAATGTGCCATGTTCGACGAGGCGCTCTTTGAAGAACTCCGCATTCTGCGGACGCTCACCCCGGCAGACGTCTGCGCGCGGCTCGACCTCTGGTCGGACGAATACGCCGCGCTTTCGGTCGTCGTGCCGAACAAATAAGGAGGCACCGTATGTACGAAGTCACGATTTTCGGCATCCACTTAACCATCCGCCCCATCGCCTTCACCATCCCGCTCGGCGGCGGCAGGGGCTGGAACGTCTACTGGTACGGCATTCTCATCGCCATCGGCTTTTTGCTCGCGATCATCTACGGCGTGCGCAACGCGAAGCGGTACGAGATCAACCTCGACCGCATGCTCGACGTCGTCCTCGTCGCCACCCCCGTCGCCATCCTCTGCGCCCGCCTGTTTTACATTTTGTTCGACGGCGAAAAGCTGACCGGGATCGGGGATTTCTTCGGCTTCGGCAGCTCGAGCGGCTTCGCCGGACTCGCGATCTACGGCGGCGTGATCGGCGCTTTCGCGTCCGGCTACCTGATGTGCCGCCTGCGCGAGGTCAACGTGCTCGATATGTTCGACCTCGCCGCCACCGGCTTCCTCATCGGCCAGAGCGTCGGCCGCTGGGGCAATTTCGTCAATCAGGAGGCCTTCGGCGGGCTGACGGGTAGCGATTTCTGGGGCATGGAAAGCAAGAATACGATCGACGCCGTCGGGGAAGGGATGGTGCACCCCTGCTTCCTCTATGAATCGCTCTGGTGCCTCGCCGGCTTCTTCCTGCTGCATTTTTGCAGCAAGCATCGCAAATTCAAGGGTGAGATCTCCCTGCTCTACTGCATCTGGTACGGCTTCGGCCGTGCGGTCATCGAATCGTTGCGCACCGACAGCCTGATGATCGGCCCCTTCCGGGTCTCGCAGCTGCTCTCCGCGCTGCTGTGTCTCGCCGGGCTGACGCTCCTGATCCTCGGCCTGCGCCGCGTGCAGGCGCAAAAGCCCGTCGAATACGACGCCATGTTTGACGTCGGCGCGGAGGAGGAAGTCGCCGACGGCTTCACCCGCACTGCGGAACAGGCGCGCGCCGAGCTCGCCGCCGAAGAGGCGCAGGAAGAAGCGCAGGAGGCGCAGGAGGAAGCGCCGACCGAGCCCGAAGAAGCCGCGCAAACGGCGCCGACAAAAGAAACCGAAGGGGAGGAACCGAACGATGGCGAAGCGAATTGACGGCAAGGCGATCGCCGAAAAGGTCAAGGCCGAGGTCGCAAAGGAGGTCGCCGCCCTGCGCGAACGGGGGATTCAGACGATGCTGGCGGTCATTCTCGTCGGCGAGGATCCCGCCTCGCAGGTTTACGTGCGCAACAAAAAGCGGGCGTGTGAGGCGCTCGGCATTCTGTCCGAGGAGATTCTGCTGCCCGCCGATACGACGCAGGAGACGCTGCTTTCCTGCGTGCAGACCCTCAACGACCGCGCCGACGTCAACGGCATTCTCTGCCAGCTCCCGCTGCCCCGCCACCTCGACGAGACGGCAGTCATCAACGCCATTTCGCCCGAAAAGGACGTCGACGCCTTCCACCCGCAGAACGTCGGCGGCATCCTCATCGGCAACGGCCGCTTTCTGCCCTGCACCCCGGCGGGCGTCATCCGCCTGCTCGACGAATCGGGCATCGAGATCGCGGGCAAGCGCTGCGTCGTCATCGGGCGGTCGAACATCGTCGGCAAGCCGCTTTCCATGCTGCTGCTGCGGCGGGACGGCACCGTGACGATTTGCCATTCCAAAACGCAAAATCTGCCTGAAATCTGCCGCACCGCCGACATCCTCGTCGCGGCGGTCGGGCGGCCGCGCTTCGTCACGGCGGACTTCGTCAAGCCCGGCGCCGTCGTCATCGACGTCGGCGTGAACCGCCCGGCGGACGGCCCGCTTTGCGGCGACGTCGACTTTGCCGCCGTCGAGCCCATCGCCGGCGCCATCACCCCGGTGCCCGGCGGCGTCGGCCCCATGACGATCGCCATGCTCATGCAGAACACCCTGACCGCCGCCAAACTGCAAAACGGCCTTTCCGTATGAGGGCGGCCATGCGAAAACGACTGCTCTCCACCCTGCTTTTGCTGCTTTGCTGCTGCCTGCCGGTCGGCGCGCAGACCGTCTCGGACGCCGCGCACAACGTCACCCTCGCCCTGCCCGACGATTACCGCGTCGTGACGGCCGACACCCTCGACGACCAGGCGGATTACCTCGAAACGCTCGGCCATTCGGTCGACTCCTTCCGCCAATATTTCCGGCAGGACGGGCTGCTTTGCTTCGCCGCCTCGCCCGACCGCGCGCGGCAGGTCGAGCTGCGCTGCCTGCAAACGGAATTTGCCGCGCAGGTCGGCGATTTGAGCCTGCTCGACGAGGCGACCGCCGCCCGCATGGCGGATTCCCTCATCGCCGCCGACACCCGCGCCGGCTGGCAGCTGATCGAGCAGGACGGCCTGCGGTTTTACGAGATTTCCACCGCGACGTCGGACAGCGGCGGCCGCTTTTGCGCCCTGCAATACGTCACGGTGCGCAACGGCCTGCTCTACGACCTGACCTGTTACAGCGCCGGCGAGTCGCTGACCGAAACCGACCGCGCCGCCGCCGCTTCGCTGCTCGCCGGGCTCTCGATCCCGAAGCAGAGCGGCAGCTTTTCGCTCTTTGACGCCGAAAGCATCTTTTTGACCGTGCTGATTTGGGCGGCGATCCTCGCGGCGCTCGCCGCCGCCGGCTTTTTGCTCTACACCTTTTACGCCGACCTGCGCCGCCGCAAAAACGAAAACGAGGTCAGCGAATACGTCCGCATCAAGCGCCGGAAATTTTAGCGCGCCGCCGACCGCTTATATTTGCTCCCGCGTCCGGGCATACTAAACGCCACGGACAAGGGGGCATTTTTATGACGGATAAACTTTCCGAAACCACGCGGGCGCTCGACGAGAAGCTGCGACCCGACGTCAGCTTCGACGTCGTCAAGCGCAAGCTCGTCATCGGCGGGCGGGACGCGGCGCTCTATTTTGTCGACGGCCTCGTCAAGGACGAGATCTTCGAAAAAATTCTCGAATTCCTATTTAAAATCCAGCCGGAGGAGCTCGCCGCCATCCCGACGATGGAGGCCTTTTCGCGCGACCACATGCCGTATATCGAGGTCGAATGGACGCTCGACCTCGACGAGGCCGTCACGCAGGTGCTCTCGGGGCCGACGGCGCTGCTCATCGACGGCGTTACCGGCGTCCTGCTCATCGACACCCGCACCTATCCGATGCGCAGCATTTCCGAGCCGGACAAGGATCGCTCGATGCGCGGCTCGCGCGACGGCTTCGTCGAAACCCTGATTTTAAACACCGCCATGATCCGCCGCCGCATTCGCGACCCGCGACTGCGCATGGAATACCACCGCGTCGGGTCTTCCTCGAAGGTCGACGTCGCGATCAGCTATATCGACGGCCTCGTCGACCCACAGGTGCTCGAAACGATCCGCAAGCGGCTGCTCGCCATCCGGGTGCGCGGCATTTCGATGACGATCCAGGGCATCGCCGAGACGCTGCTGCCGACCAATTTTTTCAACCCCTACCCGACCTCGAAACTCACCGAGCGCCCCGACTACGTCAGCGCCTGCCTGCTCGAGGGCAAGATCGCGCTCGTGCTCGACAATTCGCCGAGCGTCATGCTCTTCCCGGTCTCCTTCGCCGACTTCACGAAGGACGCCGACGATTATTATTTCCCGCCCATCACCGGCACCTTCGTGCGCATCTGCCGCATGCTCGTCAGCCTGCTTTCGGTCGTCGCGACGCCGGTCTTCCTGCTCTACGCGAATCACCCCGCGCTCACGCCGCCGTTTTTGCACTTCCTGCTGCCCGACACGGTGGGGAAAATTTCTATTTTCGCCCAGCTGCTCGCGCTCGAATTCCTCGTCGAGGGGCTGCGGCTCGCCTCGCTGAACACCCCCGACTCGCTTTCGAGCTCGCTCGGCATCATCGGCGGTCTGCTGCTCTCGGAATTCGCCATCACCGCCGGCTGGTTCCTGCCCGAGACGATTTTGCTCATGGCCTTCGTCAACATCAGCGCCTACTCCCAGCCCAGCTTCGAAATGGGCTACGCGATGAAGTACGAGCGGATTCTGCTGCTGATCCTGGTGGAATGTTTCTCCTGCTGGGGTCTGCTCGCCGGGGTGATCTTTTTGATCGTCTCGATGCTCTGCGTCAAAACGGTGGTCGGCCACCGCTATCTTTACCCGATTTTCCCCTTCGATCTGCATGGCTTCTGCCGCCTGTTCGTCCGCACGAAGATCGGAAAGAACCACTGACCCGCCTTAAAAACGGCAAATTTGCGTGATATTTGTTTACCGGAAGTTCACAATTTCGCCGAACGAAGACCACAACCGCGCCTTACAATAACAAGCAAAGAACCGGCAAGCCCGGGCGCGCCCGGGCACGTCAGAAAGGATCTGGAACCATGGATGAATATAAAAACGACACCTTTTCCGGAGAAGTCAGCGGTTTTGATTCGGCAGACCCAAACGAGAAAAAAGAGCAGGGCTACACCGTGACCCCGCAGGGCGGATTCTACACCCCGCCCGACGACCCCGACAAAACCCCGCCGACCGAGCCGCCCCGCGCCGCCGAGGACGCCGCGCCGCCCGTTTCGGCGCAGCCCGAGCCGCCCGCGCCGCAGCCTGTAACCCCGCCCGCCTATTCCTTCCTGCCCAACGGGGTCTACGGCGCCGCCCGTCAGGAGACGCCCGCCCCCGAGGCTCCGGCGAGCGAGACGGCGACCCCCGAGGCACCGGATGAGACGCCGCAGCCCGCACCCGCTTTTTCTGCGCCGACCGCCGAACCCCCGGCGACGCCTTATGCGCTCGAAGAAAAAAAGCCGAAGAAGGAAAAGAAGCGGCATTATACGGCGACGGCCGTCCTGCTTTCCGCCCTGCTCGCCGCCGTGGTCGGCGTGGGCGCCAGCCTCGGCACCGTGCTGCTCGCCGGTAAATTGCAGCCGTCGCAGGGCACGCCCGCCGGCGTCGATTCCGACGCGCTGCTCTCGTCCGACGCGAGCCCGAGCGTCGGCGGCGGCACCGTCACCAACATCACGGTCGACAAGACCGCCCAATCCGCCATCGAGGCCGTCGCCGAAAAGGCGGGTCCGAGCGTGGTCGGCATCCGGACGACGGCGGCGGTCAGCAATTTCTTCGGCGGCAACACCGAGTCGACCGGCGAAGGCTCCGGCATCATCTATTCCGCCGACGGCTACATTATCACGAATTATCACGTCATTGAAAGCGCCGTCGGACGGAGCAACAATTCGAAGATCAGCGTCTTCCTCTCCTCGGATATCGACACGGCGATCGACGCGACGGTGGTCGGCTACAACGTCTCCGCCGACCTCGCGGTCATCAAGATCGACCGCAAGAATCTGCCCGCCATCGAGCTCGGCAATTCCGACGAGCTCAAGCTCGGCCAGTTCGTCACCGCCATCGGCAGCCCGGGCGGCCTGCAATTTATGGGCTCGGTCAGCTACGGCATCATCAGCGGCCTGAACCGCACGGTCTCCGAAAATTCGAGCGAACCGCTCCCGCTGATTCAGACCGACGCCGCCATCAACCCCGGCAACTCGGGCGGCGCGCTGCTCAACATCGACGGCAAATTGGTCGGCGTCAACAGCGTCAAGATCGTCTCGGAGGAGTACGAGGGCATGGGCTTCGCGATCCCGGTCAACAGCGTCAAGGAGATCTGCGACCGCATCATCGCCAAGGAAAACGAGCCGACGCCCTATATCGGCATTACGATCAGCGAGCGGTATGACGCCCGGACGCTCCAGATGCTCGGCTACCCGGCCGGCGCCGTTGTGCAGAGCGTGACCGAGGACGGCCCCGCCGCCGAAAGCGACATCCAGAGCGGCGACATCATCATCGAGTTCAACGGCGTGAAAATTTCGAGCTACGAGCTGCTGAATCAGGCGGTGCTCGCCTGCAGCCCCGGCGACAGCGTCACCGTCGTGATCTATCGCTCCGGCCACAACTATTCGACGACCCTGCGCGTCGGCTCCAACAACGCGCAATAAGCAAAAAAATCCCGGATGTGTTCGAGCATCCGGGATTTTTTGCGCCGCAGCGGCGTTAAAACAGGCTGGGGATCACGTAGCTGAAGGCCGAGGTAATCAGCCCCGCGGCGACGACGCCGAGGCCGATGACCGGCAGCGCCGTGCGCATGCGGATATCGAGGACGTCGGCGACCAGCCCGCCCGTCCAGGCGCCGGTGCCGGGCAGGGGAATGGCGACCAGCACAAACAGCCCGGCGATCTTGTATTTGCGAATTTCCTCGCCCTTCCTCCTCGCGCGGGAATCGAGCTTGTCGATGAGGGTGCGAAAGGGGCGGAAGCGCTTGAGGGCGTTCATCAGCTTGCGGATAAAGAGCAGTTCGAGCGGAATGGGCAGCAGGTTGCCGATGACGCAGATCGGAAACGCCGCGAGCCAGTCGACGCCGAGCAGCGCCGCCGCGATCAGACCGCCCCGCAGCTCTAAAACGGGGAGCAGGGAAATCAGAAAAATAATCAGCAGGGGGTTCAGCGAAGCGCGCATCTGCTCCACAAGATTTTCGACCATGAAATGAAAACTCCTTTTCCTCAACCCTTCGGGCGCGAAACCGAACGCCCGGTATTTTTTTCTTATGAATCCCGCACGAGGGATATGCCGGGATAATAATGCTGCAAAATTTGCGTATACGTCCAGCCCCGGTTGGCGTACTGATTCGCGCCGTACTGGCTCATGCCGACGCAGTGCCCCCGCCCCTTGACGGTGAAGCGGAAGGCGTCGCCGGCGGGGTCGTAGGTGATCGTGCAGGCGTGGGAGCGCAGGGTGTTGTCCGCGCCGACCCGCGAGGAGACCAGCAGGTCGTTGCGCAGGAAGGTGCCGCGGTAGGACGTCGGGCTGTTGCCGAACCGCACCGAAACGATGAAGAGCTTCGCGCTGTCATAGGTCAGGCGGAACCAGTCGTTCTTGTCCGGGACGGTCGAGAGGTCGACGCCCGTCTCGGCGAGCACCCATTTCTGAATGTTGGCGGCGGAATAGACCCGGATGGACTGAAAATTGGGGTCGTTCTTGTCGACCGAGGAATCGACGCTCTGCAAATAGGGCTGGTCGCCGTTCCAGACGTAGGCGTCGTCGCAGGTGCGGCCGGCGGAGCTGGCGAAATAATAGGTCGTGGCGGTCTTGCCGTTGTAGACCGCGCGGATGCCCGCCACCGCCTGTGCCGCCGCGAGCGAATTCGCGTTCGCCGGCCGAAGGCTCAGCGACGGCGCGCTGCCCGATGCGGCGCCGTTTGCCAGCATCCAGCTGTACGCCGCGACGCCCTGGGCTTTGAGCGCTTCCATATGGAAGCTGCCGCCCATTTCCGCCTGGATCACCTGCGCGACGATCGACACTGCGTCGCCCGTCACCAGCCGCCCGGTGTTCAGGTCGAAGACCTGTAACCTCACGCCCGACGCACTGCCGGGCGCGGGCGCCGTGGAGGTCGTCGGCGCGGTCTGCTGGGCGTTTCCGGCGGGGGCGCGGTCGACGGCAGGCGTCGAAGAGGTCGCGGCCGGCGCGCTGCTCGAGCTCGAAGCCGGGACAGAAGAAGAGGCGGGCAGCTCGACGAGCGGGCTCGACGAGATCGGCGCGTCGGACGAGGTCTCCGCGGAAAAGACGGCCTCGTCGGTCGGCGAGGTGCGGACGGCGGCGTCGGAAACGTTCACCACGGCTTCCTCCTGCGGCCGCAGCTTGCGCGCGACGACGACCGTCGTGCGTCGCTTGCCGTGGGCGACTAAGGTCAGAATTTCGTCGCTTGGCAGCAGGTCGACCGTCGTCGACAGCACCGAGCGACGCGCAACGCTTGCAAGAAAGGTGCCGAAGGCTTCATCGTCAAAAAAATCCGTGACGGCGTAGTCGCCTTCCAGCCCGCCGTCATCGACAAAAACCGAAAAAATTTTGTAGAGATCCTCGCTGTACCGCGTGCCGAAGGTGACGATCGGCGCGCTGCGGTAGGCGTCGAGCGCGGTGAGGTCGGCGAGGGGCGAGAACATCTGCCCGTCACCGGTGTCGTTGCCGTGAATCACGAGGTTGCGAAAATAGCTCGTCTCGGTGACGTTGACGCTGCAATAGGGCGTGCCGTAGCGGCTGGAGGTCTCGGCAAAATTGTGGGATTCATAATAAAGATCCTGCCGGCCGACGTCGGTGACGACAGGATAGTTGAGGTCGGTTCCGGCGAGGATGACCCAGCCGACCGTGTCCGGATTTTCGAGCGACAGCAGATCGAACGCGTTTTCGGCGTCGGTCGCATACAGGGCGTGCTCCGCGTGGATTTTCGCCGCGTCGCGGTAGAGGGAGCGGTTCTGTTCGGGCTGGAAGATGTAACGGTAAACGAGCAGCCCCGCGACGGCCGCCAGCAGCACGGCGAGCAGGATGAGGAAGGCCTTCAACGTCCGCTTTTGCCGCGCCTGTTCGGCGGCGGCTTCGGCCTCGTCGTCGATTTCGTCGGGCCTGTCCGGCGCCTCCGGTTCGTCCTCGTCGGGCAGGATCGGCAGCACCACCTCCTGCTCCGGCCACGCTTCCGCGCGCGGCTCTGCCTTTTTCTCCGGCTCCGGCTCGGGTTTGGCTTCCGGTTCGGGCTCCGGTTTCACTTCCGGTTCCGGCTGTTTTTCCGGTTCGGGTTCCGGCGTTTCTTCCGGTTGCGGTTCCGCCACAGGTTCGGGCTGCGGTTGAACTTCCGGTTCCGGCTCCGCCACAGGTTCCGGCTGCGGTTCCGGTTGCGGCTCGGGCTGCGGCTCCGGCTGGGGCGGGGCGGCGTGTCCGGCGGCAGCAGCGACGTCGGCGATATACCGGTGCAGCAGGGTCTCCATCAGCTGACGGCGCAGCGCCCGGTCGTCGGTCAGCAGCAGCAAAACCTGCGTCCCGCTCTCGAGAATGCAGCCGCCGTACCGCCCCTCGGCGGTGACGAGCGGCATCGCGCCGTCGGGCAGCAGAACGGGGTCGGCCGATTCGATGCCGTACCGCGCGCGGTCGATTTCCGAAACGCTCCAGCCGACCGAATGCGCCACCAGCGGCACAAGGCCGGTCTGCGCGTCGGTGCTCGCGAGGTCGCCCGTCACGAGGATCACCTGACTGCGCTGCACGCCGCGCGCGAGCGCGAGCAGAAACGATCGCGTGTCGGTCGCGCGGCTGGTTAAAAGTCGCATGCTGCAACAGCCGCCGAGGTGAAATTCAAACGGAAAATCCGTGGCGGTTTGATAATAGATGATTTCCAGCTTCAGATCCGGTGCCATGCCAAATGCTCCTTTCCGCAGAGCCGCCCTTTTGCAGCTTCGTCGTTATGGGGCGGTCGCGTCGCTCTCACCTTGCGCGTCGCTCGCGGTCGACTCGGGCGGGGTTTCCGCTTCGCTCGAGGTGCTCGTCGGCTCGGTCGAGGTCGTCTCGGCGGGCTTCGACGACGAGCTTTCGGGCGCGGGCGTCTGCGGGCTCGGATTCTGGGTTTGGTTCGTGCTCGGGGTCGTGGCCGGGTTTGCGGGCGTCGGCGTGTTCGTGTTCCCGTTCTGCCCGCCCGACGATTGCGGGCGGTTCGTCGAGCTGCTTCCGGACGGCGTGTCCGAGGAGCTCGCCTCGCTTGAGGTTGGCTCGCTCGAAGTCGGTGCGGAGGAGGTCTCCTCGGTGCTTTCCGTCGGCTCGGAGGCGCTGTCGCCGAAGGCCGGGAAGGTCTTTTCGTTCGCGTAGGGGTTCTCGACGCCCCGCTTGTCGTACCAAGCCTGCGGATAGCGCGGGTTCGCGTTGAGCGCCGCCTCGGACACCGCGACGTCGGCCGTCTCGTCGCCTCGGACGCGCCGCGCCATCACGATCAGGCGGGCGTCGCTGAATTCATAGGTGCAGGTGACGAGGGTCAGAATTTCGTCCTTCGCGTTGACGTCGACCGGCAGCCGGTACAGGCTGCGCTGCTGCGCCTCGCGGACGAAGGCGTCAAAATGCGCCTCGTCGACGAAGGAGGTCGTCTCAAAGGGGAAGCGGGCGCCGTTGTCGTCCTCCTTTTTCGTGTTGATCAGGAAGATCGAAAAGATTTTGTAGTCGCCCTTGCGGTAGATCGTCGTGAAGTCGATGATCGGGTGCGCCCGGTAATAGTCGAGCGATTTGTATTCTTTGAGGCTGCCGAACATCGAGCCGTCGTTTAAATTGTGGCCGTAAATGACGAGGTTCTGGCTGATCTGCGTCTGCTCGACCGCGCAGCGGTAATCGAGGAAAAGCGAGCCGAAGCGGGTGCGGCGGCGCAGCATGTTGTGGGTCGTGTAATAGTCGTTGTCGGCGGCCTGAAAGACGGGGTAGTCGATCTTCGTGCCGGGAATGCGGATCCAGCCCGTCGTGTCGGGGTTCTGGGCGAGAAGTTCTGCAAAACTCTGATACACGCCGTTTTCGTCGACGGCGTCGCCGTGCTCCTCGACCTGCGCCTGGTACAGCGCCTGCACGTCGGCGAGCAGGCCGTTTTGCTGGTGCCCGGTGTAGAAATAGGTCGCGATCCAGGACGCCGAGACGAGCAGCGTGATGAGCGAAACGAGGAACAAAACCTTAAAGCAGATTTCGCGGACGCTGTCGCCCTTCCAGGGCAGAAGGCGCGCGATCTTCGGCCGGTCGGCGGGCACGGCGGCCTCCTCGTCGGCTTCCTGATCGGTCAAAAAGGCGAGCTGCTCGTCGACGGGGCCGACGGCGAGCGGGTCGGATTCGGGGTCATAATTGTCGTCGGCGCTCTGCTGGATGATGGCGAAGAGCTGATTGTCGTTGATGGGCGCCCCGGCGGGCGGCACCGGCGCCGGCGCGGGCGGGGTCGTCGGCGCGGGCTGCGGGCGGGCGATCGCGGGCTGCTCCTGCAAGACGTGCACGGGCTGTCCGTGCGGGGTGCCGCCCGGCAGAACGCCGCTGGAAAGCAGATACCGGCGCGCAAGATCGAGCGCGGTCAGCGCGGCGTACCGGCGAATCTGCTCGCGATCCTTGCCGTGCCCGACTAAAATCCGCCGCACCCAGACCTGCGTTTGGTCGGCGAGGGCGATATAAACCAGCCCGACCGGCTTGCCCTCGCTCGGGTCGGGGCCCGCCACGCCGGTGATGCCGACGCCGAGGGTCGTGCCGGCGCACTCCCGCACGCAGCGCGCCATCTCGGCGGCGACGGTGGGGTCGACGGTGCCCTTTTCGGCGAGCAGGGTGTCGGAAATGCCGAGCCAGTTCTGCTTGATCTGGGGCGAATAGGTCGAGACGCCGCCCTCAAAGACCGCCGACGCGCCCGGAACCTCGGTAAAGAGCTCGGACAGCAGGCCGCCGGTGCAGGATTCCGCCGTGGCGATCTTCATGCCCCGCGATTTCAGCAGCGAGACGACGACCCGGTTGAGCCCGCCCTCGTCGACGCCGTAGACCGCGTCGCCGAGCAGCGCGCGGATTTGTGCGACCGTCTCGTCGCAGCGGGCGGCGGCTTCGTTTTGCGTCGCCCCCTTGGCGGTGACGCGCAGCAGCGCCTCGCCGTCCTTCGCATAGGGCGCGACGGTCGGATTTTTTTGCGAGAGCAGGGGGCGCACCCGCTCCGCCATGGCGGCCTCGCCGATGCCGAAAACCTGCACCGCGCGGGATAAAATGACCGAATCGGTAAAGGCCTTCAGCAGCGGACGGACGTGGGTCTCGAACATGGTCTGCATCTCGTGGGGCGGCCCCGGCAGCAGCAGAACGGTCTGGTGCCCGTGGGGAATGCAGTAGCCCGGCGCCGTGCCGACCGCGTTGGGCAGCACCGTCGCGCCGCGCGGACAGAGCGCCTGCTTGCGGTTGCTTTCGGTCATGGTGCGGCCAGTGCGGGCGAAATAGGCTTCGATCCGGCGCAGCGATTCGGCGTGGGGCTCGAGCGGCAGGTCGAGCACCTTTGCGACCGTCTCTTTCGTCAGGTCGTCGTCGGTCGGGCCGAGCCCGCCGGTCAGCAGCACGAGCTCGCTACGCAGCAACGCCTCACGCAGCAGCGCCTCAAGTCGGGCGGCGTTGTCGCCGACGACGCTCTGGTGGTAGAGGTCGATGCCCAAAGCCGCCAGCTCGCGCGAGAGATACTGCGCGTTGGTGTTCAGAATGTCGCCGAGCAGCAGCTCCGTTCCGACGCAGATGAGTTCACCATTCATAAGCGGATTCCCTTTCCATCGGTTGATTCGATATAGCTGTATGTCGTCCCCGCGACGGCGCGCTCGAGCAGCGGCTCCCAGTCAAAGGACGCTTCGGCGGCGTCGCACTGGGCGATCGTGGGGCGGGTTTTGGGGTGGCGCGGGGTGAAAACGGTGCAGCAGTCCTCGAAGGGCTGAATCGAGATTTCAAAGGTGTCGATTTTCCGGGCGACGGCGACGATCTCATCCTTGTCCATGCCGATGAGGGGACGCAGCACCGGCAGCCCCGCCGCCGCGTCGGTGACGGCGAGCGCCTGCAACGTCTGGCTCGCGACCTGGCCGAGGCTCTCGCCCGTAATCAGCGCGCCGCAGTTGCGGTCATTCGCGATGCGCGTTGCAATGCGCATCATCATGCGGCGCATGATCAATGTGAAGAAGTCCTCGGGGCAGTGTTCGCCGATCGCCTCCTGCAATTCGGTGAAGGGGACGACCGCCAGCCGGATGACGCCGCTGTAACGGGCGACGCGTTCGAGCAGGTCGCGCACCTTCTGTTCCGCCCGGGCGCTCGTGTAGGGGGGACTGGCGAAATGGACGGCGTTGAGGGTCAGCCCCCGCTTCGCCATCGTCCAGGCGGCGACGGGGCTGTCGATCCCGCCCGAGATCAACACGGCGGCGCGTCCCGCCGTCCCGACCGGCAGACCGCCCGCGCCGGGCAGCTGTTCGCCGTGGATATAGGCGCCGAAATCCCGCACCTCGACCATCACGGTCAGGTCGGGGTTGTGTACGTCGACGCGCAGGTGGGGGCAGGCGGCGAGCAGCGCGCCCCCCACCAGCCGGCAAATTTCGGGCGAGGCGGGCGAAAAGCCCTTGTCGGCGCGCTTGGCCTCGACCTTGAAGGTCGCGACCTTCTGCAGCTGGGGTTTTAAGTAAACGGCGGCCTTTTCGAGAATGTCGTCCATGTTCTTCTCGGCGACGCAGGCGCGGGTGTAGGCGGCGATGCCGAAGACCTGTCCGACCTGCTCGAGCGCGTCGGCGAAGGGGAAGGTCTCGTCGGCCGGCTCGATGTAGACCGTCGACTGGGCGCGGCGAATTTCCACGGCGCCGAGCGGTTTTAAGCGGCGGCGCAGGTTTTTCAGCAGAATTTCCTCGAAGGTGGCGCGGTTGAGGCCTTTGAGCGCCAGCTCGCCGTTTTTGATCAAAATAATTTCTTTCATACGGTTCCTTGCCTTATCGTTTGCGAAGTTTTTTCGCCGCGTCGCACAGCGCCCGGGCGAGGGCGTCGACGTCGGCCTCGGTGTTCTCCCGCGAAAAGCTGACGCGCAGGGCGCTGTCGGCTTCGCGGTCGGTGTAGCCCATCGCGCGCAGCACGTGGCTCGGCTTGCCCTTCGCGCAGGCGCTGCCGCTCGAAACGTAAATTTCCCGCGCCTCCAAAAAATGCAGCAGCGTCTCGGAGCGATATCCCGGCAGGGCGAGGCTCAGCACGTAGGGCGAGGCGTCGGCGGGGCTCAACACGGTGATAAGTCCGGTCTGCGCGAGGGTCTGCCGGGCGTACCGGTTGAGCATCTGCATGCGCGGGAGCTGCTGCGCGGGGTCGGGCAGCGCCTCGATGGCGGCGCCGAGCCCGGCGATGAGGGGGACGGCCTCGGTGCCGGAACGCAGACCGCGCTCCTGTCCGCCGCCGTAGCTGCGGGGCGGGAGGACGACGGATTTCGCGCAGTAGAGCAGGCCGACGCCCTTGGCGGCGTGGATTTTGTGCCCGCTCGCCGAGAGCAGGTCGACGCCCAGCTCCCGCACCGAGATCGGGTGCTTGCCGAAGGCCTGCACGGCGTCGCAGTGGAGCAGGGCGGGGGCGCCGACGTCGCGGATGGCCTGCGCGGCGGCGGCGACGGGCTGCAACGCGCCGGTCTCGTTGTTGACGAGCATCAGGCTGACGAGGATCGTGTCGGGCGTGACGGCGTCGCAAATCGCCTGCGGCGGGACGATGCCGTCGCGGCCGGGCTGTAAAAAGACGACCTCAAAGCCCTGCTTTTCGAGGGCGCGCGCCGGCTCGAGGACGGAAGGGTGCTCGACGGCGCTCGTGACAATGCGGTTGCCGCGCTTTTTGCGCGCGGCGGCGGCGCCGAAGAGGGCGAGATTGTTCGCCTCGGTTCCGCCGGATGTAAAATAGATTTCGTCGGGGCGGCAGCGCAGCAGCCCGGCGGCGTTTGCGCGGGTGCGGTCGAGCAGCCGCTCGGCGCGCAGGCCAGGCTCGTAGAGCGAGGCGGGGTTGTACCAGACCTCGCACAGCGCGTTCCGGATCGCCTCCACCGCCTGCGCGCAGGGGCGGGTGGTGGCGCTGTTGTCGAGATAAATCATCGGGGTTTCGACACGTCCTAACAGGCAAATATACATATACAAAATACATTATACTCGATTTCCCCGCATTTCTCAACCTTTTTGTGTGATTTTGTGTGAAAAAGCTGTGTTGGTTAATTGTAAAATGAAATAGGACATATAGAAAGAGCCATAGCAGACGTGGTATAATTGAAGTCACTACACAAACA
>CANQSG010000017.1 GCA_947626485.1 uncultured Clostridia bacterium | reverse complement strand
AGCACCTGCGCGCGCAGCTTCGACCGGCATTCGACGGCGGCACGCGCCTTCCTCGTCTTCGACGGCATCACCTACGCCGCGACGGTCACCCTCAACGGCGTCGTCCTCGGCGAGATGCTGCCTTACAGCGAATACCGTTTTGAGATCACCGACCTGCTGCGCGAGACCGACAACCGCCTTTCGGTCGAGATCCGCGACATCGACCCCGTTTTCGGCCCCTCGGCGGGTTGGGAAAATTACGGCGGCATCATCCGCGACGTCCGGATCGAATACACCCCCGCCGCCAGGCTCGCCGACGCCGCCTGGAGCACGAGCTTTGCGGACGATTACCGCACCGCGCACTGCCGCGTCGAGCCGACGGCGGAGAACGCCGAAGGGCTGACCCTGCGCGCCGTGCTCGAGGACGGCGGCGGCAACGTCGTCGGCGAGGCGACGGGGAACCCGAGCGAGCCGCTGACCTTTGACGTGACGGAGCCGGCGCTCTGGTCGCCCGACTCCCCCACCCTCTACACCCTGCGCTGCCTGCTGCTGCGCGGCGAAACGGTCGTCGACCTGCTCGTGCAGAAGGTCGGCTTCAAGGAGCTGACCCTTTCGGGAAAGCGCTTCCTGCTCAACGGCAAGCCCACCTTCCTGCTCGGCGTGAACCGCCACGACCTTTTCGGCGACAGCGGCCACACCCTGACCGAGGAAGAAATGCGCCGCGATATGACGATGATCAAGCGCACCGGCGTCAACTACGTCCGGCTGGTGCATTACCCGCACCACAAGCGCATTTTGGAGCTCGCCGACGAGCTCGGCTTACTCGTTTCCGAGGAGCCGGGGCTTTGGTGGTCGGATATGCACAACCCCGAGATCTGCGCCGGGGCGCTCGAAGTCCTGCGGCGGGTGATTCGGCGCGACCGCAACCACGTCAGCGTCGCCTTTTGGCTGAGCTTCAACGAGTGCGTCTTCACCTTCGAATTTTTGAAGGATTCCGCCGACGTCAGCCGGCAGGAGGACCCTTATCACATGGTTTCGGGCGCGAACTGCATGGATCTCGACATGACGAAGGAAAACTTCCCGAAATGCGGCTTTGATTTCTACACCATGCACCCCTACGCGTCGACGGTCGGGCGGCTCATCGACAGCGCGAAGGCGTTGACCGAAATGCCGCTGCTGCTGACCGAATGGGGCGGGTTCTACTGCGCCGGAAACGAGCGGCTTTTCCGCGAATACATCCGCGTCATTCTCGACCTCTGGCACAACCCCGACAGCGAGCCCGTCGTCGCCGGCGCCGTTTTCTGGTGCTGGGCGGAGATGCACGAATTCTGCCGGGGCGGGCAGCCCTGTCAGGACGGCATTCTGCGCGAGGGGCTGGTCGACCGCTTCCGCAACCCCACCGAAAACCTCCGCATCTTTACCGACGCCTTCGCCCCCCTCGCCCTGCCGCCGAAAGCGCCGGAATACCGGATGGACGAGGTCTGGCCGGTACGCGACGCCGGGCATTTCGCCCCGCTCGACCTCTCACCGCTCTCGGCCGCGAACGACGGCGCGTGGGAGGAGATGCTGCGCGTCACCGCGACGCCGAATCCGCGCTTCGGCGGGACGAAGGGCACCCGCTGCGTCGCCAACGGCCCGCGCCTGCCGGTCGACCTGCAAAGCCTCGGCGATCTGCCGGTCGCGCTGCTGCGCCGTCCCCTCGTGCTGGCGGACGAGATCGAGCTGCCGGTCGGCAAGCAGGCCTCCGCGCTCTACCTCATCGGCAACGTCAGCATGCCGCACGGCTTCCCCATCGGCGGCGCCTACGGCGAACCGGTCTTCGACCTCACCGTCTGCTACACCGACGGGACGAGCGAGCGCGTGACGATGAAAAACGGCCTCGACGTCACGACGGCCGCCGGGCTTTACGGCCCCTCCCGCATCGACCCCGTGGCGGCGAACAGCCCGCGCGCCTGCCGGTTCAGCTATCAATACGACTGGGAGCACTACGTCGTCAACGTCCGGCAGCTGCCCCTCGACCCGGCGAAAACCGTCGAAAAGCTGCGCTTCACCCGCGCAAACGACGGCTATCAGCCCCTGCTCTACGGCGTCACCCTCCGACTGCCCGAATAAACCGGGAAAGACAAGAAGCAACCCCCGCGACAGTTCTGCTGCCGCGGGGGTTTTTGCTGCAAAAAATTCAATCCGTCTTCGACTGCGCGCGGAGCTGCGAGGGGGTCCGCCCCGAAATTTCGCGGACGCAGCGGTTGAAGCTGCGAATGCTCTGGAAGCCGCTGCGCAGGGCGATCTCGGTGAGGGGCAGGTCGGTGGTGCGCAGCAGCGTCAACGCCTCCTCATAGCGGTACTGGTTCAACAGGGTCGAAAAATGCACCGCGAAGGTCTGGTTGAAAATGCGGGAGAGGTAGTGGTAATCGCGGGAGAGGGCGGCCGCCATGCTGTGCAGGCTGATCTCCTCGGTGAAATGCGCCTCGATGTAGGCGAGCATGGCGGCGACGAGCCCGTCCTGCGCCCGTTCGAGCAGCTGCACCTGCCGGTAAAAGGCGGCGCAGAGGGCGTAAAGCCCCGACTTGATCTCATACGCGGTCGCGGGCTCGGAGAGCGTCGCGGCGACCTCCCGGAAACGGTCGAGCAGACAGGCGTGCAGATAGGCGTCGACGGCAGGCGGCAGCCGAAACAGGGCGGTTTCGGGCTGCAGCCGGGCGACGCGGGAGGAAAACTGCCCCACCCGCTCGCCGTCGAAGACCACGACGTAATAGCTGCCGCTGACGCATTCATAGGCGTGCGCCTGATAGGGAAAAATCAGCAGGCAGTCCCCCGCGCCCGCCGTATAGTGCCGGTCGCCGACCGTCGCCTGCACCGTGCCGCTCTCGACCCGGGCAAATTCAAAGCTGCGGTGCAGGTGCAGCGGCCAGCCCGACCCGTTGTAAAGCAGGGTGTTGTAAATTTCACTGCCGACCGTGTTGCTCCGTTGATGCAGCGGCATACGCTCCTCCCCTTTGCAAAACGTAAACTTTTGTCTATATTTATACAACATTTCGCTTGCTTTGTCAAGCCCGCCCGGCGTACAATGACAACAGAAAGCGCAAAAGGAGGCGAGCGAATGCAGGGACGGATCTTTTCGGTCGAGGAATTCTCGACCTACGACGGGCCCGGGATCCGCATGACCTTTTTCCTCAAGGGCTGCCCGCTGCGGTGTAGCTGGTGCCACAACCCCGAGGGACAGCAATTTTCGACCGAATGGGTGCGGGGGCAGAACGGCTGCCTGCAATGCGGCGCCTGCGTCCGCGCGGCCGCCGACCCGAACCGGCTCGACGAGAATTCCGCCGCCGCCTGCCCGCGCCGCCTCGTGCGCCCCTGCGGGAAGGATCTGACGCCCGAGGAGCTCTGCGCGCAGGTGCGGAAAAACGCCGCGATCCTCAACGCCTCGGGCGGCGGCGTGACCTTTTCGGGCGGCGAGCCGACGGCACAAATGCCCTTCCTGCTCGCCTGCCTCGCATCCTTGCGCGGCGTCACCCACCGCGCGGTGCAGACCGCCGGTTACGTCGACGGGGCGCAATTTTCGGCGCTTCTCGACGTTTGCGACTTCTTTCTCTATGACCTCAAACTGATGGACGGCGCGCTTCACCGCCGGTTCTGCGGGGTCGACAACGCGCCGATCCTCGAAAATTACCGCCGCCTCGCCGCGAGCGGCGTCCCGTTTATCACCCGCGTGCCCCTTATCCCCACCGTGACCGACACGCGCGAAAACCTGGCCGCCATCGCCCGGTTCGCCGCCCAAAACGGCGTGCGGGATGTCGAGCTGCTGCCCTACAACCGCATGGCAGGCGGCAAATATGCGGGGCTGCTGCGCCGCTATGCGCCCGATTTCGACGAAACGGTTCCGGTGCGCCCCAAAGCGGAATGCCTCGAAATTTTTTCCGCCTGTGGCCTGCGGGCGACCGTCCTTTAACACTCGAAGCAAAGCCAAAAAAGGAGCGATTTTTATGACAGAACGCGTAACCGAACGGCTCGCCTTCCTGCGCGCGCGCAGCTACCGCGACACGCGGGGCGATTCCCTGCCCACCCTGCCGCTTCCGCCCGACGAATGTCCCGACGCGGCGCTGAGCGCCCGCCTCTTCGCCGCGGCGTGCGACGCCGAGCAACCCGTTTTTTACGGCGAAGATTTCTTCGGCTTCAACCGCTTCCAGAAGCGCACCGTCCGCGGCCTCGGCGGCTTCGGCAACATCACGGTGGATTTCGAAAGCTACCTCGCCGAGGGGCTGAGCGGCGTCCGGGCGCGCATCGAACACCGGCTGCCGACCGCCGACGAAAAAGGGCGCGCCTTCCTGCAAGCCGGGCTTGCCTGCCTGCAAGCCTGCGAGGCGCTCGCCGAAAAGGTTCGCCGCGCCGCCGCCGCGCAAAACCGAACCGCGCTCGCCGGGGCGCTCGCCCGCGTGCCGATGCAGGGGGCGCGCGACTATTACGAAGCCCTCGTCGCCCACAAATTTTTGACCTACGTCCTGCGGCTGAACAACACGACGCACGTCACCTTCGGGCGGTTCGACCAATATATGCTGCCCTATTACCGCCGTTCGCTCGCCGCCGGGGCGACGCGCGACGAGCTGCTGGAGCTGACCGAGCTCTTTTTCATCGCGCAGAATTTCGACACCGACCTCTACCCCGGCGTGCAGCAGGGCGACAACGGCCAGAGCGTGATGCTCGGCGGCTGCGACCGCGACGGCAACAACGCCTATAACGAGCTGACCGAGCTCTGCCTCGACGCCTCCGAGGAATTGAGCCTGATCGACCCGAAAATCAACCTGCGGGTCGACAAAAACACGCCGCTTTCCGTCTACGAGCGCGCGACCAAGCTGACGAAGCGAGGGCTCGGCTTCCCGCAGTACAGCAACGACGACGTCGTCATTCCGGCGCTCTGCCGCGTGGGCTACGACCTCGCCGACGCCCGCGATTACACCGTCGCTGCCTGCTGGGAGTTCATCGTGCCGGGCTGCGCCGCCGACGTCGTCAACATCGGCGTGATGAATTATCCGGCCGTCGTCGCCCGCACGACCGAGAAATTCCTCGCTTCGTCGCCGGATTTCGAGACCTTCCTGTCGCACACGGAGGACGAAATGCACGCTGAATGCGACGACATCATCGCGAAGGTCAACGCCTATCAATACCACCGCAAGCGCGGCGCGCAGCCCTTTGTTTCCCTCTTTATCCGCCCCTGCATCGAGCGCGGGCGGGACGTCGTCGACGGCGGCGCGAAGTACAACAACCTCGGCATCCACGGCGTCGGGCTCTCCACGGCTGCCGACGCCCTCGCCGCCATCCGGCAGACGGTTTTCGAGGAGAAGTCGGTTTCTGCAAAAGCGCTCTACGACGCCCTCGCTGCCGATTTTGAGGAGCAGGAGGACCTGCGCGAACGGCTGCTTTCCTGCCCGAAAATGGGCAACAACGACGACCGCGCCGACGCGCTGGGCGGCTTTTTGATGGACTGTTTTTCCAAATACCTCAACAATCACCCGACCGAGGGCGGCGGCCGTTACCGCGCCGGGACGGGCAGCGCGATGGAATACATCAAGTCGGCGGAGAAGATCGGCACCACGGCCGACGGCAGAAAGGCGGGCACGCCCTACGCCTGCGCCTTCTCGCCCTCGCCCGACGCGCGGGTGAACGGCCCGCTTTCGGTGATCCAGTCCTTTACAAAGAACAACATGACCGGCCTGCCCAACGGCGGCCCGCTGACGATGGAGCTGCACGACACCGTCTTCCGCAACGAACAAGGCGAGAAGAAGGTCGCCCAACTCGTGCAGGCCTTTATCGCCTGCGGCGGCGAGCAGCTGCAGCTCAACGCCATCAACCGCGACCGTCTCCTGCGCGCCAAACGCGACCCCGCCAGCGACCGCAACCTCATCGTCCGCGTCTGGGGCTGGAGCGGCTACTTCTGCGAACTCGACCCCTGCTATCAGGATCACATTATTCGACGGACGGAATACGTGTTTAACTGAAAAAAGCCCCGTTTGGGGCTTTTTTCATTGAGTGAAGAGCTAAGAGTGAAGAGTGAAGAAGTTCGGTGTCCGCTGCGCGGACGGATTGTAATGCCGCCTGCGGGCGGGGGGTGGGCGCGGGGTTATGGGGTCTGCGGCTGTGACGCGGGGGCTTGTTTTTTCAGTTTGGATGTTATCCCGGAAAGCAGTCGGGCGAGCAGGCGTTCGAGTGCGTGAAGGACGATCGCGGTCCCCAGAGAGACAGCGATCAGCTGCAAATACATCAGCGTGGAAATATGGCTGGCCGTCGACCACTCCCGGAAATAATAATAACAGAAAAACGTGTGCGTCAACCACATGTAAATGCTGTATTTGCCGAGCCATGCGAGGCAGGCGGTGCCTTTTCCCTGCTTTCGTGTCAACAGGCAGAGTGAAAACACGACAACCGGTGCGAGAAGCGGATCTGAGGAATAATAAGCCGCGTTGTCCGCAAGAAGCGAACGAATCACAAAAGCCGCCGCGAAAAGTCCCAGACCGAGCAGAACCGAAACCCAACCGGCGGGGATATGATTTTCCAAACGCGTGAAAATTTGACCCCGCGCACAGAGATAGCCGATCAGGAAAATCAGGCAGTAAAAATTATTAGGCTTTGTGAAGTAAAGCAAGCCTAAATACAAACAACCGAGCGCCGCCAAAAGCGAAAACGTGCCAAACGTGCGGCGTTCTTTTTGCAGCAGGAAATCGAAAAAAAGATCCATCGGCGGCAAAAACAACAGCATGACCAGATACTGCTTTACATACCACCACTCGCCGTTATAATAGATTCGATAGGCGGAAAGCGCCTTGAAAAGTTGAAGCGGACTCTCGATTTGAACGGCGCCGAGCACCACACCTATCGGGATAAAAACGGCAAACACCAGCCAATACTTTCCGTAAAAAGCGAGAATCCGCTTTCCCGTGGAAGCGTAAAGGCTTCCCAATTCCCGTGCGGAAGTTTTCCCGCCCTGTTTCAGCGGCTGAATCGAGTGAAACAGCCCGTATCCGCTGATAAAGGCGTAGATCGCGACACAGATCTTACAGAACCAGGCAAGACGTCGCTCCGTACCCCCCGATCAGATCTGCGACCGAGAAATATTCCGTTTGCAGCCGCTCCGGGATGCAAAACAGGTGATGATACAACATGAACAGGATGGCGACGCCATAGCACGCGGCAGATTGTTTTTTTGTCATCTGAATGTTTCCTTTCGATTGCCTGCATAAGAGGTAGACGCGGGTGCGGCAAATGTTGCAGGAGCGCTGAAAGCGCAGCGAGTAATAAAATACCGCCCCTGCCCACGCGTGACAAACCTCCCATATTATAATACGGTTTCCCTTGTAACACAAGAAAAATTTTTTCTCATCTGTGCAAGAAAGCCCTGCCGACAACCTGATCGGCAGGGACTTCCCATTTCGTCTGCGCCGCGGACGCATCTTCTTTCTTTTCTAAAAGCACCCGTTCTTATTTATTGATCACATAAAACATCGGAATACAATTTTCCAAAAACGGCAGTTCGTCTGCGTTCATGTACGCTTCGAAAGGCTCGAAGCCGCATCTCTCGTAGAAGTGGACGGCTTTCGGAACGGCGTACAGACAGATATGCGTCGCGCCCACCTGCTCGATGGAAATTTTCTTAATATGTTCGAGCATATACAGGAAAAAGGCTTTGCTTATGGTTTCGTATCGGTTGGAATCTTCGTCCAGCTTCAAGCTGCGATATTCCTCGTCCACGGCGAAATAATCAATTTCGACGGCGGGAACACTTGTCTGAAATTCGTTTCCTTCTTCACTCTGCGGCAAACGGGCGCGGCGGACAACCTTAGTATATACAAAAAACCGGTTAGAACAGAAAAATCTGTCTTAACCGGTTTTTATTTTGCGCGCGGGTCAGAGCGCTTTTCGGGCGGGTTTTCACGCGTTTGAAGCGGAAAACGCGGGCGGTTCCGCTTTTGCGGCGGATAGGGAGCGTCGCCCTACTCGCCGTTTCCTTTTCTTTTATCAGAATATTTTTTGCAGAAGCGCTTTCAGCTCCGGGACGTCGCCGCTGATAATTTCCCAGACAAGCGTCAAATTGACGCCTTCGTAATCATGTACAATGCGGTTGCGCAATCCTTATATTTCCGCCCACGGAACATCCGGGTGGGCTGTCGCGAAGTCATCATCCACCGCGTGACAAAGTTCACCGATTTGGCTGAGATTGAAAACGCAGGCTTCTACCGGCTTTGTGTCTTTTGAAAAGGTTTCGTAGGAATAACCTTCGCAGTAATGAATCAATTTTTCACAGTAGGCAATCTGATTTCATTTCTCATAGATGGTCACCCCGGTCGATTCGATTTCGCGCTGCATTTTGGAGCCGCGTTCGATGTGGGTTACGTCGAGGATGTCCACCGGCATTTGCACCGCGCGGCGGACGGCTTCCATGAATCCGACAAACCGCAGACCGTGCAGGTCGCTCGTCACCAGCAGATCCAGATCACTCTTTTCAGTTGCTGTCTTTTTGGCGACCGAACCGAACAAAACGGCGCGGGAAATCCCGTAATTCTGAAACACAGGCGTCAGCACCGCCTGCAATTCCGCAATATCCGTCATACCGGGTTTCCCCTCCCTTTCCGTTTTTCAATCCTATTTCGGCGTAAATTCAGTCCTTCCCCGCCTGTGCGGTCAGGCCGAGGGATTCGGCTTGGGTGCGGACGGTGGAGGAGAACCAGCAGTAGAGGGCTTCGCCGAGCTCCTGATAGATCGGGTCGCCGTCGTGGGAGCAGAGCATGGCGAATGTCTGCCCGATGCGGCGCTCGACGTCGCCGCCGCGGCGGTAGGCGAGATAATAGAAGGAAAAGGCGCCGGTGTCCGACGAGCTGCGATAGAGCGCGTCCGACGTCTTTTTGAGGGTGTCGAGAAAGCTTTTCTGGGCGATCCCCGCGACGCTGTCGTCCCGGCAGAAGCGCTCGAGCGCGACGCTGACCGTGAAGGAGAGCAGGAGCTGCCGTTGCAGCAGCATTTCGCTGTCGACCTCGTCGGGCGCGGCGTCCCGGTCGGAAGCGGCCTGCACAAAGGCCTCCGCTACCGCCTGTCCGAGCGCGCGACCCTGCCGCACGAGGGCGGCGTCGGGCGGCGGCGTCCGGTTGGGCGCGACCCCCGCTTCGCGATAGTGTTTCACCGTCTGCGACGGATGATCCTCGACGATTTTAATGTCTTCGTCGCCCGACATCGTGCATCACCCTTTGCTGGAGAGATATTCCCGCAGAGCCCGTGCGAGCTGATCGGGACAGGAGGTCGGCTTGTTGCCGCAGCGGATCGACTCGAGGCGGCGAATGACCTCCTCTGCCGGCATGCCGGCGACGAGGTGGCCGATGCCCTGCAAATTGCCGTTGCAGCCGCCGAGGAACCGGACGTCCTGCACGACGTCCTGCTCGTCGATCTCGATTTGAATTTCGCGGGAGCAGACCCCACTTGTTCTATATGTAAAAACCATATTCCTTATTCCTTTCTGTTTCAACTTGTCCGCTTTTCTGCCGTTTTGCGCGGCGGGTCAGCGGTCTTTGAATTTGTTGCTGCGCACCGGGTGGCGGAGCTTGCGCAGCGCCTTGGCCTCGATCTGGCGAATGCGCTCGCGGGTGACGTGGAACTCGCTGCCGACCTCCTCGAGGGTGTGGCAGCGGCCGTCCTGCAGGCCGAAACGCAGGCGGATGACCGATTCCTCGCGGGGCGTCAGGGTGCGCAGGACGCTGTCGATATCCTCGTTGGTGATCGTTTTCAGCGCCGCTTCATCGGGCGCGAGGGCTTCCTCGTCGCGGATGAAATCCATCAGGCGGCTGTCCTCCTCGGGGCCGATGGGGGTCTCCATCGAGACGGGCTCCTGTGCGACCCGCATGATCTCCCGCACGCGGTCGACCGGCAGCGACATCTTCTCGGCGATCAAGTCCTCGCTCGGCTCGTAGCCGTTTTCGTGCAGCAGCTGGCTCTGGATTTTTTTGAGGCGGTTGATGGTCTCGACCATGTGCACCGGGATGCGGATGGTGCGCGCCTGGTCGGCGATGGCGCGGGTGATGGCCTGCCGGATCCACCAGGTCGCGTAGGTCGAGAACTTGAAGCCCTTCGTGTAGTCGAACTTGTCGACCGCTTTAATAAGGCCGACGTTGCCCTCCTGGATCAAGTCGAGGAAGTACATGCCTCTGCCGACGTATTTCTTCGCGATGCTGACGACGAGCCGCAGATTCGCCTCGGTCAGGCGCTTTTTGGCGAGGACGTCGCCGTCGTTGATGCGGACGGCGAGCTCGATCTCCTCGTCGGTCGTCAGCAGCGGCACGCGGCCGATCTCCCGCAGGTAGACCTTGACCGGGTCGTCGAGCGAGATGTTGTCGAGCGCGAGATCCTCCTCGAGCTGGTCGACGTCCATCTCTTCCAGTTTCAGCTCGTCCTCGGTCGGCCCGTCGGAAAATTCGAGGTCGAGAATCGGCGGCTCGGTGAAGAGGTCGTCGAAATCCTCGGGACCCTTGTCGAGCTCCTCGATGCCCGACTCGATGTCGAGCAGATCGGCCTCGGTCGGCTCCTCCTCCGCCATCGGCTTGTCGGCAGGCTCTTCCGGCTTCTCCGCCGGTTTTTCCGCCTGTTTCGCGGCGGGCTTTTTCGCCGGTTCGGCTTTCTTGGCTTCCGGTTTTTCCGCCGGTTTCGCAGCAGCTTTTTTAGCAGGCTCCGCCTTTTTCGCTTCCGGCTTCTCCGCAGGTTTCGCGGCTGCTTTTTTAGCCGGCTCGGCTTTCTTGGCTTCCGGTTTTTCCGCAGGTTTCGCGGCTGCCTTTTTAGCAGGCTCCGCCTTTTTTGCTTCCGGTTTTTCTGCCGGTTTCGCAGCGGGCTTTTTGGCGGGCTCCGCCTTTTTGGCTTCCGGCTTTTCCGCAGGCTTGGCGGCTGCTTTTTTCGCCGGTTCGGCTTTTTTGGCTTCCGGCTTTTCGGCGGCCTGTGTTTCCTTCTTTTTACTTCCCATGCTACACGCTCCCGGTTTTATTCTGCGCGATGCGCTGCATCTGCGCTGCCCAGTCTTCGGTCGGCAGCTGCGCCGCGTTGGGCGCATCCGCCTTTGCTTTTTCCTGTTGTATCACGCCGACGCAATCCTGCGCCAGCCGTTTGAGGTCGCCCTCGACCGGCGTCCCGTTTTGCAGCGCGATGAGGCTGCCGAGCTCCACCGGTGTGAATTCCTCGCCGAGCAGAGTGAGGTCGGCGGCGTAACCCGCCGAAAGAATGCGGGACAGCGCCGTGTACGCCCGACGGTTGAAGGTCGTCACCATCTGCTCGGGCGGCAGGAGCGACGAGACGGTCTCGAAGCAGTCGGGGTGCTGCATGAGCAGCTGCAACAGCGTTTCCTCGGCGCGCGCCGCCCGCAGGTGCTCCCGCTTTTCGGGGTTGACGTCCTCGCGCGAGATCCGGGGGGTGATGATCTCGCGGATCTCCTGCGTGTGGCGGCGGCTGCGTTTGCTCTCCCGCAGCTGCGAGACGCGGGCGGAGATCGCCGTTTTCGAGACCCCGCAGGTCTCCGCCAGTCGGCTTTCGTAGAGGTCGCGCGCCATGGCGTCGTCGGTGTCCGCCAGCACCTCCGCCGCGCGGGCGAGGTATTTGAGCTTGTCGGCGTCGGCGTTGAGGTCGAGCCCCTCCGCCGCCGAGAAAAGGCGATATTCAATGTCGCTGACGGCGCCGTCGAGCAGCGCCCGGAAGCGCGCCGCGCCGTGCTTTTGAATGAATTCGTCGGGGTCCTTGCAGTCGGGCAGCGAAAGCACCCGCGCCGGCATTCCCGCCTCCCGCAGAATCGAGATCGTCCGGCGGACGGCGTCCCGCCCGGCGGTGTCGGCGTCGAGGGTGATGACGATCTCCTTCGTGTACCGACCGAGCAGCCGCGCCTGGTCGGTTTTGAAGGCGGTGCCCAGCGGCGCGACGGTGTTCTCAAAACCCGCCTGGTGCAGGCTGACGACGTCCATATTGCCCTCGACCAAAATCACCCGCTCGGCGCAGTGCGATTTCGCGAAATTCAGCGCGAAGAGGTTCTTGCCCTTTTGAAACACCGGGGTGTCGCCCGTGTTGAAATACTTGCGGGTACTGTCCTCGCCCGGGGCGGCGCGCCCGCTGAAAGCGACGACGTTGCCCCGCACGTCGAGGATGGGAAACATCACGCGGCGGCGGAAAAAGTCATAACAGGTGTCCCGTTTGCTTCTGCCGACAAGGCCGGCTTGCAGCAGCTCGGCGGAGGTGTAGCCCTTCTGCATCAGATGTTTTGCGAGCTCGTCCCACCCGTCGGGCGCGGCGCCGAGGCCGAAATGGCGGATGGTCTGCATCGTCAGGCCGCGGCCGGTCAGGTAATCGAGCGCCCATTTGCCGCCCGACGTCAGCAGGTAATTGTGGAAAAAGCGCGCCGCCTCGCGGTTGGCGCCGAGCAGCCGGGTGCGCAGTTTCTGCATGGAATCGTCGTAGCTGTCCTCGGGCAGCGAGAGCCCGGCGCGGTCGGCGAGCAGCTTGACCGCCTCGACGTAATCGAGGTTTTCGATCAGCCGGATAAAGCCGATGACGTCGCCGCCGACGTGACAGCCGAAGCAGTAAAAGGAGCCGTTTTCCGGGTAAACCGTGAAGGACGGGGTCTTTTCGCTGTGGAACGGGCAGAGCCCGACGAGGTTTTTGCCCGCCCGCTTGAGGTTGACGTAGGGGGAAACGACCGTTTCGATGTCGTTGCGGTATTTGATCTCAAGCAAGAACTCTTCGCTGATCGCCAAACGGTTCCCCTCTTTTCTTTGTTAAATATCCCAGGATTTCGGAATGAACAGGTCGGTGTAGGTCTGGATCGCGAAATGGTCGGTCATGCCCGAAACGTAATCCGCCGCCGCCCGCTGCACGCCCTCCTGCTCGCAGATGCTCGCGTATTCGTGCTGCATTTTCTCGGGGTGGTCGACGAAATAGCGGTAGAGCCCCTGCACGATGCCGTCGACCTTGCCCTCCTCGTGCTTGGCGGTCGGGTTGAGGTAAACCGCCTCAAAGAGGAACTCGTGCAGCTTTTCAAAGAGGACGTCGGTCGTTTCGTCCATGCGGACGTCGTCGTCGCTGTTGCGGATGACCGCGCAGACCATCGTGTGAATGCGGTCGCTTTTCGTCGAACCCAACCCCGCCGTCAGCTCCTGCGGAATGTCCTCGTTGCGAATCACGCCGCCGCGCACGGCGTCGTCGATGTCATGATTCAGATAGGCGATGCGGTCGGAGATGCGGACGACCCTGCCCTCGAGGGTGCGCGCCTGCACGCCCTTCGTGTGGCAGCGGATACCGTCGAGCACCTCAGCGGTCAGGTTCAGCCCCCGCCCGTCGCGCTCCAGCCGCTCGCAGACCCGGACGCAGACCGCGGGCGATGGTGCGGGCGATCTGCGCGACCTCGAGGGTGTGGGTCAAGCGGGTGCGGTAATGGTCGGATTCAGGGGCGAGAAAGACCTGCGTCTTGTGCTTCAAGCGGCGAAAGGCTTTGCAATGGATAATGCGGTCGCGGTCGCGCTGGAATTCGGTGCGCACCTCGCAAAGCGGCTCGGGGCAGACCCTGCCGCGCGTTTCGGTGCTGCGGCAGGCGCGCGGCGACAGCACGGTCGCCTCGATCTGCTCGGTGATCTCTCTGACGGACGGCATCGGCCCTCCCCCTTTCTGCCCGATTTCCCTGTCTATTTTACTTATTCGCGAAAAATCGCGAAATTCCTTTTTTTCAGCAATTTATTTCAAAAGGCGCGGCGAATTCGCCGGTTTTCTCGAGCGTGACCGCCCCGCGCAGCCCCTCGCGCAGCGCCGTCTCGAAGGCGGCAAAGCGGGCGGCCTCGATCTGCCCGGACAGCCGCACGCGGTCGGTAAAATCGCTGTCCGCCACGCTGCCGCCGTTCGCTTCGAGCAGGCGCAGAAACAGGTCGTACTGCCCGTAATCGCAGACGGCGGCAAACCGGACGCCCGGGCGATATTCCGCCAGCCGCGCCGCCTCGAGTGCCAGCCGGGTGCTGCCGGAATAGGCCTGCACCAGCCCGCCGGTGCCGAGCAGCGTGCCGCCGAAATAGCGCGAGATGACGACGGCGACGTTCCAGAGCTCCCGCCCGGCGAGGACTTCGAGCGCCGGCCGACCCGCCGTCCCGTGGGGCTCGGCGTCGTCGCTGCAGCGCTCGGTCTGCCCCGCGAGCAGGCGGTACGCCCAGACGTGATGTCTTGCGTCCCAGTACCGCGTCCGCTGGGCGCGCAGAACCTCGCCCGCCGCCTCGGCGCTCTCGACGGGATAGACCGTCGCCAAAAACCGCGACCGGCGGTCGACGTATTCCGCGCTCGCCGGCGCCAAAACCGTTCGATAGGTCACCTTTTGCACCTGCCTGAAACAAAATCGGGAGAAAAAGAAATCCGCAGCCCACCGGAACCGGCAGCTGCGGAATCGCTTCGCGTTTATTGATCTTCGAGATTGAAGCGCTTTTTGAACCGATCAACACGACCGCCGGTGTCAACCAGCTTCTGCTTGCCGGTAAAAAACGGATGACATTTCGAACAAATGTCCAAGCGGATGTCCTTTTTCGTGGACCGCGTCTCGAATTCCGCGCCACAGGCACAACGAACCGTCACCGTTTCGTACTGTGGATGGATCCCTTTCTTCATACCGTCACCCCTTTCAAATCTCATTATCGAAATTCATGATAGCACATCCCGCGCGAAAATGCAAGCATTATTTTCGCATTTTTCAAAATTTCAGCGCCGGTACTCGGTTTCGCCCGCAAAAAAGGCGCGCAGCCGCTCGTAATACTCGACGATTTTGAAGCGCATCCGGAATTTCGGCGCGTGAGAGGCGATATAGGCGCCGTCGTCCTCCACGGCGTCGTGCAGGTCGCTCTCCCCCGCCGCGCCGACGCAGAGCGCCGGGAAGAGCACGCACCACCAGTTCGCCCCGGCGGCGTCGCCGATCTCGACCCGCAGCGCATCGTAGACCCCGGCGGGCAGCGTGACGTCGCCGTAGCGCCGGGTGTTGAAGCGGGCGCGTTCGAGCGAGAGACGCACCGGGTCGTCGCAGCCCGCCGCGTCGAGCGCCCTTCGCGCCGTGCGGGTCAGGCGCGGCAGGTTCTCCCGGGCGACGTCGAGCGCCTGCGAAAGCGTCTGCACCCCGGAAAACAGCTCTGCGCCGTCGACAAGCAGGGCGTCGCGCACCTGCAATTTTCGCGCCTGATCTTCGGCGGAATCGGAATTCGCGAGGATATGCACCCGCAGCGTACCGTCGCGCAGCGTCTGGCAGGCGGCGTCGAACCGCGCAAGGCCGCAAAGCAGGCTGAAGACAAGCCCGCAGGCGAGCGCGAGGGCGAAGGCCGCCCGGCGATTGTTTTTTCGTTTTTCCATGCAGCACACCTTCTGTCAAGAATTTCCATGCACAGGGTGGACAGAATCGGCGCGTTTTATGCGGCGGCAGGAAAAAATTTGCAAAAAAGCCGGACGCAAAGCGCGCCCGGCATGCGGAAACGGGGACGAAAAATCAGACAAACCGCGAGCCGGCGGCAACGGGGCGGCAGACCCACGCCCGGCGGCGGTTGGCGCGAAGCGTGCGGCAGGCGGCTTCGGCTCGCGCGTAATCGGCGAAGAGCCCGAAGCAGGTCGACCCGCTGCCCGAAAGCGAAACGGCGTCCGCCCCGCTTTCGCGCAATTCCGCAAACAGGGCGTCGCGGTTCCAGACGGCGGTAAAGGCGTTGCCGAGCCCGGCGCACAGCGCGGCGAAATCCTGCCGCCGCAGGGCGTCGACGGCGGCGTCGGTCGTCGGGGCGGGCAGCGTCTCGACGGCGTCGAGCCTGTTATAAAGCGCGGCGGTCGAGGGCTTGCTGCCCTGCCGCACCAGCACGATGCCGCAGGGCGGCGGGGACGGCAGCGGCTGCAAAATTTCGCCGATACCGCCGACGCGCCGGGTGCCGCCCCGCACGCAAAAGGGCACGTCGGCGCCGAGCTGCAACGCCAGCTTTTCGAGCGCCGACGAATCGAGCGGGTCGCCGTGCAGCCGGTTGATGCCGTGCAGGGCGGCGGCAGCGTCGGCACTCCCGCCGCCGAGCCCCGCGGCGAGGGGGATATTCTTTTGCAGATGCACCGCCACGCCGACGTCGCTGTCGACGGTGTCGAGATAGAGCCGCAGCGCGCGCGTAACGATATTTTCCTTCGCTTGCAGCAGGGCGTTGTCGGTCGTGACGGTCAACGTCCCGGCGGGCGCGGGCGAGAGGGTGACGCGGTCGCAGAGCGAGACCGACTGCATCACGCTGTCGAGCAGATGATAGCCGTCGTCCCGGCGGCCGACGACGTCGAGGGTCAGATTGAGCTTTGCGTAGGCGAGCAGCGTCAGCGACACGCGCGTTACCCCTTTCGTTCGGCGAGGAATTCTCCCAACCGCGCCAGCGCGGCGTTGAGGTGGTCGACCGAATAGCAATAAGAGACGCGGACGAAGCCCTCGCCGCCGCGGCCGAACGCCGTGCCCGGCACGAGGGCGACCCGCTTGGAATAAAGCAGCTCCTCACAGAAGGCGTCGCTCGTCAGGCCGGTGGAGCGGATCGAGGGGAAGACGTAAAACGAGCCCTCGGGCTCGTGGCAGTCGAGCCCCAGACGCCGGAAGCCGTTGACGACGAGGCGACGGCGGATATCGTATTTTTCAAGCATATCGGCGACGTCGGCGTCCCCGTTTTTAAGCGCCTCCTCGGCGGCGTACTGCGAGGTCGTCGGCGCGCACATGATGGCGAACTGGTGGATCTTCACCATCTGGCGCAGGATCGGGGCGGGACCGCAGGCGTACCCCATGCGCCAGCCCGTCATGGAAAAGGTCTTGGAAAAGCCGTTGATGACGACGGTGCGTTCCCGCATGCCGTCGATCGACGCGATCGAAACGTGGCGCTCGCCGCCGTAGGTCAGCTCGGCGTAAATCTCATCCGAAAGCACGGCGACGTTCGTCTCCCGCAGCACGTCGGCGATGGCCTCGAGGTCGGCCTTGCGCATGACGGCGCCCGTCGGGTTGCAGGGAAAGGGCAGGATCAACAGTCGGGTGCGGGGCGTCAGGGCGGCGCGCAGCGCTTCGGGCGTCAGGCGGAAAGCGTCCTCGGCGCGAGTCTCGACGATGACCGGGACGCCGCCCGCCATGCGGGTCAGCGGCTCGTAGCAGACGAAGCTCGGCTGGGGGATGATGACCTCGTCGCCGGGGCGGACGACCGAGCGGATGCAGCCGTCGATCGCCTCGCTGCCGCCGACCGTCACGAGGATTTCGGAATCGGGGTCGTAGGAAAGGCCGTATTTGCGCTCGACAAAATCGTGCAGGGCGACGCGCAGCGAGCGCTGCCCCCAGTTCGAGGTGTAGCGCGTGCGGCTCTGCTCGAGCGAGCGGATGCCGGCGCGGCGGATGTGCCACGGGGTCGGGAAATCCGGCTCGCCGACGCCGAGGGAAATGACGTCGTCCATCTGTTCGGCGATGTCGAAAAATTTGCGGATCCCGCTCGGCTGAATGCGCACGACCTCGGGATTCAGCAGTTGCTCGTAGTCGATCACAGCGAAATCTTCCCCCTGTCGTCCGCGCACTCGCCGCAGAGCTTGACGTCGAGCTCCTTATACCGGCGCAGGACAAAGTGCGTCGCGGTCGAGAGCACCGTCGGCATGGTCGCCAGCTCCTTGGCGACGAACATCGCGACGTCCTGGAAGGTGCGATCCTTGACGATGACGCAGAGGTCGTAGCCGCCCGACATCAGGTAGACCGTTTCGACCTCGCTGTACTGCATGACCCGCTCGGCGATCTCCTCGAAGCCGAGGTCGGGCTGCGGCGTCACCTTGAGCTCGATGAGCGCCGAAACATAGGCGCTGTCGAGCCGTTCCCAGTCGATGACCGTCTTATAGCCGCGCACGAGGCCGTCGTGCTCCATTTTGGCGATCTCCTGCGCGACCTCCGCCGTCGTCAGGCCGGTCATCACCGCAAGGTCCTCGACCGACGTGCGGGCGTTTTCGTCCAGCAGGTTGAGCAATTTCATATTCATAGCCGGTTCTCTCTCCTTTAAAACCGCCGGGCGGCGTGGCTGCGCGGCGCTGGTATTTGCTTTATTCTACCATATCGCGGCGCAAAAGGAAAGTCTTTTTTGCCCGCTGCGTCTTTACATTTGCGGAAAAATATTGTAAAATAAAAAAGTTAAAACGGAAAAACCGAAAGGGAGTGGCTTTTTTGAAAGCTGTTATCACCGTCGTCGGCAAGGACAACGTCGGCATTTTGGCGCGCGTCGCGGGCGAATGCGCCAAATATCAGGTCAACATCGTCGAGGTCTCGCAGACCATTCTCAACGACCTGTTCTGCATGATTATGATCGGCGACGCCGCGAGTCTGTCCGTCGAATTCGGCGTCTTTGCCGACCGGATGCGCGAGACCGGCGAGGCGCTCGGCATGTCCATTCAGGTCATGCACGAGGGTCTGTTCGAATCCATGCACCGGATCTGAACGGGAGGCGCGGCTATGTTAAACACCCGGGATATTCTCGAAACCATCGCGATGATCCAGGACGAGCACCTCGATATCCGCACCGTGACGCTCGGCATTTCGCTGC
>CANQSG010000016.1 GCA_947626485.1 uncultured Clostridia bacterium | reverse complement strand
CATAAAGCCGTTCGCCGACGCCGTACCGCCGCCAAATCAGCAGCTGCACGGCGGGCAGCAGCACATCGAGCAGAAACGGCGGGACGAGGGCGAGGCCGCGCAGGGCTTTGAGGTGCAGCCCCGCGCGGATGCAGAGGTTGGCTAAATCCCTTTTAAGACGCATAAATACCCGTCCTCGACCCGCGGCTCGGCGCGGGGAAAGGGCTGCGGGGCGCGCGCGAGGATTTTCAGCATGACCTGCCCGTCCTGCGCCTCGAAGCGCCGCTGCAAAACGGATTCTCCGACGACGGCGGACGCTTCCGCTTCCGGCACGAGCCACGTCTTCCCCTCCGCGCGCGCCGCGAGCTCGGCGCAGCTGCCGCTCGCCGCCACGGCGCCGTCCTTGAGCACCAAAACGGCGTCGCAGCAGGCTTCGACGTCCTCGACGATGTGGGTCGAAAGCAGCACCGTCCTGCCGGATTTGATCTCGGAGAGGATCGTCTGAAACCGCAGCCGCTCCTCGGGGTCGAGGCCGGCGGTCGGCTCGTCGAACAGCAAAATCTGCGGGTCGGCGAGCAGCGCCTGCGCGATGCCCAGCCGCCGGATCATGCCGCCCGACAGCGTGCCGACCCGCGCCTGCATCCGGTCGCGCAGCGCCACCAGCTCGAGACATTCCTCCACTCGGCGCTTCGCCTTTGCCGGATCGACGTCCTTGAGCGCGGCGAGCAGCCGCAGCGCCTCGCCCACTTTCAGCTCCTTGAACAGCCCGAATTTCTGCGGCAGGTAACCGACGGCGGCGAGGTAATTCCCGTCCCTTGCGATCGGCTTGTCGCCGTAGAGGATCGCCCCGGGCTTCGTCGGGTAAATCTGTGTCAGGCAGCGCAGCAGCGTCGTTTTCCCGGCGCCGTTCGGCCCGAGCAGCCCGTAGACGCCGGAGCCGAATGCATAAGAAAATCCGGCGAGGACGCGGCGTTTGCCGAAGGATTTGTCCAAATTTTGAATCGTCAACATCAAGCTCACCTCGCGTTTTCTTTGCCCAGATCGTCCAGAAATTCCGCGATCGAGCGGTTGTCGTCGTTATCGAAAATGTAGGCGTCCGCCTGCTCTAACACGGTCTCTTCGCCCAACTCCTGTATCTTTTCGAAGAGCATCGTGGTGTGTCGCTCGACTTGCGGCGGGAAGTTTTGCTCAGCGGCGACGCTTTCGTCGAAGGCGGCCCGATTTTCCCGGTAGTCCCGCACGTCGTCATAAAGAAACTGCTTGAAATCGAGCATTTTCGTAAAAATGTAGCTGTCGTCCAGGGCGCGAGCCTGCTCTGCCGTGAAATGGTCGGAAAACGCGACGACAGAATCGGCGCCCTGATTCACGCCGGGCACGACGAGGACTTTCCGGACGGGGTCGTCCCCCTTGACGTTGCAAAAATCGGCGATGTCGCCCGACAGCTCCGCCGGGTCGTATTCCTCGGTGTTGAAATAGGGGTAGACCACCTCGATGCCCTGCACCGTCGTGCGGCGGAAAAAGCCCGCCAGCACCGTCACGCCGTTCGTCTTCCCGGTAAAGCTGCCGTCTGCCGCCGGAGAAAGATTCGTGAAAACCTCCTGCCCGGCGCGCACCGTCAGGCGAAAATCGACCTCGTCCGGCAGCCGGTTTTTCGCGTAGGATTGCAGGTCGGAGGCGTAGACGTTGCGGCGCCCGGGAATCGGGTAATAGGCGAAATAACCCGGCAGAAAGACCCCCTGCCTGTTGCTGTAAAACCGCGTGTTGCTCCCGACGTAGCCGAAGGCGATCTGCGTCACCTGCCGCCCGTCGGAAAAGACCTCCACGTGGTCGTCCTCCCGCACAAACCGCAGGGGCGTTCCGTCCTGCGCCGTCACGGTTTTCAGGCGAAAATCGTGCGACAGGGTGAAGACGTAGGACGGCAGACCCGGGTCGTCGAGCTGCACGTTCGCCGTGGCGTGCAGCTGATTTTTGACCGAAAGATTCAAGTCGTAATGCGTGACCCGAAAATCGGCCGGCTGCTCGGCGGGGTAACCGTCCTCATAAAGCGCGTCGTAATAGGTGCGGTCGGAAAAGAGCGTCCCGTCGACCCGGTAGCTCAAATCGATCTTCGACGCCGGCATCCAAAACGCGGCGAGCAGCAGCAGGCAGAGGGCGGCGCAGCCGCAGGGGGCGAGCTTCACGGCGCGGGACGACGGCGGCAGGACGCGCAGCAGAATGCCGATCCCGGCGACAAAAAGCCAGAACAGGACGGCTTCCCACCTGTCGGGCAGCAGCGAGATCCCGAAGGCGTACACCGGCGCGAAATCGAGGTTGGGTGGGTAGAGATTAAAGATGTCAAAGAGCGGCGCGGGGTCGACCTGATAGCGGGTCGCGTCGGCGACGGTGTAGGAGAGCAGGCCGGCGAGGGGGCTGCTGAGCAGGAGGAAGGCGGTCATCCACAGATAGCCGGACAGCCGCTTGCAGAAGAGCGCCGCGCAGGCGCCGAGCAGCCCGCCCGTCAGCGGCACCAAAAAGAGATAAAAAAAGATGCAGCAGGCCGCGTGCGCCAGATACGCCCCGTCTCGCAGGTCGACCTCGGGGTAAATCAGGTTGTAAAACAGCCCGGTGACCGCGACCGCCGCGACGAGCAGCGCGAGCAGCAGGCACTGGCAGCCGAAGAGCCGCCCGCGCCCCCGCTTCGTCGCCGCCAGGCATTCCGCCAGCCCGACCGCCTGCGCCTTGCGGAAGAGTTCGTAGGCAAAGAACAGAAAAAACGCCGTGCAAAGCAGCGACATCCGCAGGGTTTCCGACAAAAAGTCAAAGGCCGGCAGCCGATAGGAGGAAACCCCGCACAGGGTGCGGATCAACCAGGCATGCAAAAAGGCGACAAACACCCCGTAAATCACCAACAACGGCGGGCTTTTTGTGAATAGCTTTGCGGATAAAGAAAACGAGCGCATGGCAGTCCCTCCAGTTAAAAAATCGGCGTCGCCGGGTTCCTGTTTTCAGGATAACAGACGAATGAAGAACTGTCAACGCTATGAAATGCTTAATTCTATTAAGAAAAAATTGCGAAATTCTGTCGCCATTCTAAAGGAAATTAAGAAATCGGAAAGAGGGCTTCGGGCAGAAAAAAACCCGAACGCCGAAGAGGGCGTTCGGGTGTGGGGAAATTTGCGGTTGCCGTGGGGTTAAAGAATCTCTTTGAGGGCGGCGACGTAGGCCTTCGCGATGAGTTTCGCGCCGTCGGGTTCGGGGTGGACGCCGTCGAAGGAGAGGAGCTTCGGGTCGGTGTGCAGGCAGGCGGCGGTCAGCATGCCGTCGAGCGGGACAAAGGCGTCGGCGTATTCGCGGGCGAGGCGGCGGGTCACGTCGATCTTCGGGTCGAGGTCCTCGCGGAAGGGCTTCGCGGGCAGGTCGACGAGGTAGGGCTCGAGCAGGATGATCTTCGCCTTGGTGTTGGCGCGGACGTCCTCGAGCAGGCGGCGATAGTTGTGCTCGAACTGCGCCGCCGTCGTGATATCGTTGCGGTCGTAGCGGCGCCAGGTGTCGTTGATGCCGATGAGGATGGAAAGAATGTCGGGCTGCAGGTCGATGCAGTCGGTCTGCCAGCGGGCGAGCAGATCCCAGGTGCGGTCGCCGCCGATGCCCATGTTGATGCATTCGAATTCCTGCCCGAAGCTGTCCTTTTGCAGCAGCTGAGCGACATACTTCGGATAGCCGTTGCCGAGGCCGCGTCCGCTCGGGCGCTCGCGCCCGGCGTCGGTGATGCTGTCTCCCTGAAATACGATGCGCATAATGTTCCCTCGTTTCCGAAAATTTTTCTCAAATATAGCACAGATTTTCCCGGATGTCAAGCCGTTTTTCCCCGGAATTTCGCCTTTTTCGCGCGGCGTCAGGCGGGCGGGGCGGAAAGGCGGTCGTCGAGGGCGGCAAGTTCGGCGAGGGAGAGCTGTTCGATGCGGGCGGTCGGGGGCAGGCCGAGGGCATCAAGCGCGGCGGCGACCTGCGCTTTTTCGAGCCCGAGCGCGCCGGACAGCGCGTTGCAGAGGGTCTTGCGCCGCTGGGCAAACCCGGCCTTTACGAGGGCGAAAAAGTGCGCTTCGTCTTTCAATTCGACCGGCGGCTTTTCGCGGACGGCGAGGTGCAGCACGGCAGAATCGACCTTCGGCTGGGGCAGAAAGGCCGTCCGGCTGACCGGGAAGAGGAGCGAAGGCGCGCTGTAATATTCCACCGCGACCGAGACCGCGCCCGCCGCCCGGGTGCCGACCGGCGCGGCGAGGCGTTCGGCGGCTTCGCGCTGCACCAAAACCGTGATCGACGCGACGGGCAGCCGTTCCTCGAGCAGCCGCAGCAGCAGCGGCGAGGTGATATAATAGGGCAGGTTGGCGCAGACCGTCACCCGCGCGCAGTCGGCGAAGGCGTCGGCGAGCAGGGCGCGCAGGTCGAGCTTCATCGCGTCGCCGAAGACGACCGAGGCGTTGGGGCAGTCGGCGAGGGTGCGCGCGAGAATGGGCTGTAAGCGCGTGTCGAGCTCGAGGGCGACGACCCGGCGGGCGCGCGCCGCCAGCTCGACGGTCAGCACGCCGACGCCGGGGCCGATCTCGAGCACGCCGGTATCGGGCGCGCAGGCGGCATCTGCCATGCGGGGGCAGACGGTGTCGTCGATGAGGAAATTCTGCCCGAGCGATTTGCGGAAGGTGAAATCGTTGTCCCCGAGCAGCCGCCGCAGGACGTCGACGTCGGTCAGCTTCATGTCCGCTCCCCCTGTCCCCCGCCGTTCGCGAGCTTCGAGAGGGTCGCCGACTGCACGCCGCCGTCCGACGACGCGCGGATGACCCAGAGGTCGCCGAATTCGCGCAGCGCCCGGCGGCAGTCTTCGCAGGGGACGACCGGATTTTGCGCGTAGAGGGCGAGGGCGGTGAAGCGGCGCTTGCCCGCCAGCAGGGCGTTTGCCAGCGCGACGCGCTCCGCGCAGAGGACGCTGCCGCCGAGCTCGACGGTTGCGCCGGAGAAGATGCCGCCGTCCCGCGCGAGCAGCGCGGCGCCGACCGGGTCGCCGGAGCGGGGCGTATAGGCGGACTGCGCCGCCTGTTTCGCCGCGGCGATCAGGGAATCGAACCGGGTTTCCATCACGTTGCCTCCTTTTTTGCGCACGGGTCCGTTTTCTTTCAGTTTACCACATTTTGCCCGGCAGGGGAAGCCCTTTTCGGCGCAAAAATCGCCCCGCTTTTTACAAAAACTTCACAGTTTAATAAAATATGTCCCCTATAATGAATCATGGAAAAGTGGGAAATAAGATTTTCCTGACGCGAGGAGGGAACGGCATGGAAGAGGAAGCCTTGAAAATCATCATCGCGGACGACGAGAAGCGCATCACCGATCTCGTCTCGGATTTCCTGCGCGCCGCGGGGTATACGCCGCTCGTGGCGGACGACGGCGAGACGGCGCTGGCGCTCTTTGCGGCGCACCCCGACGTCGCGCTCGTCGTGCTCGACATCATGATGCCGGGCATGGACGGCTGGCAGGTCTGCCGCAAAATTCGGGAGCAGTCCCGCGTCCCCATCGTCATGCTCTCGGCGCGGGCGGAGGAGTTCGACCAGCTGACCGGCTTCGAGGCGGGCGCCGACGAATACGTCACCAAGCCCTTTTCGCCCGCCGTGCTCGTCAAGCGCATCGACGCGCTCGTGCGACGCAGCCGCGCCCTGCCGCAGGAGGAGGGCGAGACCGGGCTGCGCATCGACGCCCAGGCCTACGTCGCCTATCTCGACGGCAAGCCCCTCGAGCTGACCCTTAAAGAGTTCGAAATTCTCCACCACCTGTACGAAAACAAGGGGCGGGTGCTCACGCGCGACCAGCTGCTCGACGCGATCTGGGGCTACGATTTTTTGGGCGACGCGCGCACCGTCGATTCCCACGTCGCCCGCCTGCGGGTCAAGCTCGGCGCCTACGGCAACAGCCACCTGAAAACGGTCTACGGCATGGGCTATAAATTTGAGGTGTGACCTTGAAACAAAAGCTGTGGTTCAAACTTTTTGTGCGCATCACGGCGATCTTCGTCGTGTTTGTGCTGGTCGTGACCCTCTCCAACACGGCGTTCCTGCTGCCCTTCTTCGTCCGGCGGCAGGAAGGGGTGCTGCGGGACAAGGCGGACGAGGTCGCGGCGCTCGACCTTTCGGACGCCGAGGCGGTCACCGCGCTGCTGACCCGCCTGCGCGAGCAGAACAGCATCGAGGCGGAAATCTACACCGCCGTGGGCGAGACGCTCTACACGAGCTTCGGCAGCCAGATGCTCGATTATTATTATCTCGGCAACATCAAGCTGCACATGTACCATAAGGAGTTACAGGCGCAGTCCCGGCGGGCGCTGTCGGACGGCAGCGTCCTCGAAACGGCGGTCGACCCCGCGACCGACACGGAATTTCTGCTGCTGCGCCGCTCGCTCGGCAACGGCATGCTGACCGAGCTGCGGCTGCAAAAGCAACTGCTCAAAACCAGCGCCGCCACCGCCAGCGAATTCATCTGCTACATCGCCGCCGCCTGCTTTGTCGTCGCCGTTTTGTGGATGCTCTTTTTCTCCCGCAAGTTTTCGCGCCCGATCTCCGAGATGAGCGCCATCACCCGCGACATGGCGGGGCTCGATTTCAGCCGTCGCCTGAACGTCAAAGGCCGCGACGAGGTCGGCGAGCTGGCGGCGTCGATCAACCACCTTTCGGACGAGCTCAAACGCACGCTTGACGATTTGCAGACCTCCAACGCCCAGCTGCGCGGCGAGATCGAGGCCGAGCGCCAGCTCGACGCGATGCGGCGGGGCTTCGTCGCCAACGTCTCGCACGAGCTCAAAACGCCGATCTCGATCATTCAGGGCTACGCCGAGGGGCTCAAACTCAACGTCAACGCCGCCGCGCGCGACGCCTATTGCGACACGATCATCGACGAGAGCGCCCGGATGAACCGGCTGGTGCTCGGCCTGTTGCAGCTTTCGAAATACGAGTCGGGGCAAATCCCGCTCGACCGGCAGGTCTTCGACCTGTCGCAGCTCGTCGACGGGCTCTGTTCCCGCCTGCTCCCCGGTGCCGACGCCGCGCTGTGCAGCGAGCTGCCGCACCCCCTCTTTGTCGACGCCGACCCGGGGCAGATCGAGCAGGTGCTGAAAAGCTACCTCGAAAACGCCCTGTCCCACGTCGACAAGGGCGGCGCGATCACCCTTTTCGCCGGGTCGGACGCCGCCGACGAGAAGGTCGTGCGGGTCTGCGTCCACAACACCGGCAGCCACGTCGACGAGGACGAAATGCCCCACCTCTGGCAGAGCTTCTACCGCGGCGACGCCTCGCACAAGCGCGACCAGAGCCGCTTCGGCCTCGGCCTCTCGATCGTCAGCGCCATCGTCAAGCTCCACGGCCGCACCTGCGGCGTCTACAACACCCCCACCGGCGTCTGCTTCTGGTTCACCATAGACCGCGCCCCCGCCCCCCGCCGAAGACCTCGCGAGCGAAATTCTCTGCTGCGCCTTAGAGGGAATGCGCAAATACGAGATCGAGTCGCCGGACGCCTGGGTCTGGCGCATCGCGCACAACCGCTACGCCCGGTTTGTCGACAAGCGAAAGAAAACGCAGATGCTGCTGTCCTGCGAGGACGTGCCGGTTGCCGTCGTCGACGACGCCGACGCGGAAAACGTCGAAGAACAGTACGAAACGGTTTTCCGGTATTTGCACACGCTTTCCGCCGCTTACAGGGACATTTTCGTCGATCATTATATCGGCGGCCTGTCGGTCAAGCGGCTGGCGGAACGGTACGCGCTCCCCGAAACGACCGTCAAATGGCGCCTGAACGTCTCGCGTCAAAAAATCAGAGACCGGATCGGAGCGGATCACATGGAAAAGATTTATCAGAAAATCCACTGGAACACCACGACCTGCAACGGCAGCCTGGACGCCGACGCCTACCTGCACACGCAGGTCGCCCGGGCGATCTGCCGCGCGGCCTACGAAACGCCGCTGACCGTCGAGGAGATCAGCATCTGCACGGGGATCCCCACCATGTACGTGGAGGACGAGCTGCCGCGCCTTGTCTACGGCGACGCGATTTGCAGGACGGGCAACCGCTACGCGACGGATTTTATCCTCTTTCGTCTGCAGGACAAAAAGCAGACCGAGGACGTTTCGGCGCAGACGGTCGGCAGGGTCGCCGACAGGTGCGAGGCCGTCCTGCGCGGGGCGGAAGCGGCCGTCCGGGCGCTCGGCTTTTTCGGCAGCGATTTCGGCATGGACAGGCTCGGGCACATCGCCCTGCCCTACCTGCTCCGGCACAAGCTCGTCGACCTGAAAAACAACCGCCTGCACCTCGAAAGCGGGCCCTATCCGCCGCGAAAGGACGGCGGCTGCGGCTGGTTTATCGTGGAGGAAACGGCCGACGAGACGGAGGCCTGCGCGGCGCACAACGCCGGGTGCAACGCCGTGCAGGGCGACGGCGTGACCCTCTGTTATTACTGGGTCGGCAAATATTTCGACGCCGACCTCGCCCGGAACGGCATGCGCCGGCTGTGCGACGGCGTCCTGCACCCCGGCGCGGGCGGCGTTCTGCCGGAAAACGCGCTTCCCGAGGAGGACGCCGCGCACCTGGTGCAGGCCAACCTGCTCGAAAAAGACGGGGCGCAGTACCGGCTGCGGTTCCCCTGCTTCACCGCGGCGCAGTTCCGGGACTTTGTCCGGCTGTTCACGCTGGACGACGCGGCGCTCGACGACCTTTTGACGGCGTGGATCGCGGCGGTGCGCGACAGCTTTGCGCGCTTCGTTCCGCCGCGCCTGCACGGCCAGATCAACGCGTGGATCGGCGGCTATCTGCACCGAATCATCGGCTTCGTCACAGACGAGCTTATCCGCCGCGGCGCCCTGCGCGCGCCTGAAAAGGAAACGCCCCTGACCGACGGCGTGTTCTGCATAGAAGGAACCGCCTGCAACCCCTGAAAAAATCCGACTTCGCAGAGCGGAAAGCCGAATAAAAGCCCTGCCGGAAGCGGGGCTTTTTGATATTTTGGGATTATTTATACCGATACGCGGGGCCGGTTTGGGGGAAGTTGGGGCTGTAATAGGGGTCGCCGGCGGCGAGGGCGGGCGCGTGGCGGGCGCGGAAGCGCTGCGCGTCGGGGCTGTCGGCGGGGGCGGGCAGCGGGATGGGGCGGTCGGTCGGCAGGGTCAGCGCGGCGTAGGGCGTGAAGACCAGCAGAAGGCCTTCCTGCCGCAGTTTCAGGCAGAGATCGACGTCGTAAAGCGCGTTTTGGAAGCCGGCGTCCAGCCCGCCGTGCGCGAAAAAGCGGTCGCGGCGGATCAGCAGACATTCGGCGGAAAGGGCAGAGACATTGTGGATAAACCCGGCGCGCCCCATGTAGCCGTAATCCGGCGCGCGGTAGCCCGTGTGGGCGAAGGCGGCGGTGCCGTCCTGCCCGACGACCAGCCCGGCGTGCCGCACGGCGCCGTCGGGTCGGTAGAGCTTGCCGCCGACCGCGCCGACGTCCGGCCGCTGGGCGAACATCAGCAGCGCCTCGATCCAGGTCTCCGTCGCGGGCATGCCGCCCTGTTCGAGGAGCAGCAGCAGCTCGCCCCCGGCGTGCTCGGCGGCGAAATTGAGCCGCGCGGCGGGGTTGTCCGCCCCGTCCCACGGCAGGACGCGCAGCCGGTCGAACCGGGCGCAAAGGGCGTCGAGCGCGGCGGCGTCGGGGTGCCCGGCGCGCGCGTCGACCGCGACGATCTCAAAATTGCAATAGGCGGTTTTCGCGGCGATGGCTTCGAGGGTCGGCAGCAGCTCGCCCGCGTCGCCGGCGTTCGGCAGCAAAATCGAGACGAAGGGCAGCCGCTCGAGCGCGTAGTCGATGCGGTAGTTCGAGATGAGCGCCGCGTCGCGGACGGTACCGCGCAGGCCGGTGCGGGCGAGATGCCCCTCGAGCGCACGGTGCGCCGCCTCGATGACGTAGGGCTTCGTGGCGATGGCGAAGGCGGTCGAGGCCGCGTGCGAGCGCCAGAAATAGAGCACCCGCGGGATGTGGACGATGTGCCGCGCGCGCTCGGTCAGCCGCAGGATCAGATCGTAATCCTGGCTGCCGTCGCAGGCGCTGTTGAAGGGGCCCGCGGCGTCGAGCAGGGCGCGGGAAAAGACCGAAAGATGGCAGATATAATTGTTGCTGCGCAGCGTGTCGGGCGCGAAATCCGGCTTGTAATGGCAGACCTCGATCGCCTGCAGCGAGCCGTTGACGAAGGTCGCCTCGTCGGTGTAGACGAAATCGGCGCCCTGCGCGATGGCCTGTCGGCAGGCGAACAGCGCCGACGGGTGCAGCACGTCGTCGTGGTCGAACAGGGCGATGTACTCGCCGGTCGCCAGCGCGATGCAGGCGTTGGTGTTCTCGGAAATGCCGCCGTTTTTCTCGAGCTTGCGGTAGCAGATGCGACTGTCTTGCGCGGCGGCTTCGCGGCAAATTTCCCCGACGTCGGCGTGCGCGTCGTCGCTCCCGTCGGCGAGGCAAAGCTGCCAGTCGGCGTAGGTCTGCGCCTGCACCGAGGCGATCATCTCGCGCAGGAACCGCGCGGGGGTGTTGTAGAGCGGCACGAGGACGCTGATCTGCAGCGGCGCGCCGAAGTCGAAGGCGCGCTCTTCGGCGGCGCGGTCGGCGGGCGGCGCGGTCTCGACCTGCCGGAAGGATTTCCCGCGCGAGCGGTGTTCCCGGACGCGCTCCATCGTCGCCGCGTAGCCGTTCGTCAGCAGCGATTTCAACGCCATGCAGGCAAGGCGCGGCAGCCGGGTGCGGGCGACGGCGCGGCGCAGCACCCGCGTGACGGCGCGCAGCGGCGCCGTGATCCGCCAGCTCAAACTCCCGCGCAGCGCGCGCTCCCGTTCGTCGGCGGCCTCCAGCTGCGCGTGCAGCTGTTCGATGAGCTCCCCCCGCCGCGCCGCCGTGCGCCGCAGCAGCTCCGCCTCGTCCGGCAGCCCGCCGGTTTCCTTTCGCTCCTCCGGATTCATAACACAACTCCCGGTTTCCAGATTCTCTGCTGCCTATTTTACCATGTTTCCCCCCGCATTGCAACCCCCGCGCGGAAATGCGATGCCATCAGGCGCACAGCCGAGCAGTTGAAAGGCGCCGTGGCGCAACTCCCACGCATAAGCGCGACGCAATCAGGACGCAACGCCTTCCGCGCCGACCGTGCCATACAAAACAAACCCTCTGCGCCCGCGCGTCACACAAGCCGCGGCCGTTTCCCTCCTCCCTCAATCCCGAAAAAGCGTTCCCATTTGCCCAACGCAGAAATTTTCGCCTCCGCGCCAACCCCAGCTCCCCGTTTTCGCGGTGCAAGGCAGAAACAGCTCGTTATAGGATTTGCAAATTGCTTTATCTATAAAATAACACGACTTCACCTGTTTATATTTTAATGTAATGCATCTCTTTTCCCCAGCGATGCGAGCGGGGAATTTGTCCCCTCGCCACATTACCGACCCGCGCCATTTATCAAGGACAGGGAAAGAAGCGCCTCGCCCCCGAAAAAGTCAACCGCCCGGGCAAGTTAAGCTGTCCGGGCGGTCAACCATTATTCCCTGTTAAGATATAAGCTCCTCCAAATAAACCTCCAACTCCTCAAACGTACATCCTTCCGCGCGCAACGTTTCGATCAAGTTTTGCAGTGCAGCCAAATCCGTCGTAACCTCCGGATAACATTCCACCCGCTCCGGCGTGGAGGCGCGCAGGTCGTAGTAAGCCTCGATGCCATCTTCCGCCTCTACCGCATGTTCCAACAGTTCAAAGTCCATCTTTTGTCCTTTCATTTTCCTCACCGTTTCTTTCGATTAGATTTGAAGCATATAGATATTTGGAACTATGTATAAATTATAGATTTTTTGAAATCAAATGTCAATAGTTTACGATTGATAATTTTACATTATTTTAACTTTTTCAAGGCTATTATATAATCTCTACCACCAACTTAGCGCCGAAGAGCGCTGTTTCATGAGGAATGGAGCGAAAAAATACCGCGCCGGATCGGAAGAAAGGCGATTTCCGATCTGGCGCGGGACGTTTTGACACCGTGGGATATTAATTTGTTCGAGAAAGTAAGCGTGAAAAGGAAGCAGGGTATAAACGGATGAATTCTAAAATAATATGCGAATCATTTAGTGTCGCCTCCAACCTGCCGCGACATATTCCTTTTGCAGCGAGGTCTGAGCCACATGTAAGTCTGTTATATTACTAAACGCTATATAAATCGTAAACAATTTTCCTGCTTTTTTTCGGATGCGTTGAAACGCTATGGAAAAATTCCAAGCGCGTACTTGCATCTCTCAACGCCGCCTGTTTTGGTGACATTTTTCGACTAATTGTGGCGCAACACGACGACAAATCGCATAGCATGAACAAGCCGATCGAACACGATACCCGAGAAGTCCGGTTTGCCTATCCTCGAAATAGTAAAAATGCTTTCCCGGTTTTAGGTGATGATTATGATTGTCCGGCTTTTCGCCGGGCGGTAATTATCGCTCGCCCCCGGGCGAAAAATGCGCATAAATATTTTTCTATGAAGAGCAATATGGCAGAAGTGAGCAGAGAAATCACAATTAATTGCAAGTAGATCAAAACAGGAATGCGTGTAACTATGATAAAGTCCCGGAAGAAATAGGTACAATAAAAGCTGTGGGTGAGATACATATATACGCTGTACTTCCCGAGCCAAGCAAAACCGCCGGAAATTTTTCCGTCTTTGCGTGTAAGAAGGCATACGGCGAAGCAGAAAATCGGCGCAAGCACAACATCGGAGCCGCGGTGCCCAGTGTTTCTTGCCATAAGAGAACGGGTTGCAAACACGATCGCCAACAGTATCCATCCGATCAAACCGGAACATAACCCTGCCGGAATATGGGCTTGGAGCCGCGAAAAAACAGAAAATCTGGCGCATAGATACCCGATAGCAAAAATCAGGGTATAATAAACTCCGTGCGTATACATGGGCGCAAGAAAATAAAACAGACCGGCGCTGAAAATCGCCTGAACCGCAAGCAAGACGGCACACGAACAGGTACGATACTGTTTTTGGAAAATAAAATCAAAGAACATATCAATAAACGGCAACGTGAGAAGCATGAACACATACTGCTTCACATACCACCAGTTTTCGTTAAAATCAAATCGGTAGAATACGATATTTTCAAAAAGAAACAAAAAATCTTTTTCCTGATACACACCGATGGCATACCCTATGGGGACGAAAATACAAAAAACAATCCAGTATTTTCGCATAAATTTCAGGATCCGTTTTCCCACTAACCCGTAAGAAATTCGTTCCCTGTTTCTAAGGGAATTTCCGTTCCCCTTGGCCTTTTGCAACGTGCAATACATTCCGTAACCGCTGATGAAAGCATATATGCCGATACATATCGCCCCAAACCAAGCAATCGGGTGCGCAATACCCCCCCCAATAAATTTCAGGACAGGCGTGTAATCTGTGTTCGGGCTGGGGAGGTGATAACTCAACATCAGCAGAATGGAAATTCCATATAAAATAGAGGATTGTTTTTTTGTCATGAGAACTCCTTTATGTTTTTCTGTAATTAAGAAGTCGACATCGGCTCTCGGTAGCGGTTCGTCTTCTGATGACATCAATGACGTGAGCCAAAATTATTATAATGGATTCCACATAAAAACGCAAGAGGATTATTTGTTGGGTATGTGTACCAAATGTAGCGTTACAGTAGATGTGAGACCAAAGGGATAGAAAAAAGCGAAAAAGTCCGGCAGGATAAAGTTACCACACCGCAAGCTAACGAAAGGACTCAATCGTCATGATTGTGGTAACACCATTCAAATAGAGAAGCAGGAAGCATTTGCCGCATGAATAAGTAACAAAAACCGCAAATTTGTATTGAACAGCAAGCAGCAGTTTATTGTTAGGTAGCGAGAGTTATTAATTGAAAAGTTGAAGAAAAGATGTTTTCAGATAATTTATCCGCTTCCGTTCTCCGACGCGGCCGGGGCGAATGGCGCTGTTTTTTTGAAATCAGTGGCCGCGAAGGTCGAGGTCGGCGAAAATGCCGGGGTGGCTGCCCCAGGCATATAGAATATAGTAGTTGCTTGCGTCGATATCGGAATGAAATTCCATGCTCCCGTGCTCGATCACTTCGATCTGTTTGCCGGTCTGGCGTTCGACGGTATAGTGCCTGCCGTCTTCGGCAATGCCGGAATAATAGGCGGTTAGCTCGTCTAAAGACAGGTCGCTTTTCAAAAGAACGGCGCCGAAATACTGCATCCCGTTTCCGCTTCCGATCAATTTCCCCGCGCGGGATATTTTTTCAATGGATTGCGTTTGTTCCGGCAGCGGGAGGGACGATAATTCCATTGCAACATTCGCGGCGATGCAATTATTTGTCACAGGTATTGATATGATAAAGCATAAAATCGCGAGAAAAAGGATGGATAGCACAGAGAGAACGATCCGGCCTATTTTTTTCATCATTTTCGTTTGTCGCTCCTTTTGCAATTTATCATGCCGCATCCTTTGCGGCGGGGGTTATTTTTCGGCGGGCGGGTAGAAATACCGGATGTATTCCGGCTCGGCGGTCAGCTCGCGGAGCAAATCCGGTTCGTTGTCGAAAAAGGAATTGCCGATCCTGCCGTGGAAGGGTTCCCACTGGGCGGGCAGGACGCCGTCGTCGGCGCAGTGATAACCCCATTCGTCGTCGTACCATTGATAAATCGCTTCGATCTCGTAGGTGTAGCGTCCGGCTTCGTCCTTCAGGATGACGTACCGGATGCTGCGGTCTTCGGAATAAATCACCCGCACGACCTCGCAGTTGAACGCGTCCAGACCTTTGTCGTACAGGGTCGCCACGATGTCGCCCCAGTTCGGCTTGTCCGCCGGGGTCGCCGAGGTCTGCGGTTTCTTTTTTCGGAAAAAGCGTTTGAGGCTTCTCAATATTGCGGCCTCCCTTCTGCAAGATGAAATCCGTCAAATCGGCTCGTCGGTGAATTTTCCGTCAGATACCGGTTGACGGAAACGCCGCGCGCCGCCGGAAAAGAACGCAGCCCGTATTTTCCGTAATCGCCGATATCTCCGAAGAATGGATTTTTCATAGGAACCTCTTTCCGTTTTATTTTACCACTCCTTGTTTCGCTTGTCCATTTTTATTATACAGCTTCCCTCTTCCAACTCTTCACTCTTCACTCTTAGTTCATCACTACCAAAAAACGGCAGGAGCAAAACGCTCCTGCCGTTTTTTGGTGACCCGGACGGGATTCGAACCCGTGTTACCGCCGTGAAAGGGCGGTGTCTTAGGCCTCTTGACCACCGGGCCGGCCCATGGTAGCGGTAATTGGATTCGAACCAATGACACTGCGGGTATGAACCGCATGCTCTAGCCAACTGAGCTATACCGCCATGGCGTGGGACTGCTATATTATACCCGAAACCAGCCCAGATGTCAACCCCTTTTTTACGCCCGGGCGAAGAATGGAAGGAAAAAATTGAAGGAAAATTTAAAAAAAGCGAAAAAAAGGGTTGCTTTTTCGCGCGCGGTGTGGTATGATATTTGTTGCGATTGGACGTTTAGCTCAGCTGGTAGAGCTCCCGCTTGACGTGCGGGCGGTCATGGGTTCGAGTCCCTTAGCGTCCACCAAGAAAAGAGCGCCCTCAAATGAGGGTGCTCTTTTCTTCTTTTATATAGCTAAGGGACTCGAAGGAGGCGCGGGAGTGAATGACGTCCCGGTGGGACGTCAGAGCCGCGCCTGACTGAGCGCCGCAGCGCGAGAGTCGAGTCCCGCTTTTTAGTGATGAACTAAGAGTGAAGAGTGAAGAGTGGCGGTGTCCGCTGCGCGGACGGATTATATGTCAGCCCTCCGGCTCCCATTGTTCCCATTTAACCTCCGCCTTTTTCTCCGCTGCGGCGAAATAGTCTTGGGTTCGGGCTTGCCATTCTTCTTCCGTGACCTCGGCTCCGGCGAAATAATAGCGGGCGGGGGCGGCGGATGTGACGGCGAAATTGACCGTTGTGGGGGCGCCGTTGGCGTCGAAGGTCGTGTAGCTGTAGATCGTCTCGGTGCCGGATTTTTCCGAAAAGATCGCGCCGTTTTGCAGGACGTCGACGGCGGCGTCCATCGGGTTGAACGACGCCCACTCCCAGCGGGTCACCTGCCCGTCGCGGTAGGAATACACCTCATACGCCTGCGAAGATGTGAGCAGCTCCGGCACACCGTCGGCGTTGAGATCGAAATAGGCGAAGCGGTCGATGCCGGGGGCGCCGTCCGAGACGCGGCAATTTGCTCGGATCTCATCGGAGCGCAGAAAGGCCGCGTAGGCGTCGACGGCGGCTCCGCCGGATTTTGCACAGCCGGCGGCAAACGCCAAAAGCCCGCACAACAAAAGAATGATGCAACGTTTTTTCCACATGGAACCCCGCTCCTTTTCCGTTTTTCTATTCTCAATGTAGCACCGGCGCCGGGGAAAAGCAAGGTTTCCTTCTGTTATTTCAGTTTACAGTTTTGTAACTCGGCGGGATAGCAAAAAACGACCGCACGCAAAACCGGGTGCGGTCGTTTTTTCGGGCGGTAAGTGGGTCAGGATTCGGGCAAATAGGTAAAAACCCTGGTGCTGTAAATCATGGCGATCTTTTTGGTGTAGGGGTAGAGAACGACGATGAAATCCTCCCCGATATCCGACGCGCTGAAAAGGGTCGACTGGTGCATGGCGAAGTTTTTCGACCACGGGTAGTATTCCATCCGCCAAATAGAATACTTGCCGAAGCGCGAAAAGGTGAGGCGCGACGGGTTATCACGATGCCAGTAGAGAAAATGCCATGGGTATTTGCATTTCTCGACGAGTCGGTCGATCTCCACGAGGAATTTTTTCTCCCGGATCACCCGATGTAGCAGGATCGTCCTGACTGCCGAAAAACAATAGAACACCACTACCGCGAACAAAAAAATACGGAACGATCGTCCAAAGGGGAAGACATCGGGCAGAAGCAAGGAAAACGCATAAAAGGCAAGCGCCATGACCGCGGAGAAGACGGCAAGCAGGAAAAAAATGAACAGCAGATCGTGCGGAACCGAAAAATCAAGATCTTCCGCGATCCGCTCGGGCGTCAGCTTTTCCTTGTATTGTTCCTCGACCTCGATCATCGGGCGTTATTCCTCCACAAGCGTGTACATTTCCCGCAGCCGCGTGTCGTCCCAACCGGCGGCGCGTGGGTCAGGATTCGGGCGAATAGGTAAAAACCACGGTACTGTAACTCATGGCGATCTTTTTGGTGTAGGGGTAGCGGACGACGATGAAATCCTCCCCGACCTCCACGCGGAATTTTTTCGTCCGGATCGCCCGGTGCAGCAGGATCGTTGCGGCTGCCGAAAGACAAAAGAGCGCCGCTTCCGCGAGCAGAAGAATGCGAACCGCGCGCCCCAGAGGAAAGAGCCCGGGGCGGACAGAGAGAATCGTTTGAAAGATCAGCACGATGGCCGGGAAAAGGATGGCGAGCAGGACAAAATAGCCCACCAGATAAACCGGAACCGAAAAATCAAGATCTTCCGCGATCCGCTCGGGCGTCAGCTTTTCCTTGTATTGTTCCTCGACCTCGATCATCGGGCGTTATTCCTCCACAAGCGTGTACATTTCCCGCAGCCGCGTGTCGTCCCAGCCGGCGGCGTCCTTCGGGTAGTAAACCTTCACGGCCTCGGACTCCCCGAAGGGATTCAGCCCCGACGACGGCGCGTCGCCGCGAAAATGGGCTTCCCGTATGCCGCCGTCTTCGTAGATTCGCGGGTCGCAGGCGAAGGCTTCTGTGCCGAGGTTGCGCAGCGTCGCCGGCAGCGTGACCGTGGTAAGCGCGGGGCAGTCTTTGAACGCCCATTCCATGATCTCGAGGACCCCGTCCCCGAACTCGACCTCCCGCAGCGCGGGGCAGCTGTTGAAGGAATAATAATAAATGTGGGTCACGGTGGAGGGGATCACGACCTTTTCGACCTCGGAGCCGGAAAACGCACCGTCTGAAATCAGGCGGACGGTCATGCCGTCGATGGTCTGCGGGATGACGACGGTCTTCTCGTTCCCGACGTATTTCTTGATGACGGCGTTGTCGCCCTCCTGCAAGAATTCACAGACAAAATCCGAGGCGGGGGCAGCGCCGGGCGTGTCGGCTTCCGCCGGTTTTTTCCCGGCGCAGGCGGTCAACGCCGCCGCCAGACAGCCCGCCAGCCCCAGCAGGACAAGGCGCAGCCCGCGCGTTTTTCTGTTACGGTACATCATTTATTCCTCCACAAGGGTGTACATTTCCCGCAGCGGCGTGTCGTCCCAACCGGCGGCGCCCTTCGGATAGTAAATTGTCGCCTTCGTGCCGAAGGGCTGCTCGCCGACTTTTTGCGGCGCGTCGCCGGAAAAGTAAACCTTTTCCACGTTGTCGTGGAACGCGTATTCCCCCAGCTCCTCGACGCTTGCCGGGAGGTGCAGCTCCGTAAATTTCGCGCCCCAAAACGAGGCGTAGGTGCCGACCTTCCGAATGCCCTCCTCCAGCGTCAACTCCTCGATCGGGCAGCCGCAAAAGACCTCCATGTACATATCGTCGAGGTTTTTCGGGATATTCACTTTTTTTAACGAGGTGCAGTTAAAAAACGCGCGAGCCTCTAATTTTTCCAGATTTTCGGCAAGCCGGACCTCGGTCAGCGCGGTGCAGCTTTCAAACGCTCTTTCAAAAATTTCCTGCCGCTCGGTTCCGTCGCGGAAAATCACCTCTTTTAAAGCGGTGCAGCCCGCAAAGGCGCTGTTCCAGACCAACGTGACGGTGGCGGGAATGACGAC
>CANQSG010000015.1 GCA_947626485.1 uncultured Clostridia bacterium | reverse complement strand
GAAGGTGCCGAGCCCGACGTGCAGCGTGACGTTTGCGGTCGAAACGCCGTCGGCGCGCAGGCGGTCGAGCAGCGCGTCGGTGAAATGCAGACCGGCGGTCGGCGCGGCGGCGGAGCCTGGTTCGCGGGCGTAAACCGTCTGGTAACGCTCGCGGTCGGAGAGCGCCGTGTGGATATAGTGCGGCAGCGGCGTCTCGCCGACGCGTTCGAGGATTTCGTCGAAATCGCCGGCGCAGGAAAAGCGCAGCAGGCGGTTGCCGTCCGGCAGGACGTCGCAGACCTCGGCGGCAAGCTCAGTCGAAAAATCGAACTGCGCGCCGGGCTTCGCCTTTTTGCCGGGCCCGGCGATGGCCTCCCAAAGCAGCGCCTCGCGCCGTTTGAGCAGCAGGAATTCCACCTTCGCGCCGGTGTCGCGGCGGGTGCCGTAAAGTCGCGCCGGGAGAACGCGGGTATCGTTGAGCACAAGGCAGTCCCCCGCACGCAAAAGCGACGGTAAATCGGAAAAATGCCGGTGCGAAACGGCGCCGGTCGCGCGGTCGAGCAGCAGCAGGCGCGAGGCGTCCCGGTGCGCGAGGGGGGTCTGGGCGATGAGTTCCTCGGGCAAATCATAAAAGAAATCGCTTTTTTTCATGGGATTCTCCTGACAATTTCACATAACCGGCCGTTCCGACATAAAATATGTTTGACAAACAATTCCGGCAATGATATGATTAAAAAGGTATTATGGTTTTCGCGCAGTATCTTTATTATAGGACAAGACCGACGCGGAATCAACCATATTTTTCTGCGAAAGGGTTGTTTTCTTTGAAACAATATCAAGTTGGCATCATCGGCGCGACCGGAATGGTCGGTCAGCGCTTCGCACTGCTGCTCAGTCGGCACCCCTGGTTCCGGGTCAAGCTGCTCGCCGCCAGCGCCCGGTCGGCGGGCAAGACCTACGCCGAGGCGGTCGAGGGTCGCTGGGCGATGAAGGAGCCCGTGCCCGAGGCGCTGCGCGACATGGTGCTGTACGACGCCGTCGCCGAAAAGACGGAAATCGCGGCGCAGGTCGATTTTGTCTTCTGCGCGGTCGATATGAAAAAGGACGAGATCCGCGCGCTCGAGGAAGCTTACGCCAAGCTCGAATGCCCGGTCATTTCCAACAACAGCGCCCACCGCTTCACCGACGACGTCCCGATGATTATTCCCGAGATCAACCCGCAGCACGCCGAGATCATTCCGGCGCAGCGGCGGCGGCTCGGCACGAAGCGGGGCTTTATCGCCGTCAAATCCAACTGCTCGCTGCAAAGCTACGTTCCGGCGCTCTACCCCCTCTCCCGCGAATTCCCCGTCACCCGCGCGCTGGTCTGCACCTATCAGGCCATCTCGGGCGCGGGCAAGACCTTCGAGCGCTGGCCGGAAATTCTCGACAACGTCGTCCCCTACATCGGCGGCGAGGAGGAAAAGTCGGAGCGCGAGCCGCTGAAAATCTGGGGGCACGTCGAGGGCGACCGCATCGTCTGCGCCGACGCCCCGCAGTTCACGGCGCAGTGCCTGCGCGTCCCGGTTTCGGACGGGCACATGGCCGCCGTCTTCGCCTCGTTCGCGAAAAAGCCGACCCGAAAGGAAATGCTCGATTGCTGGGCGCAATTCTCCGGCCTGCCGCAGCAGCTCGAATTGCCGAGCGCGCCGAAGCAGTTCCTGCATTATTTCGAGGAGGACGACCTGCCCCAGACCAAGCTGCAGCGCAACCTCGAAAACGGCATGGCGGTCTCCATCGGCCGCCTGCGCGAGGATACGCAATACGATTACAAATTTGTCTGCCTGTCCCACAATACGCTGCGCGGGGCTGCCGGCGGCGCGGTTTTGCTCGCCGAGCTGCTCTGTGCGCAGGGGTATCTGGACTGAGACTAAAATTTACGGAAAGGAACCCGGATCGTTATGAAACAAGAAATTTTCCGCGGCGCCGCAACCGCGATCGTCACGCCGATGACAAAGGACGGGGCGGTCGATTTCAACCGTTTCCACCGCCTGCTCGAGGAGCAGATCGCCGGCGGCATTGACGCCCTCGTCGTCTGCGGGACGACGGGCGAATCCGCCACGCTGACCGACACGGAGCACGTCCGCGTGATCGAAGCTGCCGTCAAAACCGTCGCCGGCAGAGTGCCGATCATCGCCGGCACCGGCAGCAACGACACCGCCTACGCCCTCGAGCTCTCGAAGGAGGCGGAACGCCTCGGCGCCGACGCCCTGCTGATGGTGACCCCCTATTACAACAAGACCTCGCAAAACGGCCTGATCGCGCACTACACCCACGTCGCCGACCGGGTGCACACCCCGATCATCCTTTACAACGTCCCCTCTCGGACAGGCGTCAACATCAAGCCCGAGACCTACGCCGCCCTCGCGAAGCACCCCAACATCGTCGCGGCAAAAGAGGCGAACGGCGACATTGCCGCGCTGACCCTCACCCGCTGCCTCTGCGGCGACGCGCTCGACATCTATTCCGGCAACGACGACCAGATCGTCCCGATTTTGTCCTTGGGCGGCAAAGGCGTCATTTCGGTGCTCTCCAACGTCGCCCCGCAGCTGACGCACGAGATCTGCGCCTCTTATTTCGCGGGCGACACCGCGAAGGCGGCAAAGCTGCAAATCGACTCCATCCGCCTGATCCGCGCCCTGTTCAGTGACGTCAACCCCATCCCCGTCAAGGAAGCGATGAACCTCATGGGTCTGGAGGTCGGACCCTGCCGCCTGCCCCTCGCCCCGATGACCGACGCGGCGCGCGACGCGCTTGCCGCCGAATTGAAGGCTTCCGGCCTGCTCAAATAAATCCGCGGCCGCGTTTTTCGCGGCAAACCGAAAAGGACGTGAAATCACAGGATGCTGCAAATTCTTCTGAACGGCTGCAACGGGAAAATGGGCTATGCGGTGCGGCGCTTCGCCGAGGCGGACGCCGACTGCGAGATCGCCGTGGGCGTGGATATCGCCGAAGGCATGCCCGGCCGCTTCCCCGTTTTCACCGATTTTGCCGACGTCAAGACCGACGTCGACGTCGTCATCGACTTTTCCCACCCCGGCGCGCTCGACGATCTGCTGGCCTTTTCGAAGCGCACCGGTACGCCGATCGTCCTCGCGACGACGGGCTTTTCCGACGCACAGGTCGCCGCGATTCACGAGGCGAGCAAGACCTGCCCGATCTTCTTCTCCTTCAATATGTCGCTCGGCATCAACCTGCTGACCCGGCTCGCCCAGAAGGCCGCCGAGCTGCTGGGCGACACCTTCGACGTCGAGATCGTCGAGAAGCACCACAACCAGAAGATCGACGCCCCGAGCGGCACGGCGCTGATGCTCGCCGACGCGGTGAATCAGACGCTCGGCGGCAATCTGCGCTATGAATACGACCGCCACAGCAAGCGCGCGAAACGCACCCGACGCGAGATCGGCATTCACTCCGTGCGGGGCGGCACCATCGTCGGCGAGCACGAGATCATCTTCGCCGGGCAGGACGAGGTCGTCACCCTGTCCCATTCGGCGGCGTCGAAGGAAGTCTTTGCGGCGGGCGCGCTGAAAGCGGCGAAATTCATGGCGGGCAAGCCCGCCGGGCTCTACCAGATGAGCGATTTGATCGACTGAAAAATTTTTCGAACAATATTCCGGCGGCGGACAAAACGGTTCGCCGCCTTTTTATGCAGAAATAAAGCCGACGGGAGACCGCTCCCCTCGGCTTTTTTGCGTTTAAAATTTTACCACGTGACACGGTGGTGGACTTTTTTGCCCTTCTTGATGATGCAGGCGTTTTCGGGATAATCGGCGGTGCGCACGACGAAGGCGGGATCGGCGATTTTTTTGTCGTCGATCGAAACGCCGCCCTGCTGAATTAAACGCCGCCCCTCCCCTTTCGACGGGATCAGCCCGATTTTCAGCATCAAATCGAGCAGGCCGATCTCCCCGCCCGGCAGGTCGTCGGACATCAGCGCCGTCGTCGGCATATCGGACAGGTCGCTGCCGCCGCCGAAGAGCGCCCGCGCCGCCGTCTGTGCGCGGTCGGCTTCCTGCGCGCCGTGCACCATCTTCGTCAATTCGTAGGCGAGGACCTCCTTCGCGCGGTTGAGCGCGCTGCCTTCCAATTTTTCGTAGGCGGCGATCTCCTCGAGCGGCAGGAAGGTCAGCATTTTCATGCAATGAATGACGTCGGCGTCGTCGACGTTGCGCCAGTATTGGTAAAAATCGTAGGGCGAGGTTTTGGCGGGGTCGAGCCAGACCGCGCCGTTTTCGGTCTTGCCCATTTTTTTGCCGTCGCTTTTGAGCAGCAGGTTGAAGGTCATGCCGTAGGCTTCCTTCTGCTCCGAGCGGCGGATGAGCTCCGCGCCGCCGATGATGTTGCTCCACTGGTCGTCCCCGCCGAGCTGCAGGCGGCAGTCGTACATCCGGTTGAGCATCAGGAAATCGTAGCTCTGCATCACCATGTAATTGAGCTCGAAGAAGGAAAGCCCGCGTTCGAGCCGCTGTTTATAGCACTCCGCCGCCAGCATTCGGTTGACCGAAAAATGTACGCCGACGTCGCGCAGAAAGTCGATGTAATTGAGGTTGCAGAGCCAGTCGCCGTTGTTCACCATGATCGCGCGGCCGTCGGAAAAGTCGACGAGAATCCCCATCTGACTGACGAAGCGCTCGATGTTGTGGGCGATCTCCTCGCGCGACAGCATTTTGCGCATGTCGGACTTGCCCGAAGGGTCGCCGATCATGCCGGTCCCGCCGCCGAACAGGGCGATGGGTCGGTGGCCGTGACGCTGCATGTGCGCCATGACGACCATCGCGACGAAATGCCCGACGTGCAGGCTGTCGGCGGTCGGGTCAAAGCCGATGTAAAAGGTCGTTTTCTGGTTGTCGAGCAGGTCGCGGACGGCTTCCTCGTTGGTGGTCTGGGCGAGCAGACCGCGCGCCTGCATTTCTTCAAATAAAGTCATGATCGTTTCTCCTGTCGAGTAGTTCTTTTGCCGAACGAAGCACCGTTTCGCTCGGCGCGGCGCCCGCCATGATGCGGGCGATCTCCCGCACCCGCCCCGCTTCGTCGAGGACGGATACGTTGGTGTAGGTATTGGAGTCGGCGACCGATTTTTCGATGAGCAGATGCCGGTCAGCCAGCGCGGCGATCTGCGCTAAATGCGTCACGCAGACGACCTGCCGCAGGCGGGAGACCCGGGCGAGCTGGCGCCCGACCTTCTGGGCGGCGCGGCCGCTGATGCCGGTGTCGATCTCGTCGAAAATCAGGGTGTCGACCTCGTCGCGCCCCGCGAGCGCGCTCTGGATCGCGAGCATGATGCGGGAGAGCTCCCCGCCCGACGCGATTTTTGCCAACGGTCGCGGCGGCGAGCCGGGATTGGCGGAAATCAAAAATTCGACGGTGTCGCAGCCGTGCTTCGTGTACCGCCCGGGGTCGAGCTGCACGACGAAGGCGACCTGCGGCATATCGAGCTCCCGCAGCACGTCGCAGACCTCGCGGCAGAGCCGGTCGGCGGCACGCTTGCGGCTTTCGGTCAATGCCGCGCCGCGTTCGATCAGGCGTTCCTCCGCCCGCTCTAAATCGGCTTCGAGGGCGCGCAAGCGTTCCTGCGAGGAGTCGATCTGTTGCAGCTGCGCCTGCGCGTCGGCGAGAAAGGCGAGCATTTTCTCCTCACTGTCGCCGTATTTTTGCATCAGCCGGCGCAGAAGGTCGAACCGCGCTTCGGTCTGCTCGAGCGCCTCGGGCGAAAAGGCGAGGTCGGAAAGGAAGCGGTCGGCGTGCTCGGCGACGGCCTGCAATTCGAGGCTCAACTCGACGAGCTTTTCGGCGTCGGACTGCAGCGCCGCGGCGTTTGCCGCCTGCAATTCGCCCGCCGCCGATTCCGCCCGAGCGACCGCGCCGTCGTCAGTTTCGCCCCCGAGCAGGGCTTCGCGGACGGCGCGCAGGTGGAGCGTCAGCTTTTCGTAATTGCGGAACTGCGCCGCCTTTTCGGTCAGGGCGGCGACCTCGCCGGGTGTGATCTGCGCCGCCGTCAACTCGTCGATCTGATAACGCAGGAGGGAGACGCGCCGCTCTTTCTCGTCCTCGTCGGCCTCGAGCGCGCGCAGGTCGCGGCGAATCGCGTTGACCTCGCGAAAGACGGTATAATAGGCGTCGCGCCGGTCGGCGTTGTCGGCGAGGCGGTCGAGAAAGAGGCGGTGGGTCTCGGGGTCGAGCAGCGCCTGGTTGTCGTGCTGACCGTGGATGTTGATGAGATACCGGCCGATCTCGCGCAGCAGTCCGGCGGTCACGGGGCGGCCGTTGAGAAATGCCGTTCCCCTGCCGTCGGCGCGCAGCGTCCGTTGCAGCATCAGCTCGCCCTGTTCGTCGGGCGTCACCCCCGCCTCGGAAAGCCGCTGCTTGACCGGCGCGGAAAAATCGCCGAAAACGGCGCAGACCGTCGCCTCGTCGCAGCCCGCCCGAATGCGTTCGCGGGAGGTGCGTTCGCCGAGCGCCGCGTGGATCGCGTCGATCACGATCGACTTACCCGCGCCGGTCTCCCCCGTCAGGACGTTGAGCCCCGCCTGCAGGGTCAGATCGGTCGCTTTGATGACGGCAATATTTTCGATATGCAAATTTTTCAGCATATCTCCACCCCGTTACAACAGTTGCTTCAATTTGGCGACCAGCACCGGCGCCTCGGCTTCGCTGCGGGTGACCGCTAAAATCGTGTCGTCCCCCGCGAGCGTGCCGACGATCATCTCCCCGAACAGGCGGTCGACCGCGACGCAGGCGCCCGACGCCATGCCGGAATAGCACTTGATCACGACGTCGTTCATCGCGTAGTCGATGCGGATGACCGAGCGGCGGAACACGTCGACAAAGCGGTCGGCCTGCGGCGTCTCCTCCTCGTCCTCGGGTCGGTAGGCGGACACATAGCGGTATCTGCCGTTTTCGTCCTGCGCCTTGACAATGCGCAGCGCCTTGATATCGCGCGAGATGGTCGACTGGGTGACCTCGTATCCGCGCGCGCGCAGCGCGTTCTGCAAATCGTCCTGCGTCACCATGACCCGTTCGCGGATCAGGCGAAGCAGCTCCTCCTGCCGTTTATTTTTCATCGCTTCCGCTCCTGTTCTTTGAGATCGAGTTTGTGCGAGAGGGTGTGGAAAAAGGTGTGGTCGCAAATGCGGATCAGCTGCAGCGCACAGGCGGCCTTCGAGACCTCGGCGCCGGGCGTGAGCCGGTAGGCGTTCGCGCCGTCGACCGTCAGGTAAATTTCGGCGTCCTCGCGCGGGAGGACTGTCACCCGCACGACCGTCGCGCTGTGCAGCAAGATCGGGCGGGCAAAGACGGCGTAGGGGCAGATCGGCGTGAGGGTGACGGATTCGATCGCGGGGTCGACGATGGGGCCGCCCGCCGACATCGAATAGGCCGTCGAGCCGGTCGGCGTGGACAAAATCAGGCCGTCGGCGCGGTAAGAGACCGCGTCGGCGCCGATGGACGCCGTCAGGTCGATCATTTTCGAGAGCGCACCCTTCGAGATGACCGCCTCGTTGAGGGCGAGAAAGGCCGCCTCCTGCCCGCCGCCGACCCGCACGTCGAGCATCATGCGCGGCTCGATGCGGTAGTCGCCGGTTCGCAGCGCCGCCAGCCGGTCGAGATCCTGCGGGTCGAGGTCGGCGAGATACCCGACCCGCCCGGCGTTGACGCCGAGCAGGGGCTTTCCCGCCCGTGCCGCCGGGGCGGCGTGGCGCAGCAGGGTGCCGTCCCCGCCGATCGTGACGACGGCGTCGCAACGCTCGTAGAGCTGTGCGGGCGGAAGGGTCTCGCAGCCCGTTATTACGGGCGCGGCGTCGGGCAGCAGGCAGGCAAAGCCCGCCCCCCGCAGCACGTCGACCGCCCGCCGCAGCAGGTCGGCAGTACCCGGTTTTTGCAGATTGGCAAACAGTGCGATTCGTTGCATCGAGCCGTGCCCCCTTTGTTTCAGATTTTTTGGATTATTTTGTCTCCTGCGGGGTCTCAAACGCCGCGAAGGCTTCCTCGACCAGCGGCTGCACCGGATGCGTCGCCGCCTCGCCGAGGCAAAGCTGCGCGAGGTATTCGATGTTGCCCTCGGGGCCGCGAATCGGGGAAAACGATAGGCGCAGCGCCCGGAATCCCGCCTCGCCGATCGATGCGAGGGTGCGTTCGAGAACGCGGACGTGAATCTCCGGCGCGCGGACGACGCCCTTCTCGCCGACCTCGTCGCGGTGGGCTTCGAATTGCGGCTTAATCAGCACGACGACCTCGCCCGCCGGTTTTAAGAGCGCGCGCAGCGGCGGCAGAATTTTGCTTAGAGAAATAAAGCTGACGTCGACCGAGGCGAAATCGAGCGGTTCGGGGATCTGCTGCGCCGTCACATAGCGAAAATTCGTGCGTTCGAGGTTGACGACGCGCGGATCGCCGCGCAGCTTCCAGGCGAGCTGCCCGTAGCCGACGTCGACCGCGTAGACCTTTGCGGCGCCGTTTTGCAGCATGCAGTCGGTAAACCCGCCGGTCGACGCGCCGATATCGGCGCAGATTTTGCCCTGTAAATCGAGCGGAAAGACCGCCAGCGCCTTTTCGAGCTTCAGCCCGCCGCGGCTGACGTAGCGCAGGTTTTTCGCGTGAATTTCGATGTGATCGCCGTCGGAGACAGGCATGCCCGGTTTATCGGCGCGCTGGCCGTTGACGTAGACCGTGCCCGCCATGATCTCCCCCGTCGCCTGCCGGGGGGATTCCGCCAGCGTGCGGGCGAGGAGTGCGGCGTCGAGCCGCTGCGTCTTAGCCATGGCTTGTCCCGGAGACGATCTCGACCATCGAATCGGCGTCGAGCCGGTAACGCCGCAGGGCGCGCTCGACCGGCATCGCCGGGACGAAAACGTCGGGGATCGCGTAAATGCGGGAGCGGCAGCCGGCGCCGGACGCGTAGAGCAGCGCGGCGAGCTGCTCGGCGATGCCGCCGCTGCGGATGCCCTCTTCGAAGAAATAAACGTCCGAAAAATCGCGCAGTAGAGCGATGAGCGCCTCGTCGAGCGGGTGGATGCGGTTGAGCTTCACGACGGTCACGTCGGGCAGGCGACGCGCGGCGTCGAGGGCGTTCGCGACGAGGCGGCCGTAGGTCACAATGGCCTTTTTCCCCTCGCGTTCAAAACAGGTAAATGCGTCGTCACACGGCGCAAAATCGGCGGGCGGAGTCGGCTGCGCGCCGCGCGGATAGCGGATGGCGCAGAGCGTTTTTTTCGTGCGCAGCAGGTGTCGCAGCTCGTCGTAATAGGTCGGTGAATAAATCTCCATGCCGGGGATCGTGCTCAAAAATGCGGCGTCGAACACGCCCTGGTGGGTCTCGCCGTCATCCCCGACGATGCCGGCGCGGTCGATGCAGAGGGTCAGCGGATAATGGGCGATCGCGGCGTCGTGCAGCACCTGATCGTAGCCCCGCTGCAAAAACGAGGAATAGACGACGAAATAGGGGCGCATGCCGGCGCTGGCGAGGCCCGCCGAGAAGGTCACGGCGTGGGCTTCGGCGATGCCGACGTCGAAAAACCGGGGTTTATAGGTCGCGGCGAAGTCGGAAAGCCCGGTGCCGGAGGTCATGGCCGCCGTCACGGCACAGACCGTCGGGTCGTCCTTCGCGAGTTCGCAGAGGGTCTCGCCCGCGACCGAGGAGAAGGATTCCTTCGTCGCGTCGACGTCCATCCCCTCCTCCGCGTCGAAGGGCGAAACGCCGTGGTAATGCTTGGGGCTGTTTTCGGCGAAGGAATAGCCCTTGCCCTTGACGGTGAGGACGTGGATCAGCGCGGGGCGGTTCTGCTCCCGGGCGATCTCAAACAGGTTTTCGAGCTTTTCAATGTTGTGCCCGTCGACCGGGCCGAGATAGTTGAAGCCGAAGCCCTCGAAGATGTTGCTGTGATAAATCGCGTTTTTCAGCATGGTTTTCGAGCGGAAGAGGCTGCGCCGCACCTGCTTGCCGATCAGCGGTACATGCCCGAGCGCGTGCTCGAGGCGGAGCTTGAAGCGGTGATAAGAAGGGCGGGTGCGGATCAGGTTGAGATACCGCGCGAGGGCGCCGACGTTGCGGGAGATCGACATTTTATTGTCGTTGAGGACGATGATAAAATTGCTTTTGCCGCTGCCGGCGTTGTTGAGCGCCTCGTAGGCCATGCCGCCGGTCAGCGCCCCGTCGCCGACGACCGCGACGGCGGTGCCCGCCTCGCCGCGCAGGGTTTTCGCCTTGTAAATCCCGTAGGCGGCGGAAATGGCGTTGCTGCTGTGGCCGGTGATGAAGGGGTCGTGCTCGCTCTCGTCGGGTCGCATAAAGCCCGAAAGCCCGCCCTCCTGCCGCAGCGTCGAAAAGCGGTCGGCGCGGCCGGTCAGCAGCTTGTGGGTATAGCACTGGTGGCCGACGTCGAAGAGGATCGCGTCCTGCGGCGAGGAAAACGAGCGGTGCAGCGCGACGGTCAGCTCGACGACGCCGAGGTTCGACGCCAGATGCCCGCCGGTCTTCGAGACCGTTTGGATCAGGCAATCGCGAATTTCGGCGCAGAGCTGCGGCAGCTGTTCGGCGGGGACGCGCTTGACGTCCTCGGGGCCGCGGATCTGATTGAGCAGTTGATATTCCAAACCGATAAACTCCTTTGGTGAACGGGTGGCTTTCAGGCGCGGCGGCCGGAAAGGAAATCCGCCAGCGCGGCGAGGGGCTGCGTGTCGCCCGAAAAGGCGGCAAGGGCGGCTTTGGCGTTTGCCGTCAGCTCGCCGACCGTCCGCTTTGCCGCCGGTACGCCGACGAGGCGGACATAGGTCGATTTTTCGTTCTTTTCGTCGCTGCCGACCGGCTTGCCGAGCGTCGCGGTGTCGCCCTCGGCGTCGAGCAGGTCGTCGACAATCTGAAAGGCGAGGCCGACCGCCTCGGCGTATTGCCGCGCTGCCGCAAGCTGTTCGGGTGTCGCGCCCGCAAGCAGACAGCCGATCTCGGCGGCGGCGCAGAGCAGCGCGCCGGTCTTGCGGGCGTACATCTCGGTGACGCGTTCGAGCGAAATGTCTTTGCCCTCGCTTTGCAGGTCGATGACCTGCCCGCCGATCATGCCGACGACACCGGCGCGGCGCGCGAGGAGGGAAAGTGCCGAAACGACGCGCTGCGGCGGAAGGTCGGGCGCGTTTGCCGCCGTTTCAAAAGCGAGGGTCAGCAGCCCGTCGCCCGCGAGCAGGGCGGTCGCTTCATCGAAGGCGCGGTGGCAGGAGGGCTTCCCGCGGCGCAGATCGTCGTCGTCCATGCAGGGCAGGTCGTCGTGGATCAGCGAATAGGTATGGATACATTCGAGGGCGGCGGCAAAGGGCAGCGCCCGCTCCTTTTCCCCGCCGCACAGGGCGAAAAATTCGAGCAGCATCGTCGGCCGGATGCGCTTGCCGCCCTGCAAAAGGCTGTACCGCATCGCGTCGACCACCGTATGAAACGAAGCGTCGTTTTCAAAGGTTGTGCAGGCTTCGAGCGCCTGCTCGGTCAGGCGGGCGTTTTCAAGCAGCAGGGCTTCGATCATGCCTGCACCCCGTCATCGGTCCTTCGAGAGGCGGACGCCCTCCTCGTACAAACGCATCGCTTCCTCGAGCGGTGCGTCTCCGCTCTCGAGCAGACCGGCGATCTCTTCGAGGCGGCGCATGGCTTCTTCAAAGGTGGATTTGGTTTCGGTTTCAGGCATCGCAGTTTTGTCCTTTCTCATCGACGACGCGGCAGCGCACCGCACCGTCGGAAAAACGCAGGGTCAGGTCTTCGTCGGGCAGAACCTCCGCCGCCCAGCGCACGACGGCGCCGTTTTGTTGCGCGATCGCGTAGCCCCGCGCCAAGACGCGCAGCGGGCTGAAGGCGTCGAGCGCGGCGGCGGACCGGGCGAGCGCGTCCTCCCGCGTGCGCAGGCCGTCGGAAATCGCGTCGGCAAGGCGGGACGTCAGGCCGTCAAGCCGCTGCTCCTGCGGTTCGAGCAGTCGCCCGGGCGCGGAGAAGGCGCGGCGAGCACGAAGCGCGGTCAGGCGGTCGCGGCAGGCGGTCAGCCGCGTTTGCAGCAGGCGGGACAGCCGGGCGGGCGTTTCGGCAAAATAGGCGGAAAGCTGTGCGCCGTCGGGCGACGCGAGCTCCGCCGCGGCGGAGGGGGTCGGCGCGCGCAGGTCGGCGACAAAGTCGCAGATCGTAAAATCCGTTTCGTGCCCGACGGCGGAGACGACCGGGACGGGCGATTCGGCGATGGCGTAAGCGAGCGCCTCGTCGTTGAACGCCCAAAGGTCTTCGGCAGAGCCGCCGCCCCGCCCGATGAGGATCAGATCGACGTCGTCGCGGGCAGACAGGGTGCGCAGGGCGCGCGTCAGATCGGCGGCGGCGCGTTCCCCCTGCACGAGCACGGGGACGAGCAGAATTTCGGCGACCGGCCAGCGGCGGCCGAGAATTTGCAGAATATCCTGCACGGCGGCGCCGGTCGGCGAGGTGATGACGCCGATTTTGGAAGGAAAGGGCGGCAGCGGACGCTTGCGCGCCTCATCGAACAGACCCGCCGCGGCAAGCCGCTGTTTGCGCTGTTCAAAGGCGACGGCGAGCGCCCCCACCCCGTCGGGCTGCATCACCTCGACGTAGAATTGATACTGCCCGTCTTTTTCGTAGAGCGAGACCCTGCCGCGGCAGATCACCCGCATGCCTTCCTCGGGTCGGAATTGCAGGCGCGAGGCGTTGCCGCGGAACATCACGGCGCGCACGAGGGCGTCGGCGTCCTTCAGGGAAAAATAGAGGTGGCCGCTGCTGTAATGGTTTTTGAAATTGGAGATTTCCCCGGCGACGAGGACGCTCGCGAGGTTGGCGTCCCCTTCCAGCAGCGTGCGGACATAGAGGTTGAGCTGCCGGACGGTCAGCACGGCGGCGGGCATCAGGTCGTCTCCCCGCCGTCGGCGCGGGCGACCGAGCCGAGAATGCCGTTGACAAAGGCGGCGTCGTCCTGTGTCGCGTATTTCTTGCAGAGCTCGACGGCTTCGTTGATCGAGACGCTGACCGGCACGTCGTCGAAATACCGCATTTCAGCGAGGGCGAGCCGCAGCGCCGTGAGGGCGACGCGCGACAGGCGCTCGATGCGCCAGCCCTTGCTGTAAGCCGCGATGCATTCGTCGAGTTCGGCAAGGTGCGCCTCGACGGCGTCGACCGCCTGCAGCGCGTAGTCGTCGGCATGCAGGTCGCGCGCCTCGGCGGCGTCGGCGATGCGGTTGGCGATGGGGTCGTGGTGAAAGCTCTGTTCAAACAACAAAAGAAACGCCTGTTCCCGCGCTTGCGTTCGTGTCATTTCGGTTCCGTCCTTTGCTCATTTCAAGAATTTGGCATATCGAATCGATTCTATTTTACCCGATTTCGCCCCGTATTGCAAGAACTATTCACGCGCGGCGGCGAGAAATCGCGCGAAAAAATCATTTTTCTTGTAATTTTGCGCCGGGTCTGCTATAATAGGAGGACAAAGAAATTCCGGCAACACATTTAGGCGGCGCGCGCCGCGGCTTTTCCCGGGAAAACCCGGCGAGCCGACGGCGGGACTTCGCCGCCCTTCGGAGGCGTAACGTATGAATTTAGGATTTCGAAAGGCCATGTTCGGGTTCCACCGGGACGACGTCATTCGGTACATCGAGACCGCGCAGGAAACCTTCTGCCGCGAGACCGACGAGCTGCGGGCGCGCGTGGAATCGCTCGAAGCCGAGCTTGCCGCCCGCACGCGGGAGTGTGCCGACGCCGTCGCCGAGCGCGACCGTTTGCAGGCCGAGCTCGGGGAGCTGAACACGCGGCAAGAATCGCTGCAGAAGCTCAGCGAAGGCATCGGTCGGCTCTATCTCGTCGCCCAGTCCAACGCGCAGGCGCTCTGCCAGAACGCGCAGGAGCAGGCGTCGCTCTCGGATACGGCGGTCGGTCGGAACCTCGACGCGCTACAGGACGCCGATCACTCGTTGACCGAATTGCGCGCGCAGCTGAACGACAGCACGCAGCGCTTCTCGCAGGAGATCGACGCGCTGCAAACCGCCCTGCGCGAGACCCGCACCCAGCTCGAGGCAAAGCGCGCCGCCACCGACGACGCCGCCCAGACGCTCTCCGACCTGATGCAGAAGGTCACGGCGGAATGAAGACGCAAAAGCTCGACGCCGCCGCGCTGAAAGACGCCACGCCGCTGTTGCGCGCCGGCGAGCAAATCCTGCTTTCCGGCACGGTTTACACCGCCCGGGATGCGGCGCACAAGCGGTTGTTTGCCGCGCTCGACGCGGGCGACCCCCTCCCCTTTGAGCTTGCCGGCGCCTCGATTTATTACGCGGGACCGACGCCGACGCCTCCCGGCATGGCGATCGGCAGCTGCGGGCCGACGACCTCCTCCCGCATGGACCCCTACGCCCCCCGCCTGCTCGACCTCGGGCTTTGCTGTATGATCGGCAAGGGCGGCAGAAGCCAAGCGGTCTGCAAGGCGATCATCCGCAACCGCGCGGTTTACCTCTGCGCCATCGGCGGCGCGGGCGCCCTCGCGTCGGACTGCATCACTGCCTGCGAGGTCATCGCCTACGAAGACCTCGGCTGCGAGTCGGTCAAACGGCTGACCTTTTGCGATTTCCCGCTGATCGTCGGCATCGACTGCGTCGGCGGCAACCTCTTTTCCCGCGCCTGAAATACCAAATCAAGCAAAGAGCCCGGTGCATACGCATCGAGCTCTTTTTTTGTTCCGTTTGCGGGTCAGCGCGCGAGGGGATGAAAGCGCTGATAGACCTGGGAATACTTGTTTTTCATCAGCTGGGCGTAGATTTGGGTCGAGGAAATGTCAGCGTGTCCGAGCATCTCCTGAATGTCGCTGAGCTGGGCGCCGTTTTCGAGCAGGTGAGCGGCGAAGGAATGGCGCAGCGTGTGGGGCGTGATGTCCTTTTTGATGTTGGCCTGCGCCGCGTAAAACTTGACGATCTTCCAAAATCCCTGCCGGGTCAGGGCTTGTCCGTTCATGTTGGTGAAGAGCCTGTCCTCCCCGGGGTCGAGGACGATCTGCGGGCGGATCTTCGAAAGGTACACCGACAGCGTCTTGACGGCGGCGGGATAGACCGGGACGATGCGATCGCTGCGCCCGGCATGGGTATGTATCACTCCGACTTGTAGGTTCAGATCCTGCACCCGCAGCTCAATGAGCTCCGAGACCTTGATGCCGGTCGCGTAGAGCAATTCGAGCATCGCCTTGTCCCGCAGGCTCTTGCAATCGTCGCCCTTCGGCTGTTCGAGCAGCTCGTTGACCTCTTTGCCGGTTAAAATCTCGGGCAGCTTTTTCTCGGCGGTTTTGCGCTTGATCTGCGAGATCGGGTTTTCGGCGGCGATACCCTGATTGACGAGGAATTGATAATAACAGCGCAGCGCGGCGACGACGCGGTTGACGGTCGCCTGCGACTTGCCGTCGTTGAGCAGCGACTGCAAAAAGCGCTCAATGAGCTGGCAGTCAGCGCGGCTCAAATCCGCAAGGCCGAGCCCGGCGGCGTACGCGGAAAGCTGTCCGACGTCACGCAGATAGGATTCATACGTGTTGACAGACGCTTTTTTTTCGTATTTCAGATAGTCCTGAAAATCTACCGCGTAGTCCTTCATGTTACACCGCCGTTCGGGGAAATTTTTTACATCTTAAAAAGCGAAAAATCGCAGGAAAAACAGGGAGAGCAGCGCGTCGAGCAGCGCCGCCGCAAGGAAAAGCAGCAGCAAAAAGAGGTGCCGCGCGCAATAGGCGCGGAAATCCCACGCCACAGAATCAGATGTTCGATTCGGCAGGACGAGCCGCGCGAGCAGCAGCGAAAAGCCGACGGATTCGCGCGCCGAAAGGAGCGTCGCCAAAACCGAAAGGACGCTGTACGGGACGATCAGCAGCACGCAGAAGGCGATGCCTTTGAGCGAATCCGACGCGTAAAACATCGAGAGCAGCAGTCCGACCGAAAAGCCGCGGTAGCAGACGAGCATCGGCGCGAGGACGACCCCCGCCATCGAGGTGCCGCAAAGAAACAGCAACAGCGCAAACGGAAGCTGGAAGATCAGCGACCCGCAGACGACGGACAAAAAGCCTTTCGAGACCCGCGCGGCGAGGTAGGCGTCGCGCAGACGGCTCGCTTCCGCGGTCAGGGCACTTGCACCGTCGAGCGAGAGCGCCGCAAAGAGCAGGCCGAGCAGAAAAACGGCGGCCAGCCAGAGCAGCGCGTGGTTGCGGCAGAGCGTCTCGATCCATTTTCTGCGGTGAAATCCGATGATGGTTGTCCTTCGCATAAACAGTCCTCCGTTTTGCATTGATACAAGCCATATCTATGCAAGGGCGGACAGGTTTATGCTGCGCGTCAATCTTCGGGCGGGACCTGTCGGGTCAATTCCTTCGAGCGGCGCACCGTCGCTTCAACGCAGGCGGCGACCGACGCGTCAAACCCGGTTTCGTCGAGGGAACGCAACCCCGCCTCGGTCGTCCCGTTGGGCGACGCGACGGCGCGGATGAGGGCGTCGATGGGCTGATCGCTCTGCTGGATCATGCGGGCGCTGCCGATCATCGTTTGCAGCGCCATGCGTGAGGCGACTGCTTCGCTCAACCCCGCCGCCACGCCGCCGGCGATGATATCGCGCACAAAGCGGAAAAAGTAAGCCGGGGCGCTGCCGCTGACGCCGATGATACCGTCGATCTCGGCCTCGTCGACAACGCAGGTGATCCCGCAGCGGTCGAGCAGGCCGCGCACATAGGCGAACTGTTCGTCGGTCACCGGTTTTACGTGAACCAGCGCGCAGGCGCCGCAGCCGTACATCAACGGCGTATTCGGCATAATCCGGATGACGCTGCAATCAAATCCGACGCCGTGTTTGACATAATCCACCGGCACCCCGGCGGCGACGTCGACCAGGCAACAATCCGGTCGCACCGCCGGGCGAATTTCGGCGAGGACGACGTCGTAGACCTGGGGTTTGACCGTCAGGAAAACATAGTCGCAACGCGCGACGAGGTCGCAGGCCGTTTCACAGACCGTACCACCAGATGTAGACAGCGCGGCGGCCTTTTCGGGCAAAACGTCATAGATATAGACATTTTCCGATTTTATGTAACCCGACGACAGCGCGCCGTTTAAAATTGCGGTCGCGATGTTGCCGGCGCCGATAAAGCCAACGTTTGGAGTATGCATTTGACAACGCCCTTTTTCTCCGGAATTTTTGGAAGGTAATTCTATTTATACACGAAATTCCGCGTTATGTCAACAACAATTTTTCGGCGCCTAAAATATTATGTAAACTGATTATGTAAACCACACAACAGGTTGACGCGACGCCGTTATGTCAACTACAATTTATAGGGTCCAAACCGCAGAACTATCCAAAATGAAAAATTTATTTTTCGGGATAGCGTTCAAGCGAAAACTGTGCTATAATGTAGAAAAAGAAGGGGCGAAAGCCGACCGTCCTCCCCTGCCCCGCGACGCGGGCGCAGTCAACTTAAGACCCAGAAACAAAAAGGTGGATTTCCGAATGAACCGAACCGTCATCATCACCGGCGCCTCCAAGGGCATCGGCGCCGACACCGCGATCCTCTTCGCCGAGCAGGGCTACAACGTCGTCATCAACTACAACACCTCGCGGGAATCCGCCCTGCTGCTGCAACGCTCCCTCGCCGAAAGCGGCCATTCCGTCATCGCGCTGAAAGCCAACGTCGCCAACCGGCTGGAGTTCGACCTGCTCGTCAAGGAGACGCTTTACCAGTTCGGCCACATCGACGTGCTCATCAACAACGCCGGCATCGCCCAACAGGGGCTTTTCACCGAGCTTTCGGAATACGACTGGGACAAGATCATGGACGTCGACCTCAAGGGAATGTTCCACACCTGCCAGGCCGTCCTGCCCCACATGATCTCCCGCAAATCCGGCACGATCATCAACCTTTCCTCTGTCTGGGGCATCACGGGCGCCGCCTGCGAAGTCGCTTATTCCGCCGCCAAGGCAGGCGTGATCGGCCTGACGAAGGCGCTCGCCAAGGAGGTCGGCCCCAGCGGCATCACCGTCAACTGCATCGCCCCCGGTGTGATCGACACCAACATGAACGCGAACGTGGAGATCGAAGACCTCAACGCCCTCGTCGAATCGACGCCGGTCGGCCGCATCGGGACGACCTTCGAGATCGCCAAAACCGCCCTTTTCCTCGCGTCGGAAGGGGCGGAATACATCACTGGACAGGTCATCAGCCCGAACGGCGGCATGGTGATTTAACCCCCCAGAAACCTGTTTGATTCCGATTTTTTTGATACAGGAGTGCGCAGAACCATGATAGACAAACGAATTCGCGATTTGGCGGCCTACGGCTGCCGGAAAGGACTGCTTGCGCCGGAAGACCGCATTTTTACGATCAACCGGCTGCTCGAAGCGCTGTGCCTTGACAGCTACACCGACTGCGGCGACGCCCCGAAGGAGATCGACCTCGAGCAGACGCTGACCGCGTTGTGCGACGAGGCGGTCGTGCGGGGGCTGATCGGCGACAACAACGTCGAGCGCGACCTCTTTGACACGAAGCTCATGGGGCTGCTGACGCCCCGCCCGAGCGAGGTCATCCGGGAATTCCGCAGGCGCTACGCCGCCTCGCCCGAGGCCGCGACGGATTTTTATTATCAGTTCAGCCAGGACACCGACTATATCCGGCGCTATCGCATTAAAAAAGACGTCAAATGGGTCTATAACAGCCCCTACGGCGGGCTCGACATCACGATCAACCTCTCGAAGCCCGAAAAGGATCCGAAAGCCATCGCCGCCGCGAAAAACGCCGTGCAGAGCGACTATCCGAAGTGCAACCTCTGCGTCGAAAACGAGGGCTACGCCGGCAGGCTCAACGCCCCGGCGCGCCAGAATCACCGCGTGATCCCCCTCGACCTGCTCGGCGCCCCCTGGATGCTGCAATACTCGCCCTACGTCTATTATAACGAGCACTGCATCGTCTTTAACACGAAGCACACCCCCATGCACATCGACCGCGTCACCTTCGCCCGGCTGCTCGATTTCGTCCGCCAATTCCCGCATTATTTCGTCGGCTCCAACGCCGACCTGCCCATCGTCGGCGGCTCGATTTTAAGCCACGATCATTTCCAGGGCGGGCGCTACACCTTCGCCATGGCAAAGGCGCCCATCGTTCGCAGCGTGACCTTCCCGGATTTTGCCGACGTCGAAGCCGGCATCGTCAAGTGGCCGCTTTCCGTCCTCCGGCTGCGCTGTGCCGACGCCGAACGCCTCGTCGACCTCGCCGACCGCATTTTGCAGGTCTGGCGGTCGTACAGCGACCCCGAAGCCTTTATTTTCGCCGAAACGAACGGCGAGCCGCACAACACCATCACCCCGATCGCCCGCAAAAACGGCGACCGCTTTGAGCTCGACC
>CANQSG010000014.1 GCA_947626485.1 uncultured Clostridia bacterium | reverse complement strand
CACGAGCTGATCGGTGACGAGCCGCTTTTCGACGAGGTCGAGCACCAGCAGCTCGGTCATCTCCCGCACGACGAGCCGCGCTTTTTCGAAGGGATAGGGCTGCTGCAGCACCTGCCCGGAGCCGAGGCTGTTGGTCTCGGGGCGATAGGTGCGGATGTCGGAGATCGTGCAGGGCTCCCAGCCCCAGGCGTGGTCGATGAGCAGCTCGGCGTTGACGCCGAAGAGGTCGCGGAACAGCCGGGGATTGTAGCGCGAGCACTGGGCGACGTCGCCCATGGTGTACATTCCGTGCGCCTCCAGCTTTTTCGCGTAGCCGGGGCCGACCCGCCAGAAGTCGGTCAGCGGCCGGTGATCCCAAAGCTTGCGGCGATAGCTGTACTCGTCGAGCTGCGCGATCCGCACGCCGTCGCGGTCGGGCGGCATTTTTTTCGCGGTGATGTCCATCGCGATCTTGGCGAGGTACAGGTTCGTCCCGATGCCCGCCGTGGCGGTGATGCCGGTCTCGCGCACGACCGCTTTCAGTACCCGCATCGCGAAATCGTGGGGCGTGATCTTGCCGTCGCGAAGATAGCCGGTGATGTCCATAAAGACCTCGTCGATCGAGTAAACGACGATGTCCTCGCGCGCGACAAAGCGCAGATAAATTTGGTAAATGCGGGTGCTGTATGCGATATAATGCGCCATGCGCGGCCGCGCGACGAGATAGGAGACCGCCAGCGACGGGTCGCTTTGCAGATCGGGCAGGTGGCAGGATTCGCCCGTCAGCACCCGCCCGGGCGCGCGGCGGCGCCGCTCGTCGTTGATGGCGCGCACCTGCTGCACGACCTCGAAAAGCCGCGGCCGCCCCGGCAGACCGAAGCTTTTCAGCGCCGGGGAAACGGCGAGCACGATGGTCTTTTCCGTTCGGCTCTCGTCCGCCACGACGAGATTCGTTTGCAACGGGTCGAGCTGCCGCTCGACGCACTCGACCGACGCGTAAAAGCTCTTTAAGTCGATGCAAAGATAAAATTTTCCGTCCATGCCGCCGTTCCTCCTTTCCGCCGCTTCTTTCAGCGGTATGCGCTTAGTCTTCTCCTTTTAACGTTACCACCGTATAATCATGCCCGGTGTGGGGCAGAAAAATTTCGAACACGTCCTTCGTCCGCAGGCGGAGGCTGGAGGTGTTGACGCAGGGGTGGCAGCCGACGAACTCGCCCCGCAGGACGTCCTCGTCCACCAGCAGCCGGACGCGGTGCTCGGCGTCGTTCATCAGCCCCATCACGCTGACCGAGCCGGGCGTGACGTCGAGATACGTCTCCATCGCCTGCGCGTCGGCAAAGGAGAGCCGTGCGCTGCCGATCTGCGCGGACAATTCTTTGGTCTTAAACACCTTGTCGTCGGGGATCATCAGCAGATAAAACTGCGTTTTCTGCCGGTTGCAGAGAAAGAGATTTTTGCAGATCGTCGCCCGCAGCGCCCCGTCGATCGCCCGGCAGACCTCCATGTTCATCGCCGGCTCGTGATCGACCCGGTCGTAGGAGATCCCGAGCCGGTCGAGCAGGTCGTAAACCCGCGTTTCCTTCGCAAGCCGCCCCGCCTCGTCCGCCGGGCGGCCGTGATACAACGTCAAATTCATAAATGTTCCTCCGTTTCTTTCTGTTTCGAGCGAACCCAAACGTCGATCTCGTCCCTGCCGGGCGGTTCAAATCGGGACTCTAACTTTTCGAGCAGCGGCTCGTCCGCAAAATAGGCCTGTACCGTCCCGCGCAAAACCTCCCGGTTCCGCTTGTCGATGCGGGCGCGCCACACCGTTTCGCTTACGTCGAGATAATGAAGCTCGCACGGAAGATCGCGGCTCGCATAAAAATCCCGCGCGCTGCGCCGCGCCGCTTTTGTCCAAAAGCCCCAGTCCAGCACGACGTCGACGCCGTTTTGCAGAAGTTCAAGGGATTTTTCAAACAGATACCGCTGCGTCCTTTCGGCGTATTCGTCATGCTTCTCCCCGCAATGCTGCCCGAACAGCGCCAGCATGACTTCATCGACGGAAAGCAGAACCGCGCCATACTTCGCGCACAATCCCCTCGCATAGGTCGTCTTCCCGCCGCACAACTTCCCGCAAACCAAAATCACCCTCGCCATCTCGCCACCTCAAATCCGCGCTCCGCCGCCTTGCGCCGGATACGCTCGGATTCCTTTCTTTCTCGACTTTCGAAACGTCAATCGGCCTGCGGCTCGTGCACGTCGATCTCCAAAAGATCCTCCATTCTGCACCCGAGCGTTTGCGCAAGGGTCGACAACGTTGCGCCGGAGGCTTTGTTCAGATCCTTGGAACGCTGCTCATAATGCTGAATGGTTCGCAGACTGATCCCCGTTCGGTCGGCGAGCTCCTTTTGGGTGAAATTGCGGGCGACGCGCTGAATTTTCAGCTTGCTGTCCCCTTGCGCGCGAAGCAGCATGCGGTTCAGGGTGTCCGCGCATTTTTCTTCGGACGCCTCGTGCAGCGTCGGATACAGGCGTTCCAGCGCCCCCGCCGGCAGATGCGCAAAAATATCGCGAAACGGGATCCCGGAACACCATTGATAATAGGCGAGGATCCACCCGCACCAATATGCGGGCGAAAAATCATAGTCGTCCTGCGGCTCCGGGAAAGTCCTTTGCACGCCGGATTTCCGGAACACCTCCCACACAAGCTCGGTGCCGGATAAGCCCGAAACGATTTTCGGCACGCCGCGGCCGAATTGATCGGCTACGCCGCTTGCGACGAACAGCGCAAAGAAGTCGTCCATTTTGATCTGGCAGCTGCCAACCGCATAATCGACCGCCTCGCCTAAATTTTTCATCGCGTCGGACAGATATTCCTCACTGTATGCGCAGGTCATCGGGCTCCACCTCCCCTTGAATCAGATTGATTATATAGATGCCGCCGATCCCGCTGCGTTCCAGCTCCCGCCGATAAGCGGCTCTGGCCTCTTCATCGCGGGTCTTTCTTTTGGGATAATATTCCTTATGGCTGACGGGGTCGAAGGAGAGGAACCGGATCGCGTCAAACGCCTTTTGGCTCTTTAAGACAAACTGCTCGCCCAAATTTCCGAGCCGCATGGCGTAGGAAAGCTGTTCCAGCGTGATCGTGTTTTCCAAAAACGACCGGGCAAAGGAGAAATAGGAATCGTCCGCCCGATAGCCGACGATCGCGTCATACGGGGAAATATCGATCAGATAATGCGCTTGCAGCCACTCCTTGCCCTGCTTTACCACCGGCGCCGACGAACGAATCTTTCGGTTGTTCATCAAAAGGGCAAGCCAGTGGAGAACCGTATATTCCGGGGACGAAAGGCGCAGCACGTTCAGGCCGTCGGTTTCGATCTCGTACCGGTTGGTATAACCGTCGACGCCCTCGTTGCAGCCCCATTCGCGCGCCAGCTCCAAATGCTCCGTGCAATAGAATCCCCTGCCGTAATCGTTGAATATTTTGCCCTTCTCTATTTCCGGTTTCTGAACTACTTCGAGAGAACCGTGATACAAGGTCAATTTGCTCATGGTACGCCTCCTGCATCCATCATGCGAATGAAAACGCAAACTACCACCAAAGAGGTACTTTCAATATTATTATACCCCTCTGATGGTAGTTTGTCAATCGGATCATTTAAATTGTCGTTCGACAAAAATGCGTGCACACACCGTTTTATCGAATGAAAAACGGCCGCACTGCGAAGCGCGACCGTCTTTTGGGTCATTGCCGGTTTTCCTGCGCGAGGGGCATTTCGGCGTCCTCGCCGGGGCCGACGTTGTATTTGCGAGCGACGGTTTCGCCGACCGAGAAGACGTCGATGCAGGTTTCGCGCTCGGTGCCCTCGGTTCGATCCTTCATCAGGACCCAGGGCAGCGCCTTGTCGTCGCCGGGGCCGCCCCAGCCGCCCCACGCGTTTTCGCAGCCCGTCGCCACCTGCCACAGGTCGATGTCCGCGCTGTAATGCACGAGCTCGGCGTGCTGATGGCCGAAATGATAGAGCAGAATCCGACCGTTTCGCACCGCGCGGAAATCCGCCTCGACCTCGACCGGCGCGCCGTTCATATCGGTGTAGGAAAACGCGTACCGGCCGCGGTGCCGGAAGGCGGCGAAGATCTTGCGCAGGTTCTCCCCGTTTTTGCAGTTGCAGCTCGTGTCGTTCTCGATCCCCATGTGGGACAGGATGATGTAATCCCAGCCGTCCGGCGCCGTGAAGGCCTGCCTGCAAAGCCAGTCGAGCTGCTCGTTGGTGTACCAGAAGCGCGGCAGGCGGTTGCCGCCCGTCACGCAGCCGGTCTCGTCGAACGGCCTGCGCATGTCCATCGTGTCGAGCACGACGACGCGGGTCGTCTTTGCCGGCAGGTCGAGGTAGAAATATTTGGAATCGGGATAATTTTTATCGTGTACCCGCCGCTCGGCGAAGGGGTAAAGATCCAGCACCTTGCGCGACCAGTCCCTGTCGCTGATGAGCCACTCGTTGCGCAGGGCGGGGATGTCGGGGTTGAGGGTCTGAAAGCCGTTATCGTCGTGGTTGCCGAAGGCGAGGATGACCGGCTTTTTGCTCTTTCGCAGGGGCGCGAAGGAACGGTTGAGCATATCGAGCGCCGCCTGCTTCCCCCGAATGTTGTAGGCGTTCAGGCCGTCGCCCGCGAAGGCGATAAAATCGACGCCGTCGTGCTCGTTGGCGAAGCGCACGGCTTCCTCCAGATGCGCGACCAGCCGGGAAAGCCGCGTTTCGACTATCTCCGCCGGCTCGAAAATGCGCAGCTTCCCTTCCTCGTCCCTGCGCAGGTACTCGTCCACATGGCTGTCCGCAAAGACAAGGTAATTGACGGCATTCTCCCCGTTTTTGTCGATTTCCTTCCCGATCAAATCAAACTTTTCCCGAATGGTATAAGGCATCGCGCGCCCCTCCTGTTTCTGTTATCTGTAATACGGCCAACAAAACCGACCCTCACGCTCCACATTATACCATCGCCCCGCCCCCCTGTCAAGCGGCGCGGGCGGGCGGGAGAAAACCGTTTTTTTGCAGAAAAACAGCCCTCGAAATTTTCGGTTTCAAGGGCTGATGATTTTTTTGCTTTTGCGCCGTTAAAATCGAATCGTCAGCAGCAGGCCGGAATCGCCTTGTGCGTAGGAAATGCTGCCTTGGGCTTGGAGGGCGGGGTCGAGGTCGAAGACCTTTCCCTGCTCGATCAAATCCGCCTGCGCCTTTTCGCGCTCGCTTTTTGTCCCGAATTTGAGCTCCAGACAGCCGCTTTCGCCGGTTTTTTCGAAGATGCGTTTGACGTCGTCAAAGGCGTATTGTTCCATATACAGGCCGTTGTGCCGGTAATAATTGAGGGCGCTGCCGCCACACGCCGGGACGTGCTGCCCCGGCGTAACGGTATGCGTCAAGGCGAGCTCGCCGTCGTCTATGCAAAAATATTCGTAGCTTTTTAAGTCGGCGTCCCCGTCTTGCGACACGGGATCGTCCCAGGTGACGTCGACGAAATAAAAATCGCCGTCCGCGCGGATAAAATTCCATTCGTGGCTTTCTCCGCCCGTTTTGAAGCCGGAGACGCGGCCGCACAGGAAGCCGAGCCGCTGCGCGAGCAGCTGAAATGCCGTGGCATACCCGGAGCAGACCGCCGTACCGTTCACGAGACAGCCGTACGCCGTGCTGCTCGCAAACACTTCCCTGTCCGCGTCGCCCGACGAGATCAACTGATAGGTTTCCTGATCGTACCTCGTGCGGTCAATGATGTAATCGTGAATCAGCAGGAGCTTTTCATAGGCGGTGGCCTTCGTCTCCGCCTGCGAAACGACGTCGTTGACGACCGCTTCGAGGTCGGCTCGCTGCCGTTCCAAATCGGCGGTTTCCGCCGCGACAGCATCGAGGGTGTAGGCGGTTCCGGCGGCATCCGTCACCGTCCGGAGCGTGTATCCGTCCCCGAGCCAGAACCATTCGGGGTGATCCTGCAAAACCGCGTGAAATGCCGCGTCGATCTCTTCCGACGGGCAATCTTTAAAGTGAAACTGCGTCTCCCCCTGCCCGGCGGCCTCCGTGATCTCGTGATATAGCCCCTTTCCGACGTCGGACAGCTGCGCAAACTCCCAGTAGACCGACTCGGCGTCGGTGACAGGCGGCGTTTCCCGTCCGCAGCCGCAGCAGGCGAGGCAGAGGCAGGCGGTCAGGCAGAGGAAACGCGCGGCGATTCGCCGATTCATAATCTCGCCCCTTTCCGGGTCGTTTTGCGCGGAACGTTATTTGTAATACGCGGCGTTGCCTTGGATGTTTGCGTTGATGTAGGGGGATTGGATTTTGTCGCAGTCGGATTCTTCGGCGAACTTGACGAAATAGTTGCCCAGCGCCTCGCGCACGGCGACCTGCTTATCGAGCGGGCAGCCGAAGACGTAATAGTTGCCGTAGTCCGCCGCTTTCAGGGCGGAAAGATCCAGCGCGTCGCTGTAATCGACAAAGAGATTCGCGCCCGTCGCGGCGTAGAGGGCGGCAAAATCCCGCAACCCCGTGCCGTGCAGATTCAAATAGGAAAAGCCCTTGCTCGCGGAAAGCCGGAAGGCGCCGAGCGGGTTGCCGCTCAGATTGACGACCGCCCGCATTTCGGCGCTGCATTGCAGCTTTTCGTCGCCGGTCAGTTGGATTTTGTTGTTCGCGAGATCCAGATAGGACAGCTGCGGCTTGTTTTCGAGCCCCTTCACCGATGTGATCTGATTGCCCCGCGCCGAGACGCCCGCGAGGTTCGCGCTGTTTTCCAGCGGCGCCAGAGAGGTCAGGGCGTTGCCGTCGGCGTTCAGATAGGTCAATGCCGGCAGGCCGGCGGGGAAATTGAGGGCTTGAATTTGATTGTTCCTGCAATAGAGGGTGTCGAGCTTTGCCGCCGATTTCGCGAGCAGAGACAGGTCGGTGATTTTGTTGTCGTTGAGGAAGACGTGGCGCAAAACCGTCGCGTTTTCCAGACCGGAAAGGGCGGTGAGCTGGTTGCTGCCCGCTTCGAGGGAGGCGAGGTCGAGGCAGCGCTCCAGCCCGGCGAGGCTCGTCAGCCGGTTCCCGTTGACGGACAGGGTGCGCAGCCGGGTGCAGGCGGCAAGGGGCGACAGGTCGGAAATTTGGTTGCCGTCCGCCGCAAGCGTCGTCAGCGCCGTGCAGGAAGCAAGAGGAGAAAGCGTCTGCACGCCGTTGTCGCTGACCTGTAACTCGGTCAGCTCCCCGAAGGCGGAAAACGCGGAAAGGTCGGAAATCCGGTTGCCGCTGAGGTTCAGCTTTTCGAGGGTGTCGGCAAGGGCGGCGAAGGCGGCGGGCGAAGAAAGGTCGTTTTCGCTGAGGTCGAGGCTGTAAAGCGCGGTCAGCTTTGCAAAATCGAGGCTTTGCAGCGTCGCGTCGGTCAGGCCGCAGTCGACGAGCGCGAGCGAGCGCAGCTCCGGCCGGCAAAGGTTGCCGACGTCGCCCGGGAGCGTGCAGCCTTGCAGATGAATGTTCGTCAGCTTCTCGAAGCGGTCGAAGGACGTAAGATCCGCCGCCGTGAGGGTGACGTCGGTGAGGCTGACGAAGGAATCGCTTTCGTGAAAGGTCTTCCCGGCGATGAGGATGCGCGACGCGCGTTCCGCGCAGAACGAGAAGACGACCGCCGCGACGACGGCGAGGACGACCGCTGCCGCCACGCTGCACCCGGCGATGAGGAAGGTGCGCTTTTTCTTGCCGGCGTTCGGCTTTGCCTGCTTTTTCGCCGCCTTGGTTTTCGGCAGCGTTTTGACGGCGGCGGGGGTTTCCCCCGTCTTTTCCGGCTGCGCCGGAACCTCGACGGGGACGGATACGGGCGGCGGCGTCGGCTCGGGTGTGGGCGCGGGGTCGGACGTCGCCGTCAGCGTGGGTTCTGGTTCGGGCGCGGGAGCAGGTTCAGGTTCCTGCGCGGGTTCGGGTGCGGGGGCGGGGGCGGGCTCCTGCGCGCGGATGATCGCCTTGATCTCCCGGATCATTTTCTCGATCGCGTCCGCCTTGCTTTCGTAGGCGGCGTAGCGCTGGACGTTCGTCAGGTAAAAGTTGAAATCGTCCTTCAGTGCGCAATCCTCGAGCATAAAGGGCAGGACGATCTTGTTCGCGTTGATCGCCTGGTCGAGCTCGCGCGGCACCCATTTGGAGCGCTGCGCCTTTTCGGAAAGCAGCAGCACAAAGGCCTTGCAGTGGCGGATCGCGCGGGGGATCTCGACGGCGTAGCTCGAGCCGCCCGGAATGCTCCCCGGCGCCAGCCAGCAGGAGATCCCGTTGCGCTCGAGCCTGGTTTTGACCCAGTTCGCATCGTCGAAGTCCTCGGCCTTATAACTGATAAAAACGTCTTTGAATTCCATGCCGTTTCCCCCGCTTTAAAAGAGTTTCAGCAAAAACATAAACCCGGTCAGGATGATAAGGAAGGCGAAATTGAAGAGGGAGAACATCCCGATGTAATAACCGGTTTTGCCGGGGTTGTGCTTGACGTATTCCCGGAAGGTGATCAAGCTCGCCAGAGAGGAGATCAGCGTGCCGACGCCCCCGATGTTCACGCCGACGAGCAGATCGGCGTAATTCGTCGTGAACTGCGAGAGCAGGATCGCGGAGGGGACGTTACTGATGCACTGGCAGGAAAGGACGCTGAAAAGCAGCGTGCTCTTTCCGAGCAGGGCGGAAAAGAGGTCGCGCACCGCGTCGATCCGCGCCATATTCCCGGCGAAGATGAAGAAGAAAACGAAGGTGAACAGCAGGCCGTAATCCACCATTTTCAGCGCTTTCCGGTCGACGATCAGCAGCGTCGCGGGGATCACGATCAGCCCGATCCAGTAGGGGATGCCGCGGAAGACGATCACGATGGAGAGCGTGAAAAGCGCGAGGTACAGCACCGTCCGCTTCGGGTCCAGCACGATTTTTTCGTCCGACAGCTGCAGCGGCTCCGGTTTGACGAACAGCAGGCAGCAGATCGTGATGAGCGTGACGGACAGCACAAACGGCGGCGCCATGATCCCCATGAATTCGAGGTTCGGGATCTCGTACTTCGTGTAGAGGTAGAGGTTCTGCGGGTTGCCGAACGGGGTGAGCATGCCGCCCAGATTCGCGGCGATGTTCTGCATGATGAAGGTGAAGGCCATGTACTTCTGCTTCCCCGTCGTCGTCAGGACAAAATATCCCAGCGGCAGGAAGGTCAGCAGCGCCATGTCGTTCGCGATGAGCATGGAGCCGATAAACGTGATGTAGACCAGCGCCAGAACGCTCATGCGGGCGGTCTTGAAGAGCTGGACGACCTTGCGCGCCAGCATATAGAAGAAATGGATATTCTTCAGGGCGCAGACGACCGCCAGCACGCAGAACAGGCAGGTCAGGGTCTTATAATCGAAATACCCGAGGTATGCTTTGTCGACCGGGACGAGGAAGCTCGTGACGATCGCCGCGAGCAGCGCGATGCAGACGACCGCGTTTTTCTTGAGGAACGCCAGGCATTTCTGCCCTTTGGACGGCGCTTCGGTGGTCGTGTCCATCAGTCGTTTTCCTTCTCAGACAGCCGCGCTTCGCGGATCCCGTTGCGGCGGCAGTATTCCTGCACCGGCGAGCCCTCGTCGCAGTATACGGTGACCGTGGTCTCGCAGCCGTCGAACAGCCCCCAGCCCAGCTCCGTCACCGAGCTCGGGATCACGACCTTTTCAAGGCTTATGCAGCCCCGGAAGGCGCAATCGTCGATGACGGTGACGCTGTCGGGGATTTCGACCTCGTCGAGCAGCGCGCAGTTGCAGAAGGCGCCCTCGCCGATCTCGTGCACGCTGTCGGGGATGGTGATGCGGTTCAGCTTTTTGCATTCGCAGAACGCCCAGTCGCTGACGATCGTCACGCTGTCCGGGATGTCGTACTGCACCTCGCGGCTGCTGGCGGGATAGGCGATGATGACGGATTTGTTCTTGTTGAACAGGACGTGATCGCTGCCCTCGCGCTTGTTGGGCTCCGATTTGAAATTCTTGTTTTTGCTTTCGGCCTTGATCGATTTCAGCGATTCGCAGCCACGGAAGGGCGCGTTGCTGATGCTCGAAACGGTGGACGGCAGCGTGATCTTCGTCAGAGAGCGGCAGTTCTTGAAGGCGCTCTTGCCGATCTTCTTGAGCCCCTCGTGAAATTCGACCTTCGTCAAGCTCGTGCAGCCGTTGAAGGCGAGGTCGTCGATCTTCGTGACCGTCGCGGGGATGTCGATCGCCTCGAGCACGATGCAGTCGGAAAAGGCGCTTTCGCCCAAAATCGTCAACCGGTTCGGCAGGTCGATCTTCTTTAAGCTCTTGCAGCTGTTGAAGACGCCGCCGTAGATCTCCGTCAGGCCGTCCGGCAGCTCGACCTCCTCGAGCCCGGCGCAGTTTTCAAAGGCGCGCTCGCCGATTTTGATGCAGTTGTTCCGAATTTTGAGGGTCTTCATGTCGGTGCAGTCGCGGAAGGCGCTCTCGCCGATGCGGACGGTGCTCTCCGGAATGTCCATCTTTTCGAGGTTCGAGCAGCCGCGGAAGCTCTCGCGCCCGATGGATTCCAGCGTCTCGGGCAGGCGAATGTTGTGCAGCGCCCGGCGGCTCTTAAACGCCTCGTCGCTGATCTCGCGAATGCCCTCGTCCACCGCGATAAAGTCGCCGTTGTCCTCGCAGCGTTTGAGGACGCTGCCGTCGGTCGTCAGGCGATCCATCGCCACGGCGGGAAGGTCGCGGATCATGGACTTCACGAGCTTGTCCATGTTTTCGGTGGTGCTGTGATGGGTGTTTGCCAACAGGATTTGGAAGGCGGGGGGAACGGTGACGTTGTCGAGATAAATCGGGTAGAGCCGCTTGTTGTTCTCCCGCGCGACAATGATCTCCATGCCGCAGAAGGGGGACGCCATCGAGGATTCCGAGACAAACAGCAGCACGGCCTCGCAGCCCTCGATGCGCTGCCGCAGCTCGTCCCGGAAGTCGTTGCCGGTCTCGCAGGATTCGTCATACCAGAGGCGATACTTGCGGTCGTAGAGCGCGTCCAGAATGGGGTACACCTTCGGCGTATCCCGGTGGGAATAGCTCACAAACAGGTAGGGCTCCTTGCCGGTGTAGGCGTCAAACTTCGTTTGCAGCTCCTCGAATGGTTCCGCCTCGGCGGGGGTGGCTTTTTTCGTCGTCTTGCTTTCCATGATTCGACACTCCTTTTTACCTTTTTAATCGTCGTCTTTTTCCTGCTCTTTTAAGGGCAGCTGTTCGAAGGGGACTAAGAAATTATGCGTTTTTGCCAGGTCGTTGCGCCCGGCTTTTTCGATGGTGCCGCCGTAGACGTAGCCTTCCGACCGCATATAGGCGTTCCAGCGGCGGTGTTCGAGGATGCGCTGCGACCAGAGCTCCTCGTGCGTGCGATCCTTCGGCTCCTTTTCGATGCCCGGAATTCCGCACAAAATCTTCATTTTTCGGTGAATGGCGGAGGCGACCGAGGATTTGTAATTGTAATTGTACTGCCAGAAGGCGCTTTCCTCGCCCCATTTGAGGTGCCGTTTCAGCGCTTCCTCCTCCACGTCGGAATCCAGGATCACTTCCTCGGAATAGGACGATTTCCGACCGCCGATGAAGTCGATATTGTAGGGCTGCCCCCGGAAATTGGTGACGCCGGTCAGGGCTTCTTCTTTGTCGCTGTCGTAAACGACGGCCTGAATTTCGGGGAAATACCCCATTTGCTCGTACAGCGCGCGCAGCTTGACCGCCGCCGCGATGTTGCGGTCGTCGTCCCCGAGGGCGACAAATACGTAGGTCGCGCGCGGCAGCGAGCGGATGATCTCGTCAAAGGCGACGGTGTCGACGTCGACGCCGGCGTGGATTTGAATGGTGTACCGCGTTTCCCCCGCAACGTCGAGCACGCCGCTGAACTGCATCAGCTCGGGGCATTGCGCGGTGAATTTTTCGGCGGCGTGCGGCCGGCGGTCAAAACAGTGGATCTCCGCCAAATAGCCGTCCATCTGGCAGAACCAGGGCAGGGATTTGAGCATCTCGCTCCCGTGCTGCCCGGCGCCCACCACGACGGCGTTGATCTTTTTTTCGCCGGAGCCGTCGTCGTAGGCGCTGCGGAAGATCTTCTCGTACCCGTTTTCGTAGAGGTTGCGGGAGATCAGCGACTGCACCTCGTTGACGCGCCGCACCTTGATCTTCGCGGCGCCGTCCCGGCTGTGAAAGGCGTTCGCCAGCAGCATTTCGGCCTGCACCTGCGTCGAGAAGACGTAAAGATTCGTGTTCTCCCTGTCCTTCATCCTTTCGATGAGCTTCAACGCCTGGCTGATGTTCGCCGACTGATCCTCGCCGATGGTGAAAAAGTTTAACGACTTGCGTTTGCTGTGGAAGGAAAAATTGACGGTGACGATATCTTTTTTAAAGCAAACCGCGCCGAGCTCCCGCGCCTTTTCGATGCGATCGCCGGTTTGTTTTTCGTCCTTTTCGTACACGTCGGTAAAGACGAGGAACCGGCCCTTGCCGCCGTTTCGACGCAGACTCTCGGCGAGCGCCAGAGATTTCTCGTTGAGTTGGGAAAAAATGTAAACGTCGGAATGATAATGGGTGAGATACCGCTTATAAGCGGAGATGTTTTTGAAAAAGGAGAGTACAAAGCCGAACGTCAAGATCGGCGCCGCCACGAACAGGACGGCAAACAGGGCGGTGTAGCAGTTGAGGAGCGGGGCGGCGAGCTGCGCGTCGGCAAGGCTCCCCGTGATAAATTCGAATTCGCCGTCGACGACAAACAGCCGGATCATGTGGTGAACGGAGATGAGGAAGGCCTCCAGAATGCCGCAGTTCGTCGTCCGGAAAACGTGAACGCAGATCGGGAAAAACAAAATGACGGACGCGGCGACCACGCCCGCAAACAAAATTTTCGGCGGGTCGAAAATTCTGCCGCGTTTATAATTCGACGTCGCCCGGACGGCGGCAAACACGACCGCGCCCAACAGGCAAAGCGCCGAAAGGAGAAAAGAAATCGTCCATCCCATAGGGTACCATACCTCCGTTTCGAAGGGCGAGCGCCTCGCGCCCGCCCTCCTACGCGCGATTTAACCGTTTGCGTGCTGTCTATCCCATTCGATAAATTGCTCGACGGACATCATGCCCTTGGAGACCATGAGGAATTTATCGTTGTAATCGTCGATGGTGTTCGCCGAGACGAGTACCATGTACATGAAAAGCTCTTCGCTCAAAATGCTTTCGCGGAAGCTCGAGACGAGCCGGAAGCGGATCTCGCCGTCGGACAGATCGTAATCGAAGCTGCCGTTGATCAGCCCGTAATTCGCGGCGCATACGGCAAGGGCGCCCTCGACCCGTTTGTCCTCCGCGACCTTAAAGGGCATCGGGGAAAGCAGCGAGACGACCTGCGCCTCGGGCCGCACGAGGATGAAGAGATCCATCGGAAGATCCTCGCCGCGCGCGCCGCATTTGATCATGAGGTTCTCCTCGTCGCAGGTGAACTTCCAGTCCCGGGACGTCAGCGTTCTGCAAATCGTGTCGTAAACCGTCCGCGCCTGTTTCATTGCCTTTTCGTCTGCCATTGTCATTACCTCCTGGTTTTTTCGGCGCCGCCCGCGGGGCGAACCTGCGCGCCGCGCCTTTTTTCTAAAACATCAGAGAAACCCCAATGTTCTATTCCGCTTCTGCATGATCTTTTTGAATTCCTTTTCGGCGCTCGCCAGCAGGAAATCCTCCTTGGTGAGGATCGACGCGTCCTCTTTGTTGAGCTGGGCGCGCAGGACGGCCTTCCCCCAGGTGCGCTCAAACAGGTTGCGGACGAACCGCGCGTTGCTGAAGTCCCGCGCCTCGATGACCTCGTCCGGCAGCGTTTCGAAATATTCCCGAACCGCTTCCTCGAAGCCCTCCTGCATCTTGAAATTCCTGCGCACCATCCGCATGAAGATCTCGTACAGCTGCTCGTGGGTGTAGTTGGGGAATTCGATGACGTAGGGCATGCGGCTTTCGAGCCCGGCGTTCGCCTTCATCAGCTCGTTCATCTCGTTCGTATACCCCGCCATGATGACGACCAGGTCGGAACGGTGGTTTTCCATCTCGGCGATCAGGGTGTCGATCGCTTCCCTGCCGTAATCCGCCACGCTGTAACCGTCGCCGGCGTAGAGCGAATAGGCCTCGTCGATGAAGAGCACGGAGCCGTAGGCGTCGCGGCACATCGCGGCGGTTTTGGGCGCGGTCTCGCCGACGTATCGCCCGCAGAAATCCCGCCCGGAATACTCGAAGAAGCTGCCGTTTCGCAGAATGCCCTTTTCCTTCAAAATCTTCCCGATGACCCGCGCGACCGTCGTCTTGCCGGTGCCGGGGTTGCCGACGAAGCGCATGTGGATACAGGGCGAGCCGAGCTCGCTGTTTTTGGCGGACATCTCGATCTGCGCGACGATCTCCTCGACGCGCGCCCGGATCGGCTCCATGCCGACAAAATCGTCCAGCAGCTCGAGCCCTGTCTTCTGCTGCTCCCCGTAGGAATCCGCGAGGCCTGCGATCTCGGCCTTTTTGATGACCGTATCGTCCACGTCGTGGAAGGCGTTGTCGAGCTGCTTGCGGTAGATCATCTCGCGCAGCACCTTGTTCACGGTGTTCATCCCGTAAAACCTGCCGTCGCTCTTTTCCTCGGTGATCCTGGTGTGGAAAATCTCCCAGGCGCCCTCCTCCATCGTGAAGCCGCGCGCCGTCAGCGCCTGCTCGGCGTAGCGCGTCAGCTCATATTGGTCGAAGGGGATAAAAGAAACGTCCCGGACGAACAAAATATCCTCAAGCCCCTTGCGCAGCCCGTTCAAAATCTCCTTTTCGACAAAGGGCACCCGGAAGACGATCAGGTTTTCGCCCGCGTGATCCTCGAGCGCCGAAAGGAAATCCCGGAACGGCTTGTCCGAAACCTTCGTCATCCACTCGCTGATGTCGATGCAAATGAGCTTGCCGGGGTTCGTCCCGTACCGCTGAAAATGGGCGTAGACCGAGGCGAAGGGATTGCCGCCCTCCTTTCCCTGGGGCGGCAGCTTTTCCTCCGCCACCCGGTTCGTTTTGGAGAAGGAAAAGAGCCCGAGCCGGTCGACGAGCTCAGCGAAGAGCTCGAGATAGGTCGTCAGACCGTTGCCCTCGTGGATGGCGAAGAGATAGCAGCGGTGGGTGAAGGCCTCGACGGTGTTGTACTTGCGCAGGCCCGGCGCGATCCGAACGCACTCGTCCGCCAGCGCCTTGAATTCCTCCGCGCCGATCAGCGCGTGGATTTTGTCGACCGTTTCCGCAACGCCGTCCGCCGCGCCCGCCGCTTCAGCCTGCGGCTGCGCCGCCGGCTTGGCCGCCTGTTCGGGCGCCGCCTCCGCTTCCTGCGCCGGTTCGGGCGCCTCGCGCTCCTCATAATCCGAAATTTCGCACTCCACGACGGCGGTCGGATCCTCGAGCGAAAAGGCCTCCTTTACGAGGGAGAGCACCTTCCCCTTCCAATCCGCCGGGACGTCGTCCGCGCTGACGACGAAGCTGCAATCGGTCAGGGAGGCGTCCAGCACCTCGGCGCCGACCTTGCTTTTCACAAAATCGACGAAGGCCTCCACGGGCAGCTTCTCATCGTCCCGCTTGCTCAAAACCCAGGCGCTTTGAAAAGACAGTGAAATTTTCTTTTTCATAACGAATCCCTGCCAAAAGTTGGAATCAAACGCCCGACCGTGCGCCGGACGCGCTGTTAGATATGGAGCCGGAGTTGTCGAACACCACCGCGATGTCATAGCCTTTTTCGGCCTTGGTGACGGTCGCCGCGCGCGCCGAAAACGGAATCGCGCAAAACAGGTTCATTGCCAGCAGCAACAGCAGCAGCAAGGAAACCGTCCTGCGCGATCGTCGAGTTTTTTCCCTCATTCTATCCCTCCTCAGATCGGTAAAAACGAAAAAGCGCCGCCGGCAAGCGCCGGAAGTCGTTTTATCCCGCTTGCGCCGCATTTTAATTGCAAGGGGATATTTGGAACAATCGATCATACCGAACCCGTCCGCCGACGGGAAATTGCAAAAAGCGACAATGAACTTAGAATAGTAATATTATACTATCCTATATCCTTTTTGTCAACTACATAAAGTCCCAAAATTCGGCAGGGCGGTTTTGCGATTTTTACGACTGCCTCCCCGCCGCCGCGCGCTTTTTTCCCGATCTCCCCCGCCGCGCCGGACAAAATGCGGGGGCGCACCGTCTTTCGAATGCCGTTGAAAAAGCTGTCATCATTCTGCTCATTTGCTGCCGTTGTGCTTTTATTCGGTTCGAACGAAGCTCCGCTTATCCGCCGACGCTACGCCGATTTTTTGACCGAACTCGTCATATACGTAGTCCCCGCAAACGTACACGGTGTTTCCGTTTTCGTCCTGCATCTCCTGCGGGCCGACCAGCTTCCAGACAAACCCGAGAAAGAATATAGCGATTTTAAAAGCGACGCCAAAGCCGGAAATCAGCATAGAAGGAATGCACTTTTTTTTCAAAAAATCGGGGCACTTCCGATAGGCGCTCCAAAGGAAAAAGGCTCCGAATGCCGCCAAAGCCAGATAAAGAAAAAACATACCGATTTTTTCGCCGATGGAAAGTCCTTTCAGAAAGAAAACCACCACGGCCATCACAAGTCCCATCGGGCAAAATAGACTGAAATATGCTTTGACTCTTCCGTATACGCCAAATGTTTTATACAACCCGGTTATCTGTGACTCTTTTACTGCGCTATAATCTCGTCCTACCTCGATTCGCTTGAACAGTTGACAGGCAATCATTTTCTTCTGCTCCATCGTTGCCGTTTCAAATTCCTCCGCCCAGCTTTTGAACTGCTGATAAACCGGAAAGATTTTTGCCATTGCAGCTTCTTCGCTGCTCTCGTCCTCACGAATCTTTTCCATCTGGTTTTCGGCTTCATCCATCCTGTTCCGCAGCACATTCATGGCATCGATCAGATCTTCCTGCGAAAAGGCGCTGTCGCCGGTAAGACATTTCGCAATTTCGAGTTTCAGCGTTTCCATCTGCTTTTTGTCCTTCGTCAGTTGATTCTCCAACTTTTTCAGTTGCGCCCTATCGCCGTCAGCCTTGTTTTTATATAGTTGCTTCAAGCGTTCTTCTTCGGGCGCGCCTTTCAGACCTTGGAAAAGATTTCGCATGAGTTCGGTCACTACGGCGTCCACTCGTTCGGCTTGGTAGGTGGCTTGCCCATCACACTTGCACAGTTTCCGTGCATTGTGGTACAACACGAGTAAGACCAACAATATCGGGATGGTATTGATGTTCCGTCGCCACAAATTCCGTGCCGACTTCGATATGCCGTTTCAGATCGGCAAGATTTTTGATGGAAAGCGGCCGCCGTTCTTTCTTTTCCTCTGCCATGTTTACATTCCTCCGATCCGCATTCCCTGCGCTTCTTCGATACAGTCATCGAGTTCATCCTCGGCGCAGAGAAAATAGCGGTCGCTGCTGTTCCAAAAGGAGACGAATAGATCACCGTCCTCGGTACGGATGGGTTGCTGCTCAAAATGCTCGCCAAATCCGTCCGAACACTGACCGACCAGCCATTCCTTGAATTTTTCGGTTTCATTCTCGGACAGCGCTTCTTTGAATCGGCAATCGATCCTGCCGTACAGTTTTCCTTTGTATTCATCGACCGTCCATGCGGCGGAGACGAGTTTTGCCTTGATTTCCTCGTCATCATCGTAAAACTGCGCCATTTCGTCCTCCGGCGAGGATTGCTCCATCTCCAGCAGTTCACGGATATCCCATGCGTAGCTTTTCAGAAAAAGGTTTCCGACTGGCGTCAGATCCCCGTACTCGGCATCCTCGATATTGCCTTCAAGCGGACAGAAGAAGGACATTTTCACCGGTCCGGTCTGTTCGGTCATCTCTCGGATATCTCGGAGCAGTTCCGCTGTGTTGGCGTATTGGTCGTATAGCAGGTTCTGCTCCAGCTCCTGCCGGATATCTTCGTCCGCATTCGCAACGGCAAAGGCTGCGGTGTTGGCGTCCGCCAGCGTACTGTTTTCGCCCAGCAAAAGGAGCAGATGGTTGCCGATATCGCTGTCCGCATAGAGCTTAACCCGGATATCGTCGCCCTCGTTATCGGTCAGCGGAATCCTTTCCGGCGGTTTGCGGCTGCCTATGGAATTGAGTTCCTCGTAAATCCTGAGATAGTCTTTCGGAAATTCTGTAACCAGCGTGTTTTCTTTGTAGGTGATAATCGCATTGAGCAGTGCCATTTTCACATTCCTCCCATCGTTATTCCTTCGTCTTCGTTTTGAATATCTGCCAACAACTCTTCTATGGAGTCGTATCCGCAGCAGTAAAGAAATCCACCGTCCACAAATTGCCCGCCATGTTCCTCGATATATTGCTCTCCGAAACCGGAAAAATCGAAATAATCTTCCATTACCGGATTCATGCTGTAGTCCTCCTTGTTGTCCACGAGGTAATGGGCGAGTTCTCCTGCATCATAGATTTTAGGAATAAAGTCAAACTCATCCAGATGTTCTGCAAGGAAGACGATTTGTGATGCTTTCTGCACATCAGCCACTTCGACGACAGCGGCAAGTTTTCCCCAATCTATTTCTTTATAACTAAGACTTTTCAGCATGCCATTCACTTCATAAAGTCCTTCGCTATTGATTAAGTCTTGAACTTTTTTCATAATCGATTCTACATCATAATTCGATGCATCAATCCCAATAGTGCAATCGTTTATTGACAATGCGCCCAACCTTGCAACCGCCTTTCGAATTGCAAGTTCTTCTTCTGGAAGTAAAACAAGTTCCTGTCTACCGTTATATCCTAACAACACATCAACGATATAATCTGACCGGTGATAGTATTCGGGAAAAGTTTGTCCGTCGTACACCTCGGTCAGTTTATCGAAAGGATCGTAGATGAGCAATCCTTTGGCCGTGATCCGTGCAAGTCCACGGTCTATGAGTCTTTTGCCAAGAGTTGCATATTTCGGATCGTCCTCATCGTTCGCCGGAACAGCACCCTCCGTATTCATGACGTAGGCTCTGCCGATTTTCCCGTAATTGCTGACATCCTGCACCAGTGTGAAATGATCCAGATTGAATGTTAGGTTGATGAGATTCTTGAGGGAAGGCTTGTCCAGCATCGAAATCCCAACGAGAAATTGATCCATCTCCCGCGAGTCAAAGCTAGCCATGCGCTTTGCAAGATAATTCATTTCGTCCAAATTGACCTGACGGCCTTCCAGAACGGAAAATTCTTCCGGCCAGTAGATGCTTGTCACTGTGACCGGTTGCTGTGCGTCCGAACTATCAATTGCGTGAATTGCTGCCAGCTTGTTGTACAGATCGCTTTCGCTGATAGGGAAGCGGATATCCGTTTCACGGTCGCCGTTCCCGATTTTGATTTTAATCATTAACAATTTTCCTTTCTAAAAAATGTGCATATAAAAAATCCCGACTCTCAACAAGTCGGGAAGGACGAGAAAACGAACACAACAAAAAAGCCCGCCGCAATGTGAATCTATCACATTACGGCGGGCAGTAAGGACGACCGATTTGATTTTCCTTTTCAGCGTAATCTCATACCCTGTTTTTTCGGTTAACAATCATTCGGTCGTTTTTGATGCGGTTAACAATCACTCGCTGCTTTTCATGCAACGAGAAGTTGCTGTTTCTTGTATAAAAAAGCCTGCAAACACGCTTGTTTACAGGCTTTTTCTGTGGCTCCCCCAGTTGGACTCGAACCAACGACACCGCGGTTAACAGCCGCGTGCTCTACCGACTGAGCTATGGAGG
>CANQSG010000013.1 GCA_947626485.1 uncultured Clostridia bacterium | reverse complement strand
GATCGGCGACGGCGCCGTCCCTGCTGCACCGCGCGGTCAGGGACGGCGCCGTCGCCGATCTGAACCGCCTTTCCACCGCCATCCTCGCCCGGCTGCGCACCCTCTCCCCCGCCGATTTCGCGGCGCTGCCGGATTTGAGCGAGGGGCTCGAAAACCGGCTTTACAGCGCGGCGCAGCAGGCGATCGACTGGGACGACCTGCTCGCCCGTGCGAAGGCAAAACGCTATCCCCTCGCCCGCATTCGTCGGCTGTTTTTGGCGGCGTATCTCGGCGTCGACCGCACCTATTTCGGCGCCCGCGTGCCCTATCTGCGCGTGCTGGGCTTTTCCGAACGGGGCGAAGCGCTGCTCGGAACAATCCGGCAGAACACGGCGCTGCCGATTCTGACCCGCAAGCGCGACGCCGAGGCCTGCGGCGACCCGGTGCGAGCGCTCTGGCAGCTCGAAGCGCGCGCCGCCGACCAATACGCCCTTGCCCTGCAAAAGCCGCAGCCCTGCGGCACCGATTATCAATACCGGCCGGTCAAACGGTCGTAAAGGAGGAATCCCCCATGATTCAAACCAGCAAAGTCGAATTCTTAAACTACGGCACCTGCCTGCGGCTGACGAACGGCGCCGTCGAAGCCCTCGTCACCCTCGACGTCGGCCCGCGCATTATCTCGTTCTCCTTCCCGGGCGGCGAAAACATCCTGAACACCGAGAAGGACGCCTTCGGCGTCAAGCAGGACGAGGCCTTCGACCGCCACTTCTACCCCGGCGCCGCCTGGCAGAATTTCGGCGGACACCGGCTCTGGATCTCGCCCGAGGCCTATCCCGACACCTATTATCCCGACTGCAAGCCCGTCGCCTACCGCGTGACCGATACCGGCGCCGTCTTTACCCCCGCGCCGCAGGTGGAGAACGGCGTCGCGATGGAGATGGAACTCGTCCTCGACGAGACCCGCCCGGTCATGCAGGTGCGCCACCGCGTCACGAATATCTCCGGCGCCGAGCGCAAATTCGCCGTCTGGGCGCTCTCGGTCGCGGCGCAGGGCGGCGTTGAGATCATCCCGCTCAACACCGTCGACACAGGATTGCTGCACAACCGCACGATCACCGTCTGGCCGTACACCGACCTGCGCGACGAGCGCATCTATTTCGGCCACGCGTTCGCCACCGTGCAGCAGAAGCCCATCGACCGCGCCCTCAAGCTCGGCTTTGACAACCGCAGCGGCACCGCCTATTACGTCCTCGGCGAGACCGTTTTTCGCAAGCAGTATGAAGCGCACCACCCCGACGGCGTCTATCCCGACGGCGGCGTCTCGTTCGAGACCTATTCCTGCGCCCTCTTTACCGAGATCGAGACCCTCGGCGAATACCGCACCGTCGCCCCCGGCGCCACCGCGCAGCACAGCGAATGCTGGACGCTCTTCCGCAAGCCCTGCGACTTCGACCCGAAGGACGACGCCTCGCTCACCCATTTCGTCGCCTCCCTCGCCTGACGCACATTCGCCTTTTACAAAAACAAAAAAACGCCGACCGGCTCGCAAAACCGCGCGCCTGTCGGCTGTTTTTTTACCGCAGCGGGGTCAAAACGCCCTTGTTCATCGCATAAACGACGTCGCAGAGGGCTTCAACGTCCTCCCGGTAATGGCTGGCGAGCAGGATGGTTTTCCCCTGCTCTTTCAGCCCGAGGAAAATCCGCCGCATTTCGAGGACGCCGTCGGCGTCGAGCCCGTTCATCGGTTCGTCGAGGATCAGGATATCGGGGTCTTCCATGATCGCCTGCGCGATGCCAAGTCGTTGGCGCATTCCGAGCGAATATTTTCCGACGCGCTTTTTACTTTTCGGGTCAAGCCCGACGCGCGCCATGGCGTCGAAAATTTCGTCCTTCCGGACGCGATTGCGGATCGAGGCGAGAAAGCTGAGGTTGTGATACCCGCTTTGATTCAGTAAAAATCCGGGCGTTTCGATGATGACGCCGATTCGTTCCGGGATTTCGATTTCCCTTCCGACGGTTTTGCCGTTCACGACGATTTCGCCGGAGGTCAGCGAGAGAAAGCCGCAGATACATTTGAAAAGCACCGTTTTCCCGGAGCCATTGCGCCCGACGAAGCCGTAAATCTTCCCCCGCTCCAGTTCAAAAGAGACGTGGTCGAGCGCCGTGTTGCCTTTGAAAACCTTTGTCGCCTGCGAGGCGGAAATAACGCAATCCCGCATAGGATCGACCTCCTAAATCTGCGTTTGAATTTCTTTCCGTTTGCAGGAAAGAAGAATGCCGATTATCAACCCGGCACAGCCGAGGCAGAGCGCGGCGAAGCAATAGACGGGGCCGGGGAAAAAGCTGACGCCCTTTGGATCGATGTAATTCAGATTGACCCACGACGCCGGGGACAGGAAAAACAGGACGTCCACCCGGAGAATGGGCAGTAAATATTCCGCCAGCACCAGCGCAAAGGCGACCACGGGACCGACGCTGTTGTGCAGGTGCAGGTTCAGCAGGCAGATCAGCAGCCCCAAAAATGCGCAGACCGCCCAAAGTAACGCCACGACCAGCAGCGTCGCCCCGACAGCGGAATAATCCACCAAAATTCGATAATCAAAGGAAACGGGGGAATCGAAGGCGACGCCCGCGTCCGCCTGCGCCAGCGTGCCGATGAGCTTCCCCCAATCCGCGGTCAAGCCGAGACGGCCGATCAAATTCAGGTTGATCGCGGCAAAGACAAAGAGCGAAAAGACGAGCGAAGCGAGCAGAAGGAAGAGAATTTGCCCCGCCGCCCAGGCGGTTTTGCCGCTGCGGACGACGAGATAGGGCTGCTGTTCGTCGAGAAACGGCGCGTCACAGAACAAGATGACGACGCAGCCGAGCAGCAGCAAGATCATGTAATCGTCCGACAGCACAAAGGGCATCAGCCACGGGCTGACCCGCTCGTGGAGCCGCTGCGCGAGGTCGGAAATCGGCGAGGTGACCGTGTTCGTAAAGACGAGTACAAGCGCCGCCACGACGAAAAGCCGGGGAGACGACGGCCATTTCCGAAAATTAAGCCGACAGATTTTCCAGACCTTACGCATTCTTCAACTTCCTTTCGATTCCCCTTGCCGCGATCACGCCGAGGACGGCGCTCAGCAAAACGGCGACCGCGAGCGAATACCAAAACATGTACCGACTGTCGATGACCGAAACGCGGCCGTCGAAGATGTTCGCAAGACTGCACTGGGCGGGGAGTTTGAAGAGATTCAGCAGAACCGTTTCGAGAAAATAAAAAATCAGCAGCGGGCTTGCGAGGATCACGAAGCGGTTTTGCATGTGCAGCGATACGCAGAGGGCGATCAGGGATAAAAAGCTGCCGACGAGCCCCCGCGTGAGCGCCAACAGGAGAAAATAGCCGACAAAATTCCCGTCGAGCAACAATTTTGCGTGCGGGATCGTTTCAAACGCGCCGGTGCCGGCGGTTCGCAGCTCCGCGAGCGTCTCGGCGCTGACCGCCGTCCCGAAGCAGGCGCAAAGCAGCATATAGAGCAGTTCGCCGACAACGAGGCAGAGCGTCCCGGACAGCGCGGTGACGATCACCTTCGAAATCGCGTAGCAGCGCCTGCCGCTTCGCGCGATCACCGAACGGAAATACCGGCTTTGAAAATCTGCGGCGAAGCCGGCGGCAAACGGAAAGGCGCACAGGACGTAATTCAGCAGACGAAAGGTGCCGAAGGCCGCCATGGCGTGCATTTCGTAAACCGAAATTTCCATGCCGTATTTCACGCACTCCGCAAAGGATTCCAGCGTGCCGAGGAGATAGAAAAAAGGCACGAGCAGCGTCGCCGTCAGGAAATTTTCGGACAAAACGGCGCGCCGAAAATCCGAGCGCAGCAGCCGGAAAAATTTCTTCGCGCCTGCCGTCATACGAGCTCCTCCCCCGTCACGGCGTGGAACAGGACGGCATACCGTTCGGTGTGGTCTTCTCGTTCCTGCGCCAGCTCGAACACCCAGGCGGGGACAAGTGCATATTCGTTCGCGTCGGCGTTTTTCAGCACGGCGGCATACGCGAGGGAAATTTTCGTCACCTTCGTGTCGCGGCTGAGCACCATCGTTTTATATTTGCCGTTGAGCTTTTCGATCGCCTCGTTCGCCGACAAAATCGTTTCCGTCGATTCGGTCGCGGTGACCTCGTAGGGGCTCGAAATATCGAGCATCAGCAAGCCCTGTTTCCCGTAATAAACCGTGATCTGCGTGCCGGAAACATAGGTGCCGGAATCCGCGTTGCCGTAGCTGTATTTCGTAAGCGGCAGGGCGCCGAGTACCTCGCGCAAAAGAAAGCAGTAGCATTCCTCGTCGTCGCGGAAGGTGTGTGTTTTTTCGTGCGCGTCGTCCTGCGTCATTTCGATGTAGCGGTATTCGGCTGTCAGGGTCGATTTGTCGAGCGAATAACATTCGTAGCTGTCCGAGATCGAGACGTTCAGCTTTTTCAGAAGGGCTTTGACCTCGGCGAACGCCGCGGCGCGGCTTTGAAACGCGAGGTCGCGATCTGTGCTGTACCGATCGGCGTTGTAGAGGTCGGAATTCACGTCGGGGTGAAAGGCGTAATAGAGGCTGTCGTATGCCGGCCGCTCATAGTGCAGCATGGTGCCGCCGACGCCGAGGCTCGCGCCCGCCTCGTTTTCCATCAAATAATAATCCGTCGTGACGTTGCGGCTCAAGGGCTCCCCGGCGCCCGAATAGGATTGCTCGGTCGCAAGCGCCTCCGGCATGAGAACCGCCCGGCACTGCTTCGCGTCGAAAATCCGCAGACGAGCCGCGCAGACCTCGCAGCTCGTTTTTTCCGGGTCAAACGCCAGCTCGGCGTCGATGCGCAGCCGCTCCTGCAGCGCGCAGTGCAGGCGCCCCGCCTCCGCGAGCGCAACCCAGTCCGTCCCGGTTTGCGTTTCGCCCCCGCCGCACCCGCAAAGCAGGGCGCACACGAGCAGGCAGACCGCCGGAAAGAAAGCTGTCCTCCCTTTTTTCATGAAGCAACGACCTCCTCGCTTTTTTTCGTTAGTTTTATCCTATCGCAAAACGCGCCGATCAAACCGTATTTGTAAGAAGAAAGCAATTTTTTTGTAAAAATTTCAAGTTTTTTGCCGCCGCTGTTTGCTTTTCGCATTTCCTATGCTATAATAATCAAAAAGGGGGGTGCGCCCGTGAAATTCAGAATCGCCGTTTGCGACGACGAGGCGGTCGTCTGCGAAACCCTGTACGCGCAGTTGCAGGACATCGCGAAATCCCGGTCGGTCACGTTTGAAATCGACTGCTTCACCGCGGGAGAGGCGCTTTGTCGGGAAATGGAGGCCGTGGATTATGACCTTGTATTCCTCGACATCGCGCTGCCGCAGCAGAGCGGCGTCGCCGTCGGACGGTATATCCGCCAGACGCTGAAAAACGAAACGGTGCAGATCGCCTATATCTCGTCGAAGCAGGAATACGCCATGGAGCTTTTTGAAATGCGCCCGCTCCATTTCCTGCTCAAGCCGCTGACAAAGGAGCGCGTCGAGCGCCTCGTCGACAAATTCCTCCGCCTGAACGCGATCGACACGAACCTCTTCCGGTTCAAAGTCGGTCAAGAATATTATCAAATTCCGCTTTCAAACATTCTTTACTTTTCGAGCAGCGGCAGAAAGATCGCGGTCGTGACGCAGCAGGAAGCGCGCGAATTTTACGGCTCGCTGGAGAAAATTTTCGATACGGTCAAAGACAGGCGGTTCCTGTCGATCCACAAATCCTTTCTCGTCAATTTCAAGTACATCGCAAAATATCAATACGACGCGGTCACGATGGCGGACGGCAGCGTGCTGCCGGTCAGTCAATCCCGCAGAAAAGCCGTGCGCGCGCGATTTGTCGAATTGTCGGAGGTGGCAAGCGAATGACCTTCCCGACCGATTCGCTCGTCTTTTTGGCGGTCAACGCCTTTGTCACCTATCTGATACACCTGTTTCTGCGCCTCTTTTTCCGGGACGGGTTTGCGGGCAAAAAGGCGGCGATTTTTCTTTTCGCGCTCTATTACGCGATCACGAGCGCCGTTTATCTCTTTTTCCCCTCTATCCTGCTCAACATGACGAGCTCTCTGCTCGCAACCTTTCTTTTGACCTTCGCCTACCGCGCGAGGCTTTCAAAACGCATCGTCGTGACGGTTTTGAATTATGCCACGATCAACGCCTGCGAAATGGTCGTCGGCGCGGCGGCGGGGCTCGGCGGCGTCGATCTTTTCGCGCGCACCCACTACGGCGACAGCTTCTGCCTGCTTGCCGTCGCGGTGCTCGAATTTTTCGTCATTCGCCTGATCGGCAGATTCCGCGGCATCGGGAGCGACGCGCCGTTGCCGAAATCTTATTCTGTCCTCGCCGTCCTCGTCCCCTGCCTTTCCGTGCTGTTCGAAGCCGTCCTGTTCACGCAGGAAACCGTCGACGATTTCGTTTACGCCCTTTCGCTGCTCTGCCTCGTCTCCCTCAATTTTCTGGTGCTTTCTCTTTACGATTCGATCGCGAAGCGATTCCGGGAACAAGCGGAAGCCGATGCCGCCCGGCAGCAAGCCGCATATTATCAAAAACAGGCGCAGCTCATTCAGCAAAACGCGCGGGAGCTCACGCGGTTTCGCCACGACATCAAAAACCACACGATCGCGCTGCGGGAGCTGATCCGGACAGGGCAAACCGAAAAAGCGACGCAGTACATCGACTCGTTTTCCGGCCTGTTGGAGCCCGCCGAAAGCGATTGCAGCACCGGAATCGTGCCGGTCGACAGCATTGTAAACTACAAATTTGCAAGGGCGAAGGAAGCCGGTATTTCGGTTCATGCCGAGATCGCGGTGCCGAATCCGCTGCAAATCGACGCGAACGACCTGACCGCCATCCTCGGCAACCTGCTCGACAACGCGGTCGAGGCGGCGGCAAAGGCCGAAACGAAATCCGTAAAACTGAAAATAAGCTACGACAAAGGAACCCTCCTGCTCGCCCTTTCGAACAGCTACAACGGCGATCTGCCGCGCGGGCGCGCCACCACAAAGCCGGACGACAAAACACCCCACGGCGTCGGCCTGCGCAGTGTGAAAGCCGCCGTCGACAAATACAACGGCGAACTGAAAATCACCCATACAGACACCGAATTTTCCGTAAAAATCCTGCTCTTCCTCCCGGCAGAATCAACCGAACCCCGCAACGACAACACCCCCGCCGCGACCGTTTGAGCCGCGGCGGGGGTGTGTTTTTTTTGATTTTGGGGTCTTTGCTTAAAAAAACAGAAAAAACCGGTTGACAAACGCGCGCGGGGTGGTATAATGCGGGCAGAGGTGAGCGGTATGATCTTTCAAACGGCGTCAGCCGAGCCGCGTCCGGTTCGACTGCGGGAATCGACCCGGGCGTGGGCGATGCGATCCATGCGGGGCGCTTACGGCGACGATGCCATGCGCTGCCGATTTGTCAGTCTTGACGCGGTCGAGGGGTTCGCTTCCCTCTCCTCCGTCGAACAATACAACTGCGCCATCCGGCAAATCGCAACCGACGCGCCGCTTCGCATCTGCGAAGAGGAGCGCGTCTGCGGCGCCGCGACGCTGGGCGGAGCGATCGGCCACGTCGTCCCCGCGCAATATCAGGGCAAGACCGTCTTCGGCTCGGTTTCACACCTGACGCTGCGGTACGATAAGGTGCTGCACGAGGGGCTCGACGGCTATGCGTCGGAGCTTGCCCGGCGGCTCGCCGACCCGACGCTGTCTGCGGCGCAGCACGAATTTCTGCACAGCCTGCAGAACGTGATCGAGAGCATGGCGATCTGGCACGCGCGGTATCTCGAAGCCACCGAGACCGCCCGGCCGGAGCTGCACCGGCTGCTGCGCCGGGTGCCCTTTTCCCCCGCCCGCAATTTTCACGAGGCGCTGCAGGCGCTGTGGTTCGTCTTCGCGTTTGCGCGGCTGTGCGGCAACTGGCCGGGCATCGGGCGGATCGACGTCCTGCTCGGCGACTATCTCGAGCGGGATCTGCGCGCGGGCGTCCTGACGCGCGAGGAGGCCCGGGAGCTGACGGCCTCCTTTTTCATCAAGGGCTGCGAATGGATCCAGAGCGACACGCCGCTCGGCTCGGGCGACGCCCAGCATTATCAAAACATCGTGCTCGCAGGCGCGGACGAGAGCGGGCGCGAGGTCGCCAACACGATGACCGAGCTGGTGCTCGAGGTCGTCGAGGAGCTCGGCATTTCCGATTTCCCCATCACCGTGCGGCTGAACCGCCGCTCCCCGCAGGCGCTGAAGGAAAAGATCGCCGCCGTCATGCGGCACGGTGGCGGCGTCGTCGCCGTTTACAACGAGGATTTGATTCTTGAAGCGCTGTCCGATCTGCACTACACGCAGGAGGAAGCCCGACGGTTTGCAAACGACGGCTGCTGGGAGGTGCAGATTCCCGGGAAGACCGATTTTTCCTATATGCCGTTCGACGCGCTGCAGCTGCTCGACCATGTGCTCGGCACAGACGGGGCGGTCACGCCGGATTACGCCTCTATCGAGGCGCTTTACGCCGCTTTTTTGCAGGCGCTGCGGCAGACGGTCGCGGCGCTCTACGACCGGACGGTGAAAAACGCCTTTACCTTCCGGGACGGCGCGTGGCAAGCGACGACCCCGCCGACCTGCGATTCGGTCGTCAGCCTGTTTGAAGACGGCTGCATCGAGCACGCGCGGGCGTACCGCGATTTCGGGCCGACCTACGTCGTCCGTTCCCCGCATATCGGCGGCGCGCCGGACGTCGCAAATTCGCTCTATGCGATCGAAAAGCTCGTTTTTGAGGAGCGGAAGGTGACGCTGCCGCAGCTCGTCGACCTGCTGCGCAAAAACTGGGAGGGGCAGGAAACGCTGCGCCTTTACGTCAAAAACCGATATTCCTATTACGGCAACGACGCGCCCGAGGCCGACGCCTGGCACGCGCGCCTGCTGAACGATTTTGCCGACGCGGTTGAGGCTTGCCGCACACGCAGCGACTGCCCGGTGTTGTTTATCCCCGGCGTGAGCACCTTCGGGCGGCAGATCGAATGGGCGCCCCAGCGCTGCGCCACCGCCTTCGGCAGCAAAAAGGGCGAAATTCTTTCCGGGAACGATTCCCCCGTCCCGGGCACGGATTTCTCCGGGGCGACATCCTTGATTCGCTCCTACTGCAAGTCCGACCTCAAACGCCAGTCCTGCGGGGCGGCGCTCGACGTCAAGATTTTCCCGGATTCCCTGCGGGGAGAAAACGGGATCGCCGCACTGGTCGGGCTGATGGACGGCTTTTTGAAGCTCGGCGGATTCTTTTTGCAGCTCGACGTGGTCGACGCCGCCGTGCTGCGCGAGGCGCAGAAGAACCCGCAGCAGTATAAAACGCTTTCGGTGCGGGTGTCCGGCTGGAGCGCGCGGTTTGTGACTTTAAGCGAAAACTGGCAGAACATGATCATCGAGCGCACCGCACAGCGGCCGAGTTGACCGATGCCGCTTTGCGCCCCAGACACCCCACTGCGGAAGTTTGCCCCGATCATCGCGCGCTGACCGCCGCCAAGCCACACAAACAAAATCGACCTGCAATCGACGTGACCGTGACGGCCGCGTCGATTTTCCTTTTTCTGGCAATTTTCAACAACCGGGCGGGTTCCGTTTGCTTTTTTCGGGAAAATATGGTAGAATGGAAAGGAAATATCTGGAAATTCGACGGCGGGGGTTGCCGCTTATGCCCGGAGGTGCGCCTTTGATCAAGCAATATACCGACCAGAACGTCTACGAGGCGCTGCAGGATCGCCTTCGTTATCTCTTCGAGGAGTTCGACAATATCCTTGTCTCGTTTTCCGGCGGGAAGGACAGCGGGCTGCTGCTCAATTTCGTGATCGAATTCCGCAACGCGCATTATCCCGACAAGACGGTCGGGCTGTTTCATCAGGATTTTGAGGCGCAGTACACCGTCACGACGGAGTACGTCGAGCGCACCTTCGAACGCTTCGCGCCCGAGACCGACCCCTACTGGGTCTGCCTGCCGATGGCGACCCGCACGGCGGTGAGCAGTTACGAAATGTTCTGGTACCCGTGGGACGACACGAAACAAGACGCCTGGGTGCGCCCGATGCCGCAGCACCCCTACGTCATTTCGCTCGGCCGCAACCCGATGACGACCTACCGTTACCGCATGCATCAGGAGGATCTCGCCAAGCAGTTCACCCGCTGGTATCGTATTTCGCACGGCGGCAAACGCACCGTCTGCCTGCTCGGAATTCGGGCGGAGGAATCCATTCAACGTTACAGCGGCATCGTCAACAAAAAATACGGCTACAACGGCAGCTGTTGGATCAGTCGCCTGTTTAAAGACGTCTGGTGCGCGTCGCCCCTCTACGACTGGACGACGAAGGACGTCTGGCACGCCTACGCCGTTTTCGGGTACGATTACAACCGGCTGTACGACCTCTATTATAAAGCGGGGCTCAAACCGGAGCAGATGCGGGTCGCGTCGCCCTTCAACGACTACGCGAAGGACAGCTTAAACCTTTACCGCGTGATCGACCCGCAGATCTGGGCGAAGCTCGTCGGGCGGGTGCAGGGCGCGAATTTCGGCGCGATCTACGGCAGGACGAAGGCGCTCGGCTACCGCGCGCTGACCCTGCCCGAGGGGCACACCTGGGAATCCTACACGAAATTTCTGCTCGACACCCTGCCGGCACGGCTGCGCAACAATTACGTCCGGAAGTTCAAGACCTCGATCGACTTCTGGCACAACACGGGCGGCGGGCTCGACGAGGAGACGATCCGCGAGCTGCTCGACCACGGGTATCACATCCGGCGCAACGGCATTTCGAATTACACCGTCATGAAAAAATCGCGGGTGATCTTCCTCGGCAAAATTCCCGACCAGACCGACGACATCAAGTCGACAAAGGACATCCCGAGCTGGAAGCGAATGTGCTACTGTATCCTGCGAAACGACCACACCTGCCGCTTCATGGGCTTCAACCTGACGCGGGAGCAGAACCGCCGCATTGAGCTGCTGCGAGAAAAATACGAAAGCGTTGGAAAATAACATGAAAAGCTATCAAAGCCCGGCCTATCGGGTCATCGCCGTCCCCTTCGAGAAGGTCGTGCCCAACACCTACAACCCGAACGCCGTCGCGCCGCCGGAGTTACAGCTTTTATACGAGAGCATTCGCGAAGACGGCTACACGATGCCGATCGTCTGCTATCACGACAAGGAGCAGGACGTTTTCGTGATCGTCGACGGGTTCCACCGCTACCGCGTCATGCGCGAGCACCCCGATATTTACGAGCGCGAGGGCGGCATGCTGCCGGTGACGGTCATCGACAAGCCGCTCGATCAGCGCATCGTCAGCACGATCCGCCACAACCGCGCCCGCGGCTCGCACGACGTCGACCTGATGGGCAACATCGTCAAGGAGCTGCACGAGCTCGGGCGGTCGGACAGCTGGATCGGCAAGCACCTCGGCATGGAGCGCGACGAGGTGCTGCGGCTCAAGCAGATCACCGGCCTTGCCGCCCTCTTCCGGGACACGAAATTCGGCAGCGCCTGGCAGCCCGCCGACGAGGAGAACGTCGACGACGAAGAGCCGGAAATCCCCGAACTTTTTTGACAAAAGAACAAAAAAGACCGGCGGTCGGAGCGTTTTTCCGGCCGCCGGTTTGCGTTTGGAATTTATTCGTCTTTGTAAAGGCCGAAGAGGCGCAGCAACTTCTGCCAGAAATTGAGCTTTTTCGGGGCAGGCGCAGCGGCCGGCGCGGCTGGCGCGGGGCGGATCGGGTCGGTTTTCAGCACGAACTGCACCGCGCGGACGGTGTGGTTTTGCGGGTCAACAAAGGAGACGGGGTCGCCCTTGCCCGTGAAGCCGTCGAGCACCGCGTCGATCTGTTCGGAGATCTTGCCGTCGATGCCGGAGGTCTCGCCGCGCAGGACGCCGGTGCCGTCGGCGAGGTCGGACAGCCCCGCGTGCAGCTCCTTCGCGCCGTCGTCGAGCACGTCGGCAGAATCGGCGAGCTGGCGCGCGCCCGAGACGAGCGTCCCGTACGCCGAGACAATCTGCGCGACGCCGTCGGTATAAGCGCCGACGCCGTTGTCGAGCGTTTCATATTGCGCGGCAAGCTGGTCGATCGCGTCGGACAGGCGGGCAAGCTGCGCCAGCAGGTCAGCAAGGCGGTCGGCGAGCATTCCGAGGGCTTCGCCGAAGGCCGATTCGCCCGCTTGTAATTTCTTCGCACCGTCGACAAGCTGCGTGATACCGGCGGGCGCTTCGGTCAGTAGGCTCTGGGTGGCGGTGAGCACCGTCCCGTCGTTAGTCAGCAGATTTTCGACAGATTCGAGCAGCGCAAGATGTTCGGAAAGCTGGGTTGTGTCCTCCCCCGCCGCCTGTTTTTCTTTGATCTGGTCGCCCAGCGCCGTTTCCGCCGCCTTCAGCCCTTTGATCGCCGTCGCGCCGTCGCGTTGCAACGTGTCGAGGTCGAGGCGGAAGAAGGAAAGGAAGGCTTGATAGCGCGAAAAGCCGGATTGCAGCTGGGAAATGCCGTCGGCGAGGGCGTCGGTGCCCTGCTGAATTTCCTTGTAAGCTGAAAGCAGGGTCTGCAACTCGTCGGCGGAGGGGATCGCGCCGTCGAGGGTGTCCGCCAGCGTGCGCAGGGCGGCGAGGATCTGCGCCGAACCGTTTTTCAGGTCGGGCGACTGCGCTTGCAGGGCGTCGAGCCCGTCGCGCAGCTGTTTGACGCCCGAATCGAGCGCGGCGGCGCCTGTGGAGAGCGCTCCTGTGCCGTCGGACAGGGTGCCGGAACCGTCGCGCAGCGTGTCGGCGCCGTCGTCGAGCTGTACGGCGGCGGATTGCAGCCTGCCCGCCTGTTCGCGCAGGGCGCTGTCGTCAAAGGAGAGGTCGAGCGAGAGCGGGATGCCGTTGAGCGAGACACCGTCCATCTGAAAATCCTCGACCTGCGCGCGGACGGTGAAATCGTGCGGCGCGCCCGGCAGCAGCGTAAAGGTCACCTGCCGATTTGCGCCGACACTGGCGACCGTCGCGCCCGGCGCTTCGATGTCAGCGCAGCGCGATGTGTCGAGCGTGAGCACCACCTGCAGCGCATAGCGGTCGAAAAACGACCCGGCGCAGGCGTCGTTGCGGGTGACGGTGCCGGAAATTTCGAGCGCGCCGCGCTGTCCCGCGAGGTCGGCGGGGGCGCACTCCTTGCCGTCGAGCGTGTAGCGCAGCGAGACCGTCCAGGGCAGCTGCGCGTCAGGCAGCAGGCCTTCGTAATAGAGCGATTGCGCGGTGACGTCGGCGGTGACACAGCCGTTTTCGAGCTTTAATTCATCGGTCGTCGTCATGTTGCGCACCGCGGAATAGGCGCCATAATCCGTCAGCCGCCATTCCGTCGGCGTCTGCGCCCGGAAGCTGTTGACGACCCGCACCTCACGCGCCTCGCCGCCGGGCAGCAGGTTCGCGTAGACGACCTCCTCCTTCGGCGGAAGTGTTCCCCCGGTCGCAGGGGCGGCGGACGAATCCGACGCCGCCGAATCTCCCGCCGCGCCCTGCGCGGTCAGCGGCGCAAAGGACAGGCAGACGGCGGAAAGCAGCGCGAGCAGACAGGCACCCGCGCGCCGGGAAAGCCTGGCAAACGGTTTCATGAGGCGACCTCCTTTTCGGAATCGGGCGATTCAGGCAAATTTTGCGCGCCGGGCGGTCGATGCTTGCGGCCGATAATCAGCCGGTCGAAGACGAGCAGCAGACCCGGCAGGACAAAGAGGACGATGGCGAGCGAGAAGAGGGCGCCGCGGCCGATGAGGGTGCCGAGCTGCGCGAGCAGCTGGTTGCTCGACAGAAAGCCGAGCAGCAGCCCGACGACCGTCAGCGCGCTGCCCGACGTCAGCACCGAGACGGTCACGTCGGCGACGGTCTGCACGGCGGCGGCGTGCTTTTCGAGCGTCCGGCGATTTTCGCGGTAGCGGTCGGTCAGCAAAATCGCGTAATCGACCGTCGCACCGAGCTGCACCGAGCTGATAATCAGATAGGCGATGTAAAAGAGCGGCGAATCGGAAAAATACGGCACCGCGAGGTTGATCCAGATCGCCGTCTCGATGGAGAGCACCAGCAGCGCCGGCAGCAGCAGCGAGCGCAGCGTACAGAGCAGAATGAGGAAAACCGCGCCGATGGCGACGAGGTTGACCTTGAACATGTCGCCGGTCACGGTCGTCATCAGGTCGTAGGTGCTCACGCCCGCGCCCGCCAGATAATAGGCGTCGGGATAATAATGCTGCGCGACGGCGCGCACCGATTCGACCAGCGCGAAGGTCTCGTCCCCCTCATAAGGCACGGCGACCGAGAGCACCATTCGGCTGTAATTCCCGGAAAAAAGCTGGCTGTATTGGCTTTCTTCGAGGTAAGAGGGCGGAATTTCGGGACCCGCCAAATCGACGTAGGACAGCACGTCGGTCACGTTCGGCAGGGCGCGCAGGTCGGCGGAAAGGGCTGCCTCGCGCGCGGTGTCGGCGCCGGGCAGAAGCAGGACGTAGGTGTCGCTCTTGCCGAAAACCGCCTCGATCTGCGCGGTGTCGGCGCCGAGGGTGCTGTCCTCCCGGAAGATATGGGAAGAGCCGAAATAATAATCGTTCGCATTTGAGGCGAGGAAGGCGGGCACGATGGCGAGGGCAAACAGCACGGCGAGGGGGCGCGAGACCCGGCGGGTGAAGCGGCCGAAGCCGTGCAGGTCGGGCAGCAGCGAGCGGTGGCGGGTCTTTTCCAGCAGGCCGCAGCAGCAGAGCACGAGCGCCGGGGTGAAGACGAAAACGGTCAACAGGCTGATCGCGACGCCCTTCGCCAGCGCCAGCCCGAGGTCGGGGCCGATGCGGAAGCGCATGAGCACCAGCGCGAGGAAGCCGATGACCGTCGTCAGCCCGCTCGAAAAGATCGAGGAAGCGGATTTCGTCAGCGCGTCGACCATCGCCGCCGCGGGGTCGGATTCGCGGGCGCGGCACTCCTCGAAGCGGTGGATCAGAAAGACGGAATAATCGAGCGAGACCGCCAGCTGCAAAATGCTGCCCGCCGCGTTGGTGACGAAGGAAATTTCCCCGAACAGCAGATTTGTCCCGCTGTTGATGCCGATCGCCACGCCGAGGCTGCCGAGGACGAGGAGCGGCTCGAGCCAGGAATGGGTCGTCAAAAGCAGCACGACGAGGACGAACAGGACGGAGAGAACGGCGATGATGCGGATTTCCGAAACGGTATTCGTCATGGCGTCGGCGGTCGAAACGGCGTTGCCCGTCACGGCGTTGTCCTGCCCGATGAGCGCCCGGATGGCGGCGACGGCGTCGATCAGGGCGTCGTCCTCGATCGTGACGGAATAGAGCGCCGCGCCGTCGCGATAATAGGTCTCGACGGTGTCGGCGTCGAGCATCGAAAAGGGCACGGTGACGTCGGCGGCGTCGTCAAGCCAAGAGACGGCGGTCACGCCGGGGATTGCCGCGAGCTTCTCTTTATAGTCCAGCGCCTGCGGCACCGTCACGTCGCTTATCATCACGCGGGCGTTCGGTATGCCGCCGGGGAATTCCCGCTCGAGGACGGCGATCGCCTGCGTCGAGGGGGTATCCTGCGGCAGATAATCGTTCATTTCGTAATTGACCGAAACGAGCCGCGAGAGCACAAGGCAGACCGCGAAAATGCAAAGATAGACGGTCAGCAGGAGCTTCGGGTGCTTTGTAATGCCCTTGAAAATCGGTTTCAATTCGACGCCTCCTCCCCGCCCGGCGCTTCGGCGTCGGGGTGAAAATGCGCGTAAATTTGCTTCGCGGTCGGCTGCGGAATGCCGGGCACGAGCGCGAGCTCCTCCGGCGTAGCGTCCGAGAGGGCGCGCAGGGTTTTGAAATGTTTCAGCAGCAATCGAGCGCGGGTGACGCCGACGCCCGGAATTTCGGTCAGCCCCGTTTCGAGCCCCTTTTTGCCGGCGCGGGCGCGGTGGTAGCCGATCGCGCAGCGGTGGGTCTCCTCCTGGATCGTCGCGACGAGGGTGTAGGCGCGGCGGGTGGATTTGATGGCGATGTCGCCCCCCGACGCGGCGATCGCCCGCGTTTTGTGGTGGGAATCCTTCACCATGCCGAAGACGGGGATCGAAACGCCGTGGTGCTCGAGCACGGGCAGGACGGCGGAAAGCTGCCCCTTGCCGCCGTCGAGCAGAATCAGGTCGGGCGTGACCGAAAACCACGGGTCGTTTCCGGCTTCGAGCTCGTTTAACCGGCGGTCGAGGACTTCCGCCATCGAGCGGAAATCGTCCTGCCCGGAAAAGCTCTTGATCTTGAATTTTTTATAGGCGGCGCGTAAGGGCTTGCCGTCGCGGAAGACCGTCATGGCGGCGACGTTTTCCTGCCCCGCCGTGTTGGAAATATCGTAGGCCTCGATGTAGGACGGCGTTTTGGCGAGGCCGAGCAGGTCGGCGAGCTCGTCGAGCGCCGCCGTCTCCCGTCCGCTCTGCCGCGTGTGGGAGGCGAGGTGCTCCGCCGCGTTCGACCGGCACATTTCCGCCAGCCGCAGCTGCTCGCCGCGCTGCGGGACGATGAGCTCCACCCGGCGCCCCGCCGTCTCGGAAAAATAGCGTTCGAGCAGCGTCCGGTCTGCCGCTTCGCCGTCGAGCAGAATGCGGGGCGGGATCTCGCGCCCGGCGGTGTAATACCCCTGCAAAAAGGCGGCGCGCGCCTCGGGCTTATCGCCGACGCCGTCGATCAGGAACTCTTCCCTGTCCTGCAATTTCGCGCCCCGGAAGAGAAAGACCTCGAAGCAGGCGAGCTCGCCCGACTGCGCCATCGCGACGACGTCCTGCGTCTCGTAGGTCGAGGCGAGGACCTTCTGGCGCTGGGCGATTTTTTCGATGGCCGAAATGCGGTCGCGCAGCCGCGCCGCCAGCTCGAATTCCAGCCGCTCTGCCGCCCGTTCCATCCGGGCGCGCAGTTCCTGCGTCCCACCCTCCTGCGCGCCGCCGGTGCGGATAAACGCCTCGGCGCTGCGGACGCATTCGAGGTAATCCTCGTGGGAAATCTTGCCGGCGCAGGGGGCGCTGCAAAGCCCGATGTGATAATTGAGGCAGGGCTTCGATTTCGTCGCGAAGGAGCGGTTGCACTGCGGCAGCCGGAAGACCTTGACAGCCTCGTCGACCGACTGGCGGACGATGTAGCCGGAATGGTAGGGGCCGATCCAGACGCCGTCGTCCGTCTTTTGCTTCTCCGCCGTGATGCGCGGCCAGGGGTCGTCGGAAATCTTGATATAATGGTAGCCCTTATCGTCCTTGAGCAGGATGTTGTATTTCGGGGTGTGCTGTTTGATCAGCGAGCTTTCGAGCAGCAGGGCTTCAAACTCGCTGTCGCATAGGATGTATTCGAAATCCTCGACCCGGCGCACCATCTGCCGCACCTTTTCGGTGTGGCCGGTATCGCTGCCGAAATACTGCGTCACGCGGTTCTTCAGCGCCTTCGCCTTGCCGATGTAGATGATCTTGCCGGTGCGGTCGTGCATGAGATAGACGCCGGGCGTCAGCGGCAGCCGTCGCGCCTTGGCGCGCAGCCGGTCGAGCCGTTCGGTCTGCGTTTCCTGCTGCATTTTCGATCACCTGCTTGAAAAAAGGATTGCGAAACCGCGAAAAATGGATTATGATAGAAGAGAATTCATCAGGAGGCGATGCAAACGATGCGCAAACGGTTCCCCGTCGGATTTTTGGCGATTTTCGCCGCCCTCGCCCTGCTGTGCGGCTGCGGCGCGTTGGAGGACAAGGTCAGCGAAGCGGATTATTACGACTTCGTCAGCTGGGAAGCCCTCTATCTTTCCGAGCCCGAGACGCCCTCGTCCGAGCCGGACAAGACGGGTGCGACCGTCTCGTCGACCGAATCGACCGCGCCGAGCGCCGCCGGTTACGTCGCGAACAAAAGCTCGAAGAAATTTCACCGCCCGGACTGCACCGCCGTCGCGAAGATGAAGGAAGAAAACCGCGTGACCGGCACCGACCGCGCCGCGCTGATCGCCGCGGGGTACGAGCCATGCAGCATCTGCAAGCCTTAAACCGGCGCGTCGAGTTCGGATTCGAAGGGATAGCGCATGCCCCAAGCCGCCCGTAGCTCGTCCATCTGCCGCAGGATCTGCAGCGAGAGGGCGTGCGGCAGCTCGGCGCATTCGATTTTCCCGGCGCGAATGGCAGCGCAGGCGGAGAGCACCTCGTATTCATAGCCGCTGATGCCGGCGGGCGCGTCCTCGTGGCGCAATATCGTATCATCCCCGGCGTAAAGCGTCAGCGCGTCCCAGCGGGAGATGCCGGAAATTTCGAGCCGGGCGTCGGTTCCGTAAACCGTGATACGGCGCTCCATCGGGCAGTCCACCGCGCTGACGAGATGCGCCGTTTTGCCGTCGGGATACAAATAAAGGCTCTCGCTGCGCAGGTCGATGCCGGCGTCGCTCAACGCCGCGTGGGTCGCGTACAGCCGCCCTTCGTCGCCGAAAAGCAGCGACGCCGCCGTCAGCGTGTAGATGCCGAGGTCGAGCAGCGCCCCGCCCGCCAGCTCCGGCTCGCGGATGCGCGGCTCCCCGACGGAGCGACAGCCGAAGCGGGCTTCGAGGGAAAGCGGCTTGCCGACCGCGCCCGCCGCAAGCCAGTCGAACGCCGTTTTTGCGAGGGGCTGGAACCGCGTCCAGACCGCCTCCAGCAGAAAACGCCCGGTCTGCTTTGCCAGCGCGACCATCTGCGCCCCCTGCGCGGCGTTGACCGCCAGCGGCTTTTCGCACAACACGTGCTTGCCCGCCCGTAGCGCCGCCGTCGTCTGCGAAAAATGGAAGTTGTGCGGCGTCGCGATGTAAATCAAATCGACTTCCGGGTCGTCATAAAGCCCGCGATAATCCCCGTAGGCCGTCGGCACGCCGAACCGCGCGGCAAACGCCCGCGCCTTTTCCTCGCTGCGCGACGCGACGGCGACAAGCCGCACCTGCGTCTGCGGCATCGCGACCAGCGTCGCCGCCATTTTCGCGGCGATCCCGCCGCACCCCAAAATCCCGATCCGCATCGCTTCCATGCGTCACACTCCCATTTTCCGGCTTATATTCTTACTTTAATTATACCGCGCAAACTCCCCCCTGTCAACTTCCCCGCCCCAAATAAATCCGTCCGCGCAGCGGACACCGAAGTTTTTCACTCTTCACTCTTAGTTCTTCACTAAAAAACGGCAGGAGCCCTTCGCTCCTGCCGTTTTTCCCCTGGTGATCCATCGGAGATTCGAACTCCGGACACCTTGATTAAAAGTCAAGTGCTCTGCCAACTGAGCTAATGGATCATGGCCGCGTGTTTTTCGCGACTTTATTATTATAGCAATCGACCCTTTTTTTGTCAAGCCTTTCCGAAAGAATTTTTCGCCCCTCGGCGGGACTGTCGAACGGATTCGAAAAATTTCGGTTCGAAAACGGTTGACAAGAAAACCCGGATATGCTAAAATGACATAGACAAATCGGGAGAGGTGTCCGAGCGGTTTAAGGAGCTGGTCTTGAAAACCAGTGACTCGAAAGAGCCAAGGGTTCGAATCCCTTCCTCTCCGCCAACCTTTCCATATACGGCATATTTACGTTACCCACGGAGAAGTACTCAAGTTGGTGACGAGGCGCCCCTGCTAAGGGCGTAGGTCGGGCAACCGGCGCAGGAGTTCGAGTCTCCTCTTCTCCGCCAAAAAAAGCGATTGCATAAGCAATCGCTTTTTTTCATGCTGTTTGCCCGACCGGGCAAACAGCGCATCATTGCGCCCGCAGGACGCAACATCATTCCGCCGCAGGCGGAACATCCTGTTGCCGCAGGCGATGCATCATTAAAATCGGCAAAGCAACCGCCTTGCCGATTTTTTATATCGTCGCCGTCAGGACGTCTACGCCTTGGGACTTGATTTTCTCGATCTCGTCCTTGGGCGTTTTGGTGTCGGTGATAATCAGGTTGAAATCGCTCAGGCGGCACATTTTATATAAGCCCTTGTGCTTGAATTTGCTGTTGTCCGCCAGCAGGATGTTGAACTTCGATTTCTTCAAAAAAGCCTTCGTCGTCCAGTTGGTAGAGAAGATGTCGGTCGTAACGCCGCATTCGGAGCTGATGCCGTCGCAGCTGCAAACGAAATATTCGATCTCGCCGATGGAGGCGAACATATTTTTGGCAAACGCGCCGTCGGAACGTCCCGCGCCGGACAGAAAGCCGCCGACGATGTAGACGTTGTTGCCGCTGTCCAGCAGCTGCTGCGCGCAGACGATGTCGCTGCAGATCACCGTCAGGTTTTTGCGCTCGGCGAGCCACAGGCAAAATTCCGCCACGGTCGTTCCGGAGTCGAGCGCCACCGTGCTGCCGTCCGGGATCCACCGGAGCGCGGCGGAGGCGATGACGGATTTGGCGTCCCGGTTCATGTGCTCGCGCACGGTGAGGGGCGGCACGGACGAGGCCTCGTCCCCCGCGATATATTCCGCGCCGCCGTAGACCTTGCGCAGGATGCCGAGCTGCTCGAGCTCGTCGATATCCCGCCGGATCGTTTCGAGCGACACGCCGAACCGCGCGGCGAGGCTCGCGTTTTTTACGAGCTTTTCCCGCTGCAACAGCTCCGTGATCTCTTTTTGCCGAAAGCTTTTCATGCGCATCACCTCTTACAGTTTAACATTTCTCCTTTCAAATTGCAACATTTTTCAAAGAACGGCGAAAAAATATCGGTCAGAATATTGACAAGACCTTATCAAAATGTTATCATAGAACCATACCTCAAACAAAACGGGAGATGATGGAATTGAAAGCGTATAGTTGCGACGTCGCCGTGGTCGGCGCGGGACCTGCGGGGCTTGCCGCGGCTGCCTCGGCGGCAGAAAACGGCGCGCAGAAGGTCATCGTGATCGAGCGGGACGAACACGCCGGCGGGATTTTACAACAGTGTATCCACGCCGGGTTCGGGCTGAAATATTTCGGCAGCGAGATGACGGGGCCGGAGTATGCGGAAAAGTTCGATCAGGCGGCGAAGGAGAGCGGCATCGAGTTCCTGATGGGCACGACGGCGCTTGAAATCCGAGAAAAGACGCTGGTCTGCGCGAGCACGGACGGCCTGATCCATATCCATTTCGGCGCGTTGGTGCTGGCGATGGGCTGCCGCGAGCGCACCCGCGCGAACCTCATGATTCCGGGCAGCCGCCCGTCGGGCATCTACACCGCGGGCTGCGCCCAGCGGCTGATCAACATCGACGGCGACAAGGTCGGGCGCGAGATCGTCATTCTCGGAAGCGGCGACATCGGCATGATCATGGCGCGCCGGCTGACGCTGGAGGGCGCAAAGGTCAGGGCGGTCGTCGAGATCATGCCCTTCCTCGCCGGGCTGACCCGCAACAAGGTGCAGTGCCTGGACGATTTCGACATCCCGCTGATGCTTTCGCACACGGTCGTCGATATCACCGGGACGGATCGCCTGCGCAGCGTCACCGTGGCGCCGGTCG
>CANQSG010000012.1 GCA_947626485.1 uncultured Clostridia bacterium | reverse complement strand
AGGAACCGTTTCCGCCGGGCGGCGCAGCGTTTCGTTCATGCTGCCGGTGCGGTAGCCGTCGAGGTCGAGGGCGGCGTAGGCAAAGCCGACCTTGTGCAGCTGCTCGCGCACCGCCCCGCACAGCTCGCTTGCCGCCAGCCGTGCGATCTCGTCGGGCGCGACCTCGATGCGGGCGGTATTGCCCTGCGCCCGCACCCGCACCTGCAAAAAGCCGCCCTGCCGCAGCAGTTCCTCGGCGCGGTCGACCGCGTCGAGCAGCGGCGGCGTGATCTCCTGCCCGTAGGCGACGCGGGAGGCAAGGCAGGCGAGCGCCGGTTTATCCCAGGTCGAAAGCCCGAGCTCGCGCGAACAGGCGCGGATCTCGGCCTTCGTAAACCCGGCGTCGCGCAGCGGGCTTGCGATCCCGCGCTCGCGAATCGCCGCCTGCCCGGGGCGGTAATCGGCGGCGTCGTCGAGGTTGGAGCCCTCCGCCACGGCGGCAAAACCGTTTTCCTTCGCGAGGTCGGCAATCGCGCCGAGTAGGGCGCGTTTACAGAGATAACAGCGGTTTTCCGGGTTGGCGCGCACCCCGTCGACGGCCAGAATATCGAGCGTCACCGTCCGGTGGGCGACGCCGAGCGCCTCGCAGAAGGCGGCGGCAGCGTCGCGCTCCCGGCGGGGGAAAAAGCAGGTGTCGGCCGTGACGGCGAGGACGTTGTCGCCCAGCGCCTGCCGCGCGGCATAGAGCAGAAAGGCGGAATCCGCGCCGCCCGAAAAGGCGACCGCAAGCCGCCCGTAACCGCGCAGCCGGGTCAGCAAATTCTCGTATCGTTTCGCTGCGGACGGCGTCACCGCGCTCTCCCCTTCCCCGCTGTGGTAAAATTTGTCGGTCAATCCGCGAACATCGGCGTCGAAAGGTAGCGCTCGCCGGTGTCGGGCAGCAGCGCGACGATCAGCTTGCCCTTGTTTTCCGGCCGCAGCGCGAGCTGTGTCGCCGCGTAAACGGCCGCGCCCGACGAAATGCCGACGAGCAGCCCCTCCTTGCGGGCGAGGGTGCGCCCCGTCGCAAAGGCGTCCTCGTTTTCGACCGGGAAAATCTCGTCGTAAACCCCGGTGTTCAGCGTCTCGGGCACAAAGCCTGCGCCGATGCCCTGGATTTTATGCGGTCCCGCCGTGCCCTTTGAGAGCACCGGCGAGCTCGCCGGTTCCACCGCGACGACCCGCACCTTCGGGTTTTGGCTTTTCAGATACGCGCCGACGCCCGTGATCGTGCCGCCGGTGCCGACGCCCGCGACAAAGATGTCGACCTTCCCGTCGGTGTCCGCCCAGATCTCCGGCCCCGTCGTCTTGCGGTGCACCTCCGGGTTCGCCGGGTTGGTGAACTGGCTGGGAATAAAGCTGTGCGGCGTTTGCTCCGCGAGCTCCTGCGCCTTAGCGATGGCACCCTTCATTCCCTTCGCGCCGTCGGTCAGCACGAGCTCGGCACCGTAAGCCTTCAGCAGATTGCGCCGCTCCACGCTCATGGTCTCGGGCATCGTCAGAATGATGCGATAGCCCCGCGCCGCCGCGACAGCCGAAAGCCCGATGCCGGTGTTGCCGCTCGTCGGTTCGATGATGACCGAATCGGGCTGCAAAAGCCCCTTCGCCTCGGCGTCGTCGAGCATGGCGCGCGCGATGCGGTCTTTGACGCTCCCGGCGGGGTTGAAATATTCCAGCTTCGCGAGAATCGTCGCCCCGGCGCCTGCCGCCTTCTCGTAATTTGTAAGCTCGAGCAGCGGCGTGCCGCCGATGAGGTCGGTGATGGTCTGATACGTTTTCATGCCAATCGCTCCTTTTCGGTTTTCTCTATCGGAACCGGCTCCCCGATTCACGATATAACCTATCGGTTATGTAGGCATTATAGCACGCCAAACGAGGGCTGTCAAGCCCTTTTTTAAAAAAACCGAAAAATTCGGCTTAAATCCGGTAATCGTCGGCGGCGTTCGCGCGGTAATTGTCGAGAATATCCTGCAAGGTCAAGCCGTCGAGATAGGCGTTGATCGTGCGGTAAAGCCCCTGCCAGACGGGCAGCGTGGGGCAGTCGGCGCCGCGCGGACAGGCGACGGGGTTCTGCTCCGCGCAGGGCACGGGGGCGAGGCTACCCTCGGTCAGCCGCAGGATTTCCCCGACGGTGCAGCGGTCGGCGGGTTTTGCGAGCGCATACCCGCCCTGCGGCCCGCGCCCGGCGCGCAGCAGCTCCTCGCGGCAGAAGATCGGCACGATCTGCTCGAGATATTTTTTCGAAATGCCCTGCCGGTCGGCGATGTCCTTGAGCGGAATATACCCCTCGTTCGGGTGCTCCGCCAAATCCAGCAGCATCCGCAGCGCATACCGCCCCTTCGTCGAAATCTTCATCACAGCAACCTCTTTTCCGAATTCCCATCCTCTTTTTCGAATTCCGTTGTTTTTATCATACCACACCCGCCGCCGTTTTTCAAGAAGCGACCTATTCCGTCCGCCGTTCCCACCCGCCCGGTATCCCGAAAGAATCGTGTTTACTTTACCGAAAAAATCTGGTATACTGGTAAAAAATCGGGCGCGGCGGGATTTCCGACGGCGCGCGTGGGGGTTGAACCGTGAGAAAAAGGATTTATGAAATCATTTCCGCGTCCGACGGCAGGGACAAGCTCAGCTCGGCCTACGATTTCTTTATGATCGCCGTCATCCTGCTCAGCCTTTTGCCGCTGGCATTCAAGCAGACTTACGTCGGGTTCGAGATCGCCATCGTCGCGTTGCCTGCCGGCATCATCACCGCCGGCTATATGGAAGAGCTGGCGCGCCTTCGGGACGAAGAGAAAAAGAAAAAATAAGATTTCCGGCGATACGCTGCCCCGCCGTTGATTTGTTCACATTTCTATGCTATCATTAAAATAGGTAATTAAAAAGGAGGATATTTATGGAGCAGCAAACGACGGGAACCGTGATCGACGCGACAAGACAGTGGTGGCTGAAGGTCAACAGGAAGCCCGTGAGAACGCACGCGGCGGACGGCGCTGAATTTCCGTATGTCCTCAAGATCGCATACACGGTAAACGGAAAGACCTATACAAAAAGAAAATGGCTGCCCGCCGGAAGCCCTGTCCCCGCGGTAGGGAGCAGCGTGCAGGTGGCGTATTACCCGGACAAGCCGTCCAAAGCGAAGATCCTGTAACGGCGACCGGCGACGCAATCAAAAGAAAAACAGATCCTCGAATTTTTTATCCAAAGCAATACATAAAACGAGGGCGAGCTTGGCGGTCGGGTGGAACTGCCCGGTTTCGATCGAGCTGATCGTGTTCCGGGACACCCCGACCATTTCAGCCAGTCGGCTCTGCGACAGCTTCCGTTCCGCCCGCGCTTCCTTCAGGCGGTTTTTTAAGATCAGCTTCTCGTCCATCTCCCCACCGCCTTACAAAATCGCAGCGGATGCGAGCAAATGATAAATATGACAGCCGGACAACACCGCCACGATCAACGTGTAGGACAAAGCCGCCAAAAGCTCCCCCTTAAGCCGGAGCTTGCCATATTTGACCCAATGATTTGTCATGTCTGCGCTGAAAACAAGCGCCCACATTCCGAAATTCAATCCGCCGCCGGTCAGGATTTGCACGATGAAAAATACGCCGGCAATCGCCATCATCACAACAACCGTGACCGAACCCGCGCGCTTGGAGACGTCCATGCCGTAAAGATCCTTGTTTTTGTTCTCGGCCCTGCTCTTTGCCAAAATTTCTTCCTTGTTCATAAGAATCCCTCCATCCGCACCGCCAAGTTTTCTTGGCATATTTTTATTATAACACCGCCAAGTTTTCTTGTCAACCCTTAACCCCTGCAATCCGGACACAAGCAAGGCAAACGAACGAATTCGTCTCTTGCAGCGCCCGGCTCGGCGCGAAACCGGCGCAAGAAACCGGGGAAAAATTTTCACGTAATATTTTCCGTCCGGCGCGCTTCCCTTCGCGCCGCAGCCCCAAAACACAACCTTGACAAAAGAAAGGCACGGCTTTAATATCTTTACCTTCCCGATTTCACACTAAAAAAGAGCGAGCAGACCTCATGAGCGCCTGTTCGCTCTTTTTATTTGTACCCGCCGCAAAAAATCCGCCGCCCGGGCAGCTTGACTTGTCCGGGCGGTCGTTTATTTTGCGAGAAATCGGTAATGCTACCGGCACCTGTGACGCAGGTGCGATTTTTGTGCGTTCCCGCCCCGTTTCGGTTACAATAGAAGTAAATTGATGCGGAGGGAAGATTTTTGGAACGCAAGAAAATCACAATGGAAAATATTATAAAATGGGAGGCGTGGCTGCGTGAGGGGGAGAAGAGTTCGGCTACTGTGGAGAAGTATTTGCGGGATGTGCGGGCGTTCGCAAGGTTCGTGGACGGCGCGGAAATTTCGAAGGAAACGGTGATCACGTTTAAGCAGAAGGTGTTGAATGACGGCTATGCCGTGCGCAGCGTCAATCCCATGTTGGCGAGCTTGAACAGCTTGTTTGCGTTTTTGGGTTGGCATGAGTTGAAAGTGAAAACCGTGAAGGTACAACGGGAGATTTTTTGTTCCGAGGAAAAAGAGTTGACAAAAGCTGAATACGAACGCCTTTGTCGGGCGGCGCAGGGTAAGCGCAACGAGCGGCTGAATCTGATTTTGCAGACGATCTGCGGGACGGGGATTCGGGTGAGCGAATTGCCGTTTATCACCGTTGAGGCGGTCAAAAAGGGCGAAGCGGTCGTTTCGCTCAAGGGCAAGACGCGGACGGTGTTCCTCGTCAAACCGTTGCAAAAGAAACTGCTCCGCTATATCGCAGAGCAGAAAATCAAATCCGGCACTGTTTTCGTCACCCGAACCGGGAAGCCCGTCAATCGGACGGTGATCTGGCGCGAGATGAAAGGCTTGTGCGAAGAAGCGGGCGTCAACTCGCAAAAGGTATTCCCCCACAACCTCCGCCACCTGTTCGCCCGCGTGTTTTACGGCATCGAAAAGGATATTGTAAAATTAGCGGATATTCTCGGCCACAGCAGCATTAACACGACGCGGATTTATATTATTTCCACCGGGCAGGAGCACCGCCGCCGGATGGAAGCCATGCGGCTGATTTTATAACAAAAAAGCCGCCGGAAACAGACCGGCGACATAATTTGCATTCTGTTGCAAAACGAGGCAAAAAATTTTCTGCCGCCGCTTTACCGTACATAAATTATATTTCGAAACCTTTCGTTTGTCAATACTATTTTTTACTTTTTATGAATTGAAATGCGAAAAAAGCACATTCTGAGTATCGCAAAGCGCAGCCTTCAGCATTCTTTTGGATTCAAAAGAGTTAAAGGCCACATTTTCTTCGCTCGTTTTTGGGCACAAACGATTGATTTTTGTTTTTGCCCGATAAAACAGCAACAGAATGCAAATTATGTTGCTTAGCCGAAAAATCAGGTGCAAAACAGAAAGGAGCTTTTTATGAAAACGAAAAATCAGAAAAAATTGTGTCGACTGTCGGCGATTTTGTTATCGCTCTGCATGATGCTCGTCGCGCTGTCGGTCGCGGTGTATGCGCAGGCAGAAACCGGTTCCGCCATCACGGACGAGCGCTTCCCCGACCCGGTTTTCCGCCAATATCTGGCGGAAAAAGGCATCGATCAAGACGGCGACGGTCTGCTTTCGCAGGACGAACTGGACGCGGTAAGCGAAATTAGTTTTAATCACCATAAAGGTGGAAGTTTCTTAGAAGAATACAAAGGAATTTCCGATTTGACCGGCATTTCGAATTTTCGCAATCTAAAAGAGTTAAAATGTGCCGGGCATGCATGGGCGGAAGGCGATGCAAAACCGTCGCTGAACAAAGCGCTGGATGTAAGCAATCTGTATAATCTGCAGGTCTTAGATATTTGCGGAAACAAAATCCCTTTGGTGCTTGGCGACATCGAGAATCTTGTTACCTTGGAATGTAATTCCGCGTTGATTTCAAGCATAGATTTAAGCCACATGAAAAAACTTGAATGCTTGGATTGCGCAAACACCGAGATTACAAAATTGGATCTAAGCCACGCACCCAAACTGGATTATTTGAATATTTATAATACGAAACTCATCGCGCTCAACGTAGGAGAAAAGGACAGCTGGAATTTTGGTTACGACGATGAGATAAACGATCTTTCCTCTTATTCCACATCGGTCACCGTTACGGCTCCCGTCAATTTCTACGATCTGCGCAGCTACGACCCCCTGCTCGATCCGAGCAAGATCAGCAACCTGAAAGGCGCGACGTTAAAGGGCAGCGTACTCAGCGGCTATCACGCCGGCAGCGTCATCACCTATGATTACAACTGCGGCAATTATAACGAATATGATGTTGAAACGCAGAAAACAACACGGCTTCCCATCCTGCTGCACGTTACCCTGACGATTGAGAAGACGGAAGGCGTCGCTCCCGCTCCGTCCGGTACGGTTGAGCTAACCGACGCAAAGACCGGCGTTTCGCTCAGCGCAGCGGAGGACGTTCTGCCCGCGGACACCGTGTTGGTCGTCGTGCCCTCGGATTACAACCCGGAAAACATCGCCGGCAAATTTGTCGCCTTTGATATTTCGCTCGAAAAGGACGGCGTAAAAATTCAGCCGAACGGCAAGGTCAAGGTCACGCTGCCGATCCCGGCGGGCTATGACAAGGCAAAATTGACGGTTTACCGCGTCGAGGCGGACGGGTCGAAGACGGAATTGCCCTGCACCGTCAACGGCGACGCCGTGACCTTCGAAACCGACCATTTCAGCGTCTATCTCCTCGCGGAAAAAGCCGCGACGCCCGCGACCGAGGCGACGGAATCGACCGAGGACGCCGCCACGCCCCCGATGGGGGAGAATGGCGCGCTGCCGTTGTTCCTTACGCTGGCGGGAATTGCCACTCTGATCCTGTTCGGCCTTTGTGCCCGTCGCAAAAAAATAGTGAAATAATCCGAAGGGATTTTTCCGTTCTGTTTTCTTTTTGGCACCCATCTCAACTTCCGCGGGGCAGGACTTCCTGCCTCGCTGTTTTTACGCCTAAATTTTATGCTTCTCATACACCATCTCCCGCTCCCGGCGTCGCCGATAAAACGTCGCGCCGCTCATTCGGGTGCGGGCGAGGGCTTCTTCGAAGGGGATTTCGCCCTGCCGCCATTCCTGCACTGTCCGGTCGAAGTCGTCCGGCGTGTCGAGCTCCGGCCGCCCGAACTGCACGCCCCGCGCCTTCGCCGCCGCGATGCCCTCCGCCTGCCGTTTGTGGATGTTTTCTCGCTCCTCCTGCGCCACAAAGGACAAAATTTGCAGCACCAGATCGGCGATAAACGTGCCCATCAAATCTTTGTTCAACCGCGTGTCAAGCAACGGCATGTCCAACACCGCAACGTCGACGCCCTTCTCCTTCGTCAAAAATCGCCACTGCCGCTGAATTTCCTCGTAATCCCGCCCCAACCGGTCGATGCTGAGCACGTAAAGCAGATCGCCCGCCTTCAACCTCCGCACCAGCCGCTTGTACTGCGGTCGGTCAAAATCCTTACCCGATTGCTTGTCTATAAAAAGATTCCGAGCCGCAACCCCAGCCGCCCGCAGCGCCACCACCTGCCGATCCTCATTCTGATCCGCGCTCGAGACACGAATGTACCCATAAACATTACCCATTTTTCATTCCTCCTGTTCTGGAGAATATTGTAACGGAAATGTATGGAGAAATTGTAAACAGTGGGGGATTTTTTGAAGGGAAAAGCGGAAAAATTATCACTGGAAACCGCCGCCAAATTGTGCAACATCAGCTCCCACCACTTCGGCAGCGTTGTTAGAGGGAAAGCTTGTCCGAAATTTCAACATTGAAAAAATTTATAACGGATTAGGCTTGACGCCGAATGATCTGCTACTTCCCTCGAAATTGCCGGTCGAACCTTCTCTTGGCGATCCTATGTCTCGTCTGTAACCGTAGCGTTGAATGTTTAAGTTGAAAAGGGAAAGCCGCTATCGATTGACAGCGGCTTTTTTGGTGAGCGTCGGTTGCAAATCAAATTATTGTAATCGACCCGGGCGATTCGGTTGCGAATATTGTTCCTAAAACCGTGCAGCGGCTTATGGAAGAGGTGGGAGCGGTATGCATAAGAAGGAGGGAGAAATATCATTCTTACAAGGGGAAGCGGGGGCGGCGGGGGGTTATGTTGACTGGCGTTCGATCAGGCGCGGCGCGCAGATCCATTCTACCGGCTCGGGCGCGGTTTTGTTCATGTCCGCGAGCAGGAGTTCTGCCGCTTTGGCGCCGACCTCCCGCACGCCGGGGTCGACCGTCGTCAGGGTCGGGGTCGTCAGCTGGGAGACCGTCAGGTTGTCGAACCCCATAACCGCCATGTCCTGCGGCACGCGCAGCCCGAGCGCCTGCAGCTCCTGCAACATCCCTGCCGCCACCATATCGCTGGCGCAGACGACGGCGGTCGGCGGGTCGTCCATGCGGGCGATGTTGCCGGCGATGCGCCGCCCGATGCTGATTTCATAGAGGTTTTCGCGGCCGCGGTCGATGTCGGCGACGCGGAAATAGGCAGGCAGGAGCGGCAGGTCGTAGGCGCGCATCTGCTTGACAAAACCGTCCAGCCGACCGGCGTAACGCGGGATGCCCAGCGGAGCGCTCGCGAAGGCGATCTTGCGGTGCCCCCGCTCGTAGAGGTGGCGCACCGCCATCTCGCCCGCCTTTTCGGCGTCCATTCCGACGAAATGCGCGTGGCCGCCGAGGCGCTGGTCGATGCCGACGAGCGAGACCGAGGTCGGCACCAGCCGGCAGACCCAGTCGGTCTCGGCGTTGACGGTGGAGAGAATGACGCCCTTGATCTGCTTTTGCAGCAGGTATTGCAGCTGGTTCTTTTCATACTGCGGGTTGCGGTAGGAATCGCAGAGCAGGACGTTGTAGCTCGTGTGCATCAGGGAATCGTTGATGCCCGAGACGAGCTCGGTATAATAATAATTCGAGATGTGCGGGATGAGGATGCCGACCTCGTTGCTCTGGTTGAATTTGAGGTAGCGGCCGAGCATGTTCGGATTGTATTGCAGCTCGCGCACCGCCTGCTGCACCTTCGCGCGCGCCTCGTCGCTCACCGGGTAATCGACGTTGTTGATGATGCGCGAGACCGTCGCGACCGAAAGGCCGCAGCGCTTCGCCACGTCGTTCATGGTCGGTTTTCGCTGTTCCATGCGTCACGCGCCCCTTTCCGGTTCCCCGCCGGCAGAACCGGCTGTTTTCCTGCTTTTATTCTACTCTCCCGCCGCCGAATTTGCAACATGAAAAAATGCGTTTTTTTCAATAAGATTGTGCTTGCGGACGCGGCGAATGGGGCGTATGATGGAAAAAACGGGAGGTGCTTTTTTTGATGCAGATTTCGTTTGCGCTGTCCTGCGCGCCGGAGGAAGGCCGTCTGCTCGGCGAACTCGCCGACGAGCTCGGCGTGACGTTGGCGCCGGACGGGCTGCCGCTGCGCGTCGTGCCCTGCGACGAAGGATTCCGCGTCCGCCTTGCCGACGGCGCCGCCGAGATCGGTCGCAGCACGCTGCCTTCCCTCGCGCGGGGGTTCGGCCTGCTCGTCGAGCACGCGGGCGAGCCGAATTTTGGAACGCAGGAGCGCTGCCGCTTTGCCGACCTTTTCGCCCTCGTGGACTGCGCCCGCAACGCCGTGCCGACGGTCGAGACCGTCAAGCGAGCCTGCCGCCTGCTTTCTCTGATGGGCTTTTCGCGCCTGATTCTCTATCTGGAAGACCTATTTCCCGTCGAGGGCGAGCCTTATTTCGGGCAGATGCGGGGGCGTTTTAGTGCCGCAGAGCTGCGCGAATGCGACGATTACGCCGCTTCGCTCGGCATCGAGCTGTCGCCCGCCGTCCAGACCCTCGCGCATTTGAACGGCATTTTCCGCTGGAGCCGCTTCCGCAGGATTCAGGACTGCGCTGACATTCTGCTCGCCGACGACGCCGAGACCTACGCCTTCCTCGACGCGATGCTCGGCGCGCTGTCCGGCCTGTTTCGCAGCCGCCGCGTCAACATCGGCATGGACGAAGCGCATCTGCTCGGCGCCGGGCAGCACCTCGCCCGCTTCGGCTATCAGCCCCGCCCGGAGATCATGCTGCGCCACCTCGACCGGGTGGTCGGGCTTTGCCGCAAACACGGCCTGCAGCCCGCGATGTGGAGCGATATGTTCTTCCGCATGCAGAGCGACGCCGGCAGGTATTACGACCCCGTTTCGGTCGACCCCGCCGTCGCCGCCTCGCTGCCTGAGGGGCTCGCGCTGGTCTACTGGGACTATTACCACCGCGACGAGGGCGTATACGACCGAATGTTCCGGCAACACGCCGTTTTCAAAAACGAGATCCGCTTTGCGGGCGGCGCCTGGAAGTGGATGGGACCCGCGCCCCTGCTGCGCGCCTCGCTCGCCTTTTCCCGCAGCGGTCTGCGCAGCGCCCTGCGAAACGGCATCCGTTCCGCCGGCGTCACCGCCTGGGGCGACAACGGCTCGTCCTGCCCCCTCTTTACCGTCCTGCCGGTCTGGCAGTGCTACGCCGAGGCCGCCTGGACGGGGCGAACCGACGACGCCTCTCTCGACGCGCGGCTGCGCGCCTGCACGGGGCTGTCGCTCGACGACGCGCTGCTGCTCGAAAGCGCCAACCTGCCGCCCGAGCCGGGGGAACGCAACCCCTTCGCCAACCCCGCCTCTTACCTGCTGTTTCAGGACCCGCTGCTCGGGCTTTTCGACCGCCACCTGCTGCCGGGGCGGTATGCGCCTTATTACGCCGACGCCGCGACGGCGCTGGAAGAAGCCGCCGACCGCGTCGAAGCCCGCTGGCGCTATCTCTTCACGGGGCAGGCGGCGCTCTGCCGCGTGCTCTCCCGCAAGGCCGAGCTCGGCGTGCGGCTCAAATCGGCCTATGACGCAGGCGACCGCGCCGCGCTCTCGACGCTCGCGAACGACGAGCTGCCCTGCCTGCTCGTGGATTTGCAAACCCTGTTCGCCGTGCAGCACGAACAGTGGCTGCGGGAATTCCGCCCCTTCGGTCTGGAAGCGAACGACATCCGCGTCGCCGGTGTCACCGCCCGGGTGCACGCCGCGAAACAGACGCTCGACCGCTATCTCGCCGGCTCGCTCGACCGCATACCGGAATTGGAGGAGCCGCGGCTCCGGTTCGACTGCCGCCCGGAAGACAGCCGCGAGCCGCTCGGGCTTGAGATTTACCGCTGGGACGAGATCGCCTCGCCGAATCTGTTATAAAAACGGAAAAAATCAATAAAATCTTCGCAGACAGCGGCGCTGCCGCATGTTATAGTAAATGTAGTATAGGCGGGAAAGTAAACGTTTACCGTCCCGTTGTAAGGGGGAATTTCATGAAACGCGGCATCCTGCGCAAAAGGCTGCTACCCCTGGCGGCCGCCGTCCTCTGCATCGGCATGAGCGCCTGCCAAGGCGGGCAAACCGCCTCTCAAGGAGATGGAACAGATATGCAATCCGAACTGTCCGCCCCGACCGCATCCACCCTGCCCGACAACAGCGGCAACGTCCCCGCCGCGGCGACGATCGGCGACGCGTCCTTTCAACCGGGCGCCTATTTCACCGACAAATACCCCCGCCTCGAATTCCGCAAGGAGGGCGACAGCCAGCCGCTCGCCGTCTGGTGGTGGAACCTGCACCGCATCATCGCGCCCGACGATAACGGCGTTACGGTCGACATGGCGCTGGATATGCTGCTCGCCAATCACGTCAACGAGATCTACCTCGACATCGGCGCCATGATGCCCTGGGCGAGCGAGGACGAGCAGGGCGGCCTGACCGAAGCCGACCGGGAAGAGGGCTTCGTCAGCGAGCTGGAGGTGCGCGGCTTCGTCAAAAAGTGCAGCAAGCTCGGCATCCGCGTCGCGGCGCTGGGCGGCTCCTCGGGCAACGCCGTGCTCGGCTGGCTCGACCCGAAATATAACATGGTGCACATGAAGCAGATGGTGCAAAAGGTCGAGGCCTACAACGCCGACTGCCAACCCGACGAGAAATTCTACGCCGTCCATTTCGACGTCGAGCCCTACACCGAATCGAAATACGGCGACAACCGCGACCTGCGCAACCAGTGGACGGCCGACCTCGTGATCGCCGCCCGCGACGAGTGCGACCGCATCGGCGTCGAGCTGGGTTGGGACATCTGGGCGTGGTCGTCGGAAGATGATCTCGTCACCGACCGCGACGGCAAGCAGGTCAACATTCTGGACGTTTACGCCCGCGAGTGCCAGACGCTGGCGGTGATGGCCTACACCAACACGGCGCAGGGGCAGTTCGAACGCGGAACGGATCTCGAGCTCGCCTACGCGAAGAAGTACAACACCACCCTCATCGTCGCCTCGGAGTATACGAAGGGCACGCCGACGAGCACGACCTATTATTTCTCGCCCCGCGAGGAGGCCATCGAGCAGAACCGCCAGCTGCGCGCTCTGATCGACGCGGACGGCTATCCGAAGCTCGGCGGCGCGATCCACCACCTGCGCTCCTTCTGGGAATACATGACCGCCGGCGTCAAATAATTCGCCCGGACAAACGACAGCCGCCCGTCAGGCAGAACGGGCGGCTTTTTTGTGCGCTTTTTTAAGAGATTGTTCAGTTCCCGGAGGCCTTCAGGCAGCGCAGAAACTGGTCGATGTCGAGCGCCGACGCGTCGGTGCGGTACTGGGGCAGCACGCCGGGCTGCAGCGTCATCCAGCGCTTGAGATCGTGTACCGCGAAGCCGTAATCCGTCGCCTGCTCGCGAATGGCGAGGTCGATCTCCCGAATGGCGTTGTACATGCAGAGGTAGCCTTCCTCATAATAGGTGACGCGGCTGTTGCCGTTGGGGCGGCGCGCCTCGTCCTCGTTGAGCACGTCGCAGGCGACGCGGAAGGGCGTTCCGGTCGCGGCGGCAATCGGCAGGTTGGGGCGCAGCGCGTCGAGCTGGTCGGCCGCCGTGTCGCGGAAGCAGAGCAGCGCGACACTGTGGCAGAGCCGCATGACGGTCTCGGCGAGCGTGCGGCCGGAGGCGGGGTCGCGCACCGACTCATACCAGAAGGGCAGATCCCATTCGAGGGCGAGCCCCAGCCGGTCGGCGCCGGCACGGACGACCCGCACGAAGTCGCAGAACCGCCCCGCGATGCATTCCATGCCGTTTTCGAGAACTTCGGGCAGGCTGTGGGGGTTCGAGTCGAGGTGCAGCGCCGCAAAGCCGCCTTTGCCGCCGCAGAGCGTCTGAATGTTTTGCACGCGCTCTAAAAAGCGGTCATAATCCTGCCGCTTGTCGGGATAGACCCAGTTCGGCTCGCCCGCCAACGCCGAGACGCGAATGCCCGCGGCGGCGCATCGGCGCAGAAATTCGGCGTAGCGGCGATCCATCACGTCACTGTTGACCGAAAGATAGAGCTCGGTGATGCCGTTGCGGCCGCAGAAGGCGAGGAGCTCCGTCGCGTCCGCCGCGAAATAGGCGGCGTCCCAGATCCAGGAGCCGACCGGGCGCGGCACCGATAAATTTTGTTGATCGATTCTCATAACAAGGTGTCACCGCGTTTCCTCGCGGGCAGGGCGGAAATCCCGCCCCGCCCGAAATTTCTTTACCGGCTTTCTTTGCGCTTGCGGCTGTAAACCAGCGCGGAGAGGCTGACTACCCCGGCGAGCCAAGCGATGGCGACGGCCGCCGTTTCGCCGCCCGCGGGCAGGCCGCTGTCGGGTTCGACGCCGAGCTGGGCGTCGGTATACTTCCAGAACGCCATATCGTCCACCAGATAATCCGGGAAGGCGTCGGCGCCGCGGTCGTTGTAGAAGCGGAACTCCACGACGTTGTTCGTCGTCGGCAATCCGCCGCCCGCCGCGTTGATGTACTGTTCCACCTGATTGTAGGTCATGCCGAAGCGCTGCCACTGATCGGTGACGGTGATGGCGGGCATCTCATAAACCGTTTCGGTCTCGTGGTAATAGAGATAGGGCAGCAGCGTGGTCGTTGCGCCCGGTTCGGCCGTCTTTAACCAGCACGACCAGTAATACTTCCCGGCGCCGTTGTCGTTGATGACGTCGGAGAGGAAGACGCAGAAATCGAAGGGCGAACGCGCCGGGTCGCGGCCGGTGATTTGCAGGTAATTCGTGCCGCTGTGCGCCTCGGTGGCCGACGCGGTCACGGTGCCGTTCCAGAGGATGCTGCCCGCCGCCAGCCCCTCGGCGCCGCCGTAGGGGTCGAGCAGGTTGAGCGGGTTTTCATAGGTGTATTTCGGCACGACGCGGATCTCGGGCGAAACGGTCGGCTGACCGCCCGCCTGCCCGTCGTAATAGCTCCAGAAGACGACGTCGTCGAGCAGATAATCGGCAAAGGCGTCGCCCTGCGGGTCCTCCAGATTGCCGTAGAAAACGAGCTCCGCCGATGTCATATCGGTGACGTCGACCTCCCGATTGACGCCCGTCTGCCGGTCGGCGACCGCGAAATAATATCCGGTCTCGTTGGGTTTTACGCCGTATTGCGCCCAGCCGTCGGTCAGGGCGATGAGATAGCGCTCCGGCAGGTAATAATCGACGATCTCGCCGCCCTGCTTGTGGAGCCGCAGGGTCGGGATGATCGAGGTCGCCGCCGTCGCTTTTGCGTAGAAGGAAAGGTAATATTTGCCGCTGCCCTTCGCGCGCAGGATATCGGTGACGTCGAGCGCGACGGTGTCATACGGCGTCGTACGCCCCGAAACGAGCAGGGCGTGGCTGCCGGCGTGCGCGTCGGCGCTCAGCTGATAGAGGGTGCTGCCCGCCGCCTGGCTCCAGATCAGATCGCCGTCTTGGAAGCTCTCAAAATCGCCGTAGGGCGCGATCAAGTTCGCGGCGTTGTCCATCGGATAGGCCGGGACAAAGGGCTGCGGGTCGGTCGGGGTGTCGGGGTCGTCGCCCCCTTCTCCGCCGGGGCCGGGGTCGTCCGGGTCGACCGGCGCGGCGGCGAGGTCGAACGAAAGGTTGTCAAAATAGACGTTCGAACTGGCACCGACATCGCCCGTCAGGAAATTGAAGGTCACGGTCTGCGTGACCTCGGTCTCGGTGATGACGCAGGGGACAGTATAGTGCGCCCAGCTGTCGGTGATCGAGGCGTTTAAGTACGGATAATTTTCGGCGCCGCCCGAAATTTTCAGGAACAGCAGCGGCATCGGCAGGTCGGCGCGCGCCCAGAAGCTGAGGTTATAGTTCCCCGCCCCCTGCGCGGTGATCGCGGCGTTGACGTTATAGCGGAAGAAGGTCGCCTCGCCCCGTTCGGTGTTCACCGAGCTGACGTGGAGATAATTCCCGCCCGCCGGGCTCTGGCCGTCCGCGTCGTTCTTGATGTATTCGGTCGTGCTCTCGCCGTAGCGGCCGAGGGGCAGATCGTCGAAGGTCTGGGTGTAGGGCGTCACGCCGGAAGGGGTTTCGCCGCCCTGCGCGTCGACGGGGCCGGAAATCTGAATGTCGTCGAGATAGAGCCCGTCGAGGGTGCCGTGCGCGCCCTCGCTGTCGCTGTAGGTGATGAAGGTGATGCTGCCGGTCGTGGCGCTGTTCGCCCAGTTCCGGTTGCCGTACAGGTCGCCGACGAAGAAATAATCGTTCAGCGAAACGGTCGTCCAGGCGTCGCCCGTCACCGCAAAGAGCTTTTTCTTCCCGTCCTCGGTGAAGTGGCCGCTCTCCTTTTCGGTCTGGGGCGTCAGGCCGAACATTTCGACCGAAAGATAGAGCGTCACGCCGGGTTCCGCCTTGGCGCGGAAGCCGACGGAATAGCCCTCGTCGGCGTTCTGCACATCGCTGCCGATGAGCATATCCTGCACGTCGATCTTCAGCCCGGAATACCAGAGATCCGGGGACGGGACGTCCTGATTCTTGCCCTTTTGGATATGGACGGCCTTGCCGCCCTTGCCGTCCTCGGGGTATTCGAACGAGACGTCCCAACCGCCGCTGTCCCGCTTGCTCGCGGCGCCCAGCGTGCCGTCGTCAAAATCGACCGTGTACCAGACCTTCTGCTCCCGCCCCGCGGCGGCGAGTGCCGTCGGGACGGCGGAAAGCAGCAGGCAGACGCACAGCAGCAGACTGATCCATTTTTTCATGACCGGTTCCTCCTTTGTCGTTCGGCGTCGGCCGTCAGGCGGTCGGCGCATTGACTAAATAATGATAAAGGGACGCCATGTGGTGCAGCGCGGCGCCCATGCCGTCGTAGCCGCTCGCGTCGATCAGCTCCCGCAGCCGTTCGATCTCGCACTGCGTTTCGGCGAGCGTCGAATTCGCATAGGTCGTGTCGGCGTGCGACGCGTCGTCGTTAGGGGTCAGCTCCGAAGCGATCAACAGGCGGCAGCCGTATTTCTTCGCGAAATCGAGCTCCCCGCCGTCCGCCGCGCCGTCGGTCTGCGTCGCCCGGCGAAACTGGGTGTCGGCCTTGTTGTAATAAGCCATCACGCAGAGCTTGTCGCACTCCCGCGCGTAGACGTCGAGCAGGTTGACGGTCTGCCCGTCGCGGTCGCGCACGGCGTCGGTCTGCGCCGTCCACGCCCAGATGTCCCATTCGAGCTCCAGCCCGACGCGGTCGCAGGCGTCGCGGGCGGCGATCAGCAGATCAGCGGTCTGTTGGTTGATTTCGGCGCGACGGGTGGTGTAATCGGGGTGATTGTAGGGCTCGACGTCGAGGTGCAGCGCATAAAAGCGTTCGTCGGCGGCGGCGCGGGCATTGTACCCGGCGACGAGCGCGGTCAGGGCGCTCAGCCGCGCCGTCCTGCCGGATTCACTCAGCCAGCCGGTCGAATCCGCGCCCGACGCGCCGGTCATGGCGGCGACGCGAATGCCGAACCGCGCGCATTTTTTCACGAAACCGCGCACGTCGAGCTCGCTGACCTTCGCGGGGTCGGCGCCGGTTTTTTGCGCGGATTCATAGGTCTGCATGGCGTCGATGCAGAGGTAAATTTCGTTGACGTGATTGGCGAGCAGCAGGTCGAGCGCATGGTCGACGTCGTCGACGCCGTTTTGCCCGGGTGACGTGAGGAGCCGGAGATTCCACCACCACACGCCCAAAGGCACGCTATCCTCTGCGGTGCGGAAATTCAGAACCGCAGAGCCCGGGAAATAGGTGCCGGGTTGAAATTTGCGTCGCCCACTTCGCGCGCGGCGGGCAGCGTCGCCTTTTGCAGCAGGAAATCGCGCAGGCCGGTGAAGTCGGCTTCGTCCGCGGCGCCGCTCCGATTGACGTCGGCTTTGACGGTCTCGGTGTAGCCGTCGAGGCGGCGGAGGATGCCGTCGAGCCGCACGAGGTCGCAGACGTCGACCGCGCCGTTCAGGTTCACGTCGCCCTCCGGTAGCAGCTCCAGCTCTCCCGGTTCCCGGTCGAAGGAGATGCTGTCGAGATAGACGTCCGGGCAATCCGACGATTCCGTCGCGAACAGAATGTTGACCGTTTTCGTCAGCTCGTCCTCCGAAACGGTGAAGGCGGCGGAATAGAGCGTCCATTCGGTCGTGATCGCCTGATAGCGGTAGGTGCTCGAGACCGTCTCCAGCGCGTAGAGCGTCACGTTTTTGTCGGCACGCGCCCAGTATTGCAGCGTATAGTTGCCGGCGCCCTGCGCCCGAACGGCGGCGTTGACATTGTGATAATAGAGCCGCGTCGCGCCCGCCGGTTGAATGTGGACGTAATTCCCGCCGGCGGGGCTTTGCTGCGCCGCCTCGTTCTCCACCGAGGCGATCTCGCTTTCCCCGCAGGGGCCGAGCGGCTGCGCCTCAAAGGTCTCGGTAAAGGGCGTCGCGTCGGGGATCACGGTGTCGGTGGGGGCGGAGACCTGAATGTCGTCGAGATAGAGGTCGTCGTGGGTCTGCGTCCGCCCCTCGGGGTCGCTGCAGGTGATAAAGGTTAAAAACCCTTCCGTCGCGGCGTTGCCGAAAGTAGTGCCTTTGTAAATATCCCCGGCGAAGAAATAATCGCCCAGCTGTACCTCGGTCCATTTGTCGCCGGTGACCTCAAACAGAACCTTCTGCCCGTCGACGTAAAGGTGGGCTTTGTGTTCCTCGGGAACCGGGTTGACGCCGTAAAATTCCGGCATGACGTAAATCGTTTCCCCCGGCGCCGCCTTGGCGCGGAAGCCGACGGAATAGCCCTCTCCGCTTTGGATATCAGTGCCGGAAAGCATGGCGGACAGGTCGATTTTCAGGCCGCAATAATAGTATTCCGAGGCGTTCGCCACGTTCTTTCCGCGCTCGATATAGACGGCTTGGCCGCCCTTGTCATCGTCCACATAGCTGAACGAGACGTCCCAACCGCCGTCCGTGCGCCGCTGTGCGATGCCGGGCGTGCCGTCGTCGAAATCCGCGGTGTACCAGACCTTCGCCTCCCGCTTCACCGTCTCGGCAAAGACGCAGGGGACGGCGCAGCCGAGCAGCAGCAGGGCGCACAGGACAATGCTGAGGATTCGTTTCATTTCCGTTCACTCCTTTGTTTCTGTTTGGGTATCTTCCGGCGCGGGTTCTTCCGCCCCGGGTTCTGCCGATGGCGCCGGTGTTTCCGCTTCCGTTCCGGGCGGCGCGCCCGTCCCCGCCGCCGCGGCGAGCATCTTCGGCCGCAGCAAAAACCAGAACAGGACGAACAGCACCGCCAAAACCGCGACGCCTGCCGCGATGCCGAGGAGCAGTCCCGGACCGATGTTCGACGGCGCGGCGGTCGGTTCGGAGGAGGCCTCGACCGACGCGACGGGGGCGCTGCTCGACGTCGCCGGGACGCTGCTGACCGTTTCGGCGGGCGTGTATCCGGGTAGCAGCTCGGAATCCTTCCAGAATTTCAGGTCGTCGATGTAATAATCCGGGAAGAGGTCGGTCTCGTCCTCGCCCTGCACGTTGGTCGTGTAAAACCGCAGGACGGCGTAATTGACCTTGCTCGGGTCGCGCAGCCCCTCGCCGTTGCTGACGAAGAAGCGGTCGGCCTCCTGGATCGTCACCCCGACAAACGTCCATTCGTCGGTGATGACCGCCTCGCCGATCTCGTACTCGGTCACGTCGGTTTCGGAATTGACGTAGAGCAGCAGGGGCAGCACCTCGGCCTCCATGCCGGGCTCCCGCGTCTTCATCCAGCAGGAAAAGTAGTATTTCCCGCCGCCCTTGGCGCGCAGGATGCTCGTGAGGTCGATCGAGACGTCGCCCCGCATATTTCTGCCGGAGACAAGCAGGCATTGGCTGCCCTGCTTGGCGACCGATTTATCGTTGACCAGCGTGAATTTCGGGGCGCCGGTCGCCGGCTCCGACCAGATGTAGGTGCTGCCGTCGAAGGCTTCGAGGTCGCCGTAGGGCGCCAGCAGGTTCGTGGGGTCGCGCATCGTGTAGTTCGGGCGATAGGGCGTCCGAACGGTCTGCATCGCGCTGCGCGCGGCGTCTAAAATCTTTTTCGCCGAAGCGACGTCGGCGCGTTGGCGGTCGGCGGCGGACAGGCCGTTGTACACCGCGGTCAACCGGTCGATCGTCCGCTCGACGCTGCGGGAGGTCTGATCGGCCGCCGGCAGTCTGCCGACCCCGTCGACAAACCCCGCCGCCGTGGCGTCGATGGCCTTCGGCCCCCAGAAGCAGAGGTCGGAAAGATAATACCCGTCGGAGCAGGGGGTGTCCCAGATGCCCTTCGCCGGGTCGGTGAAGGTGACGAAATACAGGCTGCACCAGCTCGCGGGGTTGGGCTGATAAATGCGATAGGTCTCGTCGCCGCAGAAGCATTCGAGCACCCCGTCCGCCGAGACGCCGATCGTCGTCCAGCGGTCGGTGACCTCGAAGCGGGCTTCGGGGTTGCCGAGGTAGCCGTTGTGGTCGGTCAGCTTCGCGGATTTATCGTCGTTCCAGACCGAAACCCCACCGCCGCCGAGCACCGGCATGATGTAAAAATGCTTGCCGGGTTCGGCGCGGATCGAAAAGGTCAGGCTGTAAAATTCGCCGTCGGTCAGCGCGCCGTTCTGATACGCGAATTGCAGGGTGCCGACCGCGTCGCGCGTTTCCGCCAGTGCGACCGACAGCCCGGCGCTCGAACCCGCGCGGTTGGAGATGTGCAGCACCTTGCCGCGCGTCGCGTCGTTTTCGACGGTGCCGGTCGCCTGCGGGGTGCCGTCCTTTTCACTTTTGCCGATGCTGAACACGCCCGAAAGCGCGCCGCCGGAGAGATCCATGCGGTGCAGAATGACAAGCGGCCGATATGCCGACGCGGCCGCGGCGGCGTTGCCGGGCAGAGCGAGGCAGGCGAACAGCAGCGCCGCGCCTACCAGCAGGGCGGACAGACGTCTCATTGGCGTTCCCTCCTTTCGAATCGGCGCCGTTCAGTTTTGCGGCGGCTTTGCCCCGCCCGCCTTTTTGCGCAGCGAGAGCCAGAAAAGCAGCAGCGCGACGAGCGCGAGCAGCACCGCGGCGCCGACGCAGATGCCGATGATCGCGCCGGTCGAAAGCCCGCCGGACGGTTCCTTTTGCGCCGGAAGCGCGGCATGATCCGAAGGGGTATCGGCGGGGGCGCTGTCCTCCCGGCTGACCGCCTCGAGCGTCAGGTCGCCAGAAAGGGTGTTCTGCCCGTCGTCCTCGGGCAGCTCAGCGGTGAGGGTCGCGGGATCGGCGACGCGCCAGAACACGATGTCGTCGACGTAAAAATCATCCGCCGTGGTGACGAAAGACTGCCCCGGCACATAGGGGTTGTGGGTGATGAGCTTCAAAAACGACCAGGAGGTCAGACCCTGCCGCCCGACGTAAACGCCCGAGCCGGTCATATCCTCCGTAAAGGGGCAGAAATAGACCTTGCCGCCCCGGATCTTGCCGCCGACGAGCGTCCAGTCCGAGCCGGTGACCTTGTAATAATCGCCGTCGGGCAGCCAGACCTCGCCCGAACCGCCGTACTGCATCTGCGGGTAGAAATACTGCGTCACGTTGGGGTCGACGTTGCGCACCCAGGCGGTGAAGAAATAATTTTCGGTCTTGTTTTTATTGTTCGGGTCGCGCTGGAAAAGGGTGCTGATGTCGAACGCGACATTGTTGAAATTCAGGGTGTTGTAGCCATTCGGGGAGTTGCCGTCCTCGGTCTTCGAGACGCCGCGGTTGGAAACCTTCAGGCAGCGGGTGCCGTTTTTCGCCATCTCGTCGGTGATCTCGATCTTCGGCGGGTTCACGCCCCGCTCCTCGGGCACCGTGACCTCGAGGCGGCCGATTCTGCCGGTGGCGTCGCCGGTCGCGATTTCGAAATCCTCGTAAATCAGGACGCCGGGGTCGTCCGGGTCGGGCAGCTCGGTGGCGTACCCCGCCGGCGGGTCTTTTTTCAGCGGCGCCGCCCAGGCGGTCGGCAGCAGCAGCGCCGACGCGCCGACGGCGACAAGGGCGAGCAGACGTTTGTGTTTCATACAGATTACCTCCTTGAGATCCAGTTCAAAAAGCGGTCAGCCGACGATGCCGGTGCGTTCGACCGATTGAATGAAGAAGCGTTGGCAGAGCAGATAGAGCAGCAGCAGCGGGAAGATCGCCAGTAGCGTGACGGTGGCGCGGATGATGGACTGATAGGCCATCTGCGCCGTGACCGAGACGACGCTCGAGCTGCCCTGCGTCATTTCCTGTATCGAAGATATGAAGCGGTTCTTAGACGGAATCTTACATATCTACGATGAGGGACGTACCAAAGTTAAAATG
>CANQSG010000011.1 GCA_947626485.1 uncultured Clostridia bacterium | reverse complement strand
CAGCAGGTCGGACAGCGCGAGCCGCAGGTCCGACGCGATGCGGTTTTGTTTATAACCGGGCATTCCGATGGTTCTCCTTTGCTCCGATTCAATCCTCGCGATATTCTTCCATGGTGAAGGCCTCGAAGACGTCGCCCTCTTTGATATCGCCGAATTTTTCCAGTCCGATGCCGCACTCGTAGCCCTGGGCGACCTCTTTGACGTCGTCCTTGAAGCGGCGCAGCGACGCGATCTTGTCCTCCGCGAGCACGACGCCGTCGCGCACGACGCGGATCGAGGCGGTGCGGTTGACCTTGCCGCTCGTGACGTAGCAGCCCGCAATCGTGCCGACCGAGGAGATGCGGTAGGTGTTGCGCACCTCGACCATGCCGAGCGCGACCTCGCGGAACTTGGGCGCGAGCATGCCTTTGAGCGCCGCCTGAATCTCCTCGATGCAGTCGTAGATCACGCGGTAGAGCCGCACGTCGACGCCGTCGCGCTCCGCCGATTCGCGGGCGACCGCGTCGGGGCGGACGTTGAAGCCGACGATGATGGCGCCCGAGGTCTGGGCGAGCATGACGTCGGACTCGTTGATGGCGCCGACGCCGCCGTGGATAATGCGGACGCGCACCTCGTCGTTCGAGAGCTTTTCGAGGCTCTCGCGCACGGCTTCGACCGAGCCCTGCACGTCGGCCTTGACGATGATGTTGAGCTCCTTGAGCTCGCCTTCCTGCAACTGCGAGAAGAGGTTGTCGAGGGTGACCTTCTGGGTCGCGTTGAAGACGGCCTCCTTCGCCTGCTGCTTGCGCTGTTCGACCAGCTGACGCGCCAGCCGCTCGTCGGAGACGGCGTCGAAGGCGTCGCCCGCGGCGGGGGTCTCGTCCAGACCGGTCACCTCGACCGGGATCGAGGGGCCGGCGACCTTGCGCGCCGCGCCGTTTTCGTCGAGCATCACGCGCACGCGGCCGACCGTCGTCCCCGCGACGACGATGTCGCCGGGGTGCAGGGTGCCGTTCTGCACCAACAGCGTCGCGACCGGGCCGCGGCCTTTATCCAGCCGCGCCTCGATGACGACGCCCTTGGCGCGCCGGTCGGGATTGGCCTTCAGCTCCATCATTTCGGCGACGAGCAGAATGCTTTCGAGCAGCTTGTCGATGCCCTCGCCCGTCCGCGCCGAAACGGGGACGCAGATGACGTCGCCGCCCCACTCCTCGGGCACCAAATTGTGCTCGGTCAGCTGCTGCTTGACGCGGTCGGGGTTGGCGTCGGGTTTATCCATCTTGTTGATCGCGACGATGATCTGCACCTCGGCGGCGCGGGCGTGGTTGATCGCCTCGATGGTCTGGGGCATGATGCCGTCGTCCGCCGCGACGACGAGGACGGCGATGTCGGTCGCCTGTGCGCCGCGCTGGCGCATCGAGGTGAAGGCGGCGTGTCCCGGCGTGTCGAGGAAGGTGATGTCCTGCCCCTTGCAGTTGACGCGGTAGGCGCCGATGTGCTGGGTGATGCCGCCCGCCTCGGTGTCGGTGACGGCGGTGTGGCGAATCGCGTCGAGCAGCGAGGTCTTGCCGTGGTCGACGTGTCCCATGACGACGACGACCGGGTCGCGGGGCTTGAGGCTCTCGGGGGTGTCCTCGGTGTCGTCCATGATGCGGTCCTCGATCGTGACGACGACGGCGCGCTCGATCTTCGCGCCCATCTCGGTCACGACGAGCTCGGCGGTGTCGTAGTCGATCGTCTGGGTGATGGTCGCCATCATGCCGAGCTTCATCAACTCCTTGATGACCTGCGCCGCCGTCTTTTTCAGCGCGGCGGCGAGCTCGCCGACCGTGATCTCGTCGCCGACCGTGACGGTGATGGGGGTCTTTTTGATGCGTTCGAGCTGGATGCGGCGCATCTTTTCCGCCTCGGTCTCGCGCTTGACGCCCTGCGGCCGCCGATAATCCTGCGATTTCTGGTGGATCTTCTGCTTGCGCTGGACGTTGTCGCGCATCGTGTTGGCGGGCGCGATCTGCTCGTATTTCTCGTTGTATTTCTCCATGTCGACCTGGCCGCCGCGGGTGTCGACCCGGCGGATCTGCGCGGGGCCGCGGTTGGGCGCCTGGCCGCCTGCCTTCGGGCGGGCGGGCGGCGGGGTGCTCGGTTTCGCGGCAGGCTTCGCGGCGGGCTTTGCGTCCGCTTTCGCGTCGGCCTTGGCGGCGGGCTTTGCCGCCTTTGCATCGCCCTTCGCGTCGGCTTTTTCGGCGGGGGCGGGGTTCTGCGCCGCCTGCTGCGCCGCGCGCAGCTGCTCGAGGATCGCCTGCTGGGCGGCGAGCTTCTGCTCCTTTTCCGCCTGCCGTGCGGCGGCGGCCTCCTCCCGCGCGCGGGCGCCCATTTCAAAATAGGCGTCGAAATTCTCCGACTGATGCTGCTGGGTGAGCACCTCGAAGATCACGCTCAGCTCTTCCTCGTTAAGCGCCGAAGCCGTCTTTTTCGGCTCCTTGATGTGCTGCGCGAGCAGGGCGATTATCTCCTTCGACGGGACGCCGAAATCCTTCGCCACGTCGCTGACTTTATATTTGATCATCATATCGCGGTTCCTCCTTCTATCGTGCGCAGGCGGTGCGCGCCCGGATGGCGTCTGCAAAGCCGTCGTCATTCACCGAGACAATCCCGGCTTTATGCCCCAGCGCGTGGGACATCGTGTCCATCGGGCAGGCGAGCCGCTGCACGGGCACGCTGCTCCGGTCTGCGAAAAAGCGAATTTCCTTTTCGCTTTTGGGGGAAAGATCGTCCGCCACCACGATCAGCCGACTGCGTTCGAGCCGAAGCGCCTCGCGCGCGGCCTGCATCCCGAACGAGACGCGGCCGGCCTTGACGGCGAATCCGAGCAGCGTCAGAATGTTATCCGTCAAGTGCGTCCATCTCCTTTTCGAGCGAAGCGCGGACTTCCTCCGGCAGGGCGGCGCCGAAGGCGCGTTCGAGCCGCCGGGCTTTGAGCGCCCGTTGCAGGCAGGCGGCGTTGCGGCAGAGATAGGCGCCGCGCCCCGCTGCCTTGCCGGTCGGGTCGAGGCGAACCGCGCCGTCCGGCGTGCGCACGACGCGCACCAGCTCCTGCTTGGGCTTTCGTTCATTGCATCCGGCGCACATACGCAGGATCGGTTTTCTCGCTGCGGCCAACGGCAGTCATCCTTTCTCGCTGGGCGGTTACGCTTCGGTCGTCTGCGGCTCGTCGGGCTCCGCCACGCTCTCGGCGGGCGGCGTTTCCTCCTCGCCGTAGAAGCCGCTTTCGGGGCGGATGTCGATCTTCCAACCGGTCAGCCGGGCGGCGAGCCGCACGTTCTGCCCCTTGTTGCCGATGGCGAGCGAGAGCTGGCTGTCCGGCACGGTGACGCGGCAGACCTTGGGCTCCTCGCTCAAGATCTCCACCGCGAGCACCTTGGCGGGCGACAGGGATTCGCTGATAAACGCCACGGGATCGTCGGAATATTTCACAATGTCGATCTTCTCGCCGGCGAGCTCCTCAACGATCTTGTTGACCCGCGCGCCGCGCTGGCCGATGCAGGCGCCGACGGCGTCGATCTCGCTGTTTTCCGCCCAGACCGCCATCTTCGTGCGGGAACCGGCCTGGCGGGAGATCGACTTGATCTCGATGATGCCCTCCTGAATTTCGGGCACCTCCATCTCGAACAGCCGCTTGACCAACCCCGGATGCGTCCGCGAGAGCATGGCGCGCGGGCCCCGCTCGGTGTCCTTGACGTCGACGATATAGACCTTGATATGTTCCCCTTCGTACAGCACCTCGTCGGGCACCTGCTCGAGCTTCGGCAGGACGGCCTCGGACTGGCCGATGCTGAGCGTCGCGTTGCCGGTGCGCGGGTCGATGCGCTGAACGACGGCAGAGACGAGCAGCCGGTTGCGGCTCTGGAATTCGGCGAGGGTCTGGCTGCGCTCGACCTCGCGGATGCCCTGGCGAATGACGTGCTTCGCCGTCTGGGCGACGATGCGGCCGAACTGCTTGGTGTCCAGCAAGATTTCCACCGTGTCGCCGACCATCGCCTTCGCGTCGTACTTCTTCGCCTCGTCCGGCAGAATTTCGGCGTATTCGTCCTCGATCTCCTCGACGACGGTCTTGTGCACCGCGACCTTGAAAATCTCCTTCTCGACGTCGATGGTGCAGGTGACGATGTCGCGGCCGCCGTAATCCTTGCGCAGCGCGACGACGATCGCGTTGGCGATCTTCTCCGCCAGATAGGCGGGCGGCACCTTTTTCTCCTCGCCCATCACCCTGAGTGCGTCAAAAAATTCCTGATTCATGTTTTTCTTGTTCCTCCGCTTCGTCAAAAATCGGCGTCGTCCAGCCGCACCGTTGCCACGGCCGAACGTTCAAATGCTTCTGTTCCGGTCTCGGTTTGCAGCGTGACGGTCTGCGCGTCGGCCGAGAGCAGCGTCCCGGCGATCTCGCGCTTGCCGTCGCGCGGGCGGTAAAGCCGCAGCAAGACGGGGCGTCCGCGCATGGCGTCGAAATGCGCCTGCCGCGTCAGCTCGCGCGAAAGCCCGGGCGAGCTGACCTCTAAATAATACGAGGATTCGATCGGGTCCTGCTCGTCGAGGATCGGGTCGATCGCGCGCGACACGCGTTCGCAATCGTCGATCCCGACGCCGCCGTCCCGGTCGATAAAGACCCGCAGATACCAAGCGGCGCCCTCCTTGACATAGCGCACGTCCCAGAGGGTCAGCCCCTGCGCGCGCACCGTCGGCTCGATCAGCCGAAAGACCCGTTCCGCCGTATTTTCCGCCATCGTGCGACCTCCTTGCCGCCGACAAAAGGAAAGAGCGGGTCGCCCCACTCTCTACCTTTCATCCGTTATCGCAGACATTATACCACAACCGTCCGCGGTTTGCAAGCCTTTTTTGCAAAAAACCGAAAATTCGGTCATTCCTCCATCTGGCGCCCCAAAAATCCGGCGGCGACCTGCGCGAGCTTGCCGTCGGCGTCGGTCGCGTGCGCCGCCGTTTCGTTCGCCAGCAGGACGACCGCGCCCGCCACGTCGCCCGAAGCGAGGATCGGCGCGCAGACGCAGGTCGCCCGCTCCACGCCCTCCAGCGCCTGCAACGTCTCGCCGTCCTGCGGGCGGCAAAGGTGCAGCCGCCGCGCCTCCATGACCTCCTCGAGCGCCGGGGTGATGCGCCGCTCGAGCACCTCTTTTTTCGAGATGCCCGCCGCCGCGACGCAGTGATCTCGGTCGCAGATGACGACCGAGAGCTGCGTGCCCTTGACCAGCGACTCCGCATACTGCGCCGCGAAGGTCGAAAGCTCCCCGATCGGCGAATACTTCTTAAAAATCACCTCGCCGTTGTTGTCCGTATAAATCTCCAGCGGGTCGCCCTCGCGGATGCGCATGGTGCGGCGGATCTCCTTCGGGATCACCACCCGCCCGAGGTCGTCGATGCGGCGAACGATGCCTGTTGCCTTCATATTTGTATTTCGTCTCCTTTATTTCCAAATCAAGATCGTTTTGTAACCCTATTGTTTGTCTTTCCCGGAAGATTATGCAGCGCCCCGCTGTGAATTTCATCCAGCCGCCGCGCCGAAAAATTTTCGAACGGACATAAAAAACCGGCCTCCGGGTGGAATCCGGAAGCCGGGGGATTGAAAACGGTCAGGCGGGGATAAAAACGACGCCGTTTTTTGCGGAGAAGGCGGCGGTTTCTTTGTCGGCGGGGCGGAAGGTGACGCCGCGGCGGGCGGCTTCGCAGGCGAGATGATAAAAGCGCTCCCGCTCGGTTTCGTCGCCGTCGCCCACCGCTTTGCAGTCGGCGTACAGACGGCAGATCGCCGCCGCGCCTTTTGAGAGCACCGGCACGTCGAACCATTCCGCGTCCGATTCCGGGTCATCGTACCGGGCGCCGAGGCAGGCGGCGTAGAAGGCCGCCAGGTGGTGGATTTTGTACCAGCCGAGCCGCACGGCGGCCATCGCGTAGGCGACGGCGTGGGCCTTCGGGAAGAGGTAGCGGATCTTCTCGCAGCTCTCGAGATACCAGTTCGGCAGGTCGGCGGCAGACAGCGCCTGCCGCAGCGCCGGGGACAGCCGATACCCCTGCCCTTTCCGGACGCATTCCATGACCTCGTACGCCTGTTCGGTCGAAACGCCGTTTCGCATGAGGCACAGCATCACGTCGTCGCGCAGGGCGATCACGTCGCGAAGCGAGCAGCTGCCTTCGGCGAGCAGCTGCTGCGCGTTGCCAAGCCAGGTCCCGGCGCCGTGGGACAAGCCGATCATCTTCACAAGGTCGGAAAAATTTTTCGGCGCGATTTCCGTCAGCATCTTCCGCATGAACGCGGTTTCGAGCTCCGGCAGACCGAGGGTGCCGGTCTCGCAGTCGATCTCTTCCGGGGCGACGCCGAGCGGCTGCGGCGAGGTCAGCAGACGGTAGACCTCGGGGTCGCACAGCGGCACGTCCGCGACGTTGACGCCGGTCGCCTCCTCCAGCGCCCGGTAGAGCGCCGGAATCTCATGCCCCAAAAGATCCTGTCGGAACAGCCCGGCGAGGCTGTACAGATCGAAATGGGTGGCGGCGGTTTCGGGGTCGGCTTCGAGGCGCTGCGTCGGCGTGAAATCCTCCGCGTCAGTACCGGCGGGCAGCACCACCCACCCGCCCGGGTGGAGCCCGTCCGCGCGTTTCACGCCGCACAACCGCTCCGCCAGCCGGACGCGCTCCGCCCTATCCCAGTCGCGGTCGTGCTTTTCCGCATACCGCCGCACCAGCGACGCCGCGTCCCGCGGGGAAACCGTGCGGACGAAGCCGCCCCGCAGAACCTGCGCCTTGCCGAACTGCGCGCGCAGCACCTCCACGGCGGCGGGCAGGTAGGCCGGCGCGAGATTCAGGTCGATGTCCGGCACTTTTTCGCCCGCAAGCCCGGCAAACACCTCGACGGGGATACTCTGACCGTCCCGATCGAACGCGGCGCCGCACTTCGGGCAGGCCTTTTCCGGCAGATCGAACCCGGAGCCGAATTCCCCGTCCGGCAAAAATTCCGCAACGTGGCAACGCGGGCAAACGTAGTGCGGCGGCAGGGGGTTGACGTCGGTGATCCCGGCAAAATAGGCGACCAGTGACGCGCCGACCGCACCGCGGGAGAGGACGTGATAGCCCCGCCGTTCGGAATCCGCCGCGAGCATTTGCGCGGTCAGATACATCCCGGCGTACCCGTGCGCCGCGATCTGCGCCAGCTCTTTTTCAAGCCGCGCGCGCACGGTCTCGGGCAGCGGGTCGCCGTACCGCGCCTTCGCGTTTTGCCGCACGAGGGCGGAAAGCCGCTCGTCGGCGCCGTCGATCTGCGGCGGGAAAAAGCCCTCGGGGACGGGGCAAAGCGGTTCGAGCTGCGCGGCGATGCGGTTCGGGTTTTCGACCGCGATGCGTTCGGCGGTCTCCTCGCCGAGAAAGGCAAATTCCGCCCGCATTCCCACGGTCGAGCGCAGGAAAAAGGGCATCGGCTCGTCCGCGTCGGTTTTTGCGGCGGCGTCGTGCAGAATGTGCCGCAAAATTTCGTCCTCCGGCGCGCAGAAATACACATTTCCCGTCGCGCAGACGGGAAGGCGCAGCGCCTGACCCAACCGCACGATCGTCCGGCTCGCCTCCCGGTCAAACTGAGGCTGCACCTCTAAATAATCGTAACATCCCGCCGTTTCCAGCAGGCGATCCCACGGCTGTCCGGACAGGACGGCCTGCATCAGCTCGCCCTCGTCGCCGCCGCTGCCGAGCAGCAGCCCCTCCCGGTGCGCCGTCAGCTCGTCTTTCGAAATCCGCGCTTGCGCTTTGCCGCTGTTTTTTGCGTGGCGCAGGGTGACGAGCCGGTAAAGGTTTTTCAAACCCTCCCGGTTCCGCGCCAAAACGTTCACCCGAAAATCGCGCCCGCCGTCCGTGCAGCCCGCGTCCATTCCGTAAAGGACGCGGATCTCCTGCCCCTGTGTGCTAAGTCGCGCGGCAGCCTTGGCAGCCGCCGGAAACGCCTGCACGCTATCCCGATCGGTGACGGCGATCGCGCGCAGGCCGAGCCGGCAAGCGCAACCCAGCAACCGCTCCGCCGGGTCAACGCCGTCCATGGCGGACAAATTTGTATGTACGCTCAATTCCACCCGTTGTTTCATAACAGACCTCCTGAAAATTTCTATTTTCCGTTTAAAATATCCTTGCCTTTGATTTCCTCGAATGCTTTGCTTTGCTTTTTCAGCAGTCGAGGAAGAATTTCAGTCGCTTCTTTGACAAATTGATCTTTCCAGTTTTCGTCGGGGTTGTCCCAAACGTCAGGGTCGGAAAAGTCGTATTGCTCGCTTTTTTCAAGCACAATATATTCGTTTTCGCTCTCCGGCGTCTCAAAATCGATTTGACCGGAATTTTTTATGTTTTCCGCGTCCTCCTTTGACGGGGCGCAAAGCGTGCGTTGATACCGAATGCCTCGAATGTCTCCATAGTTTTCTTTGTACTGAAACAGAATTTCAACGTAGAAATAGTAGTCGTCTTTTTTCCATTCCGGCTTATAAAGACGGTAGGAGCTGATGATACCGCGTTTCAGATCGGTTTGAATCAACAGCAGCTCCTTGCCATCGTTTTTCTCTTCCTTCCATTCGTCCCCCATAGGAAACCGGTACTGATATCGTTCTGTCAACTTTTCTTTTATTTCCTCAATCGCCGCATTTTGATAAGCTGCTATATTCCGTTTTGCGTCTGATAAGAGCTGTGTAAGCTCATCATAGTGCTTAATCACTTCAATATCATAATTTTGCAGTCCCATGTTATTCACTCCCAATTTTTCTTTACTGTGCTTTTTCAAATCCCGAATAATCGGGTCGTCCGTGCCGCCCGGAATCAAATCTGCCAAATCCGCGTATGTAATGATTTTGTATGCTTCACAGCTCGGCGTGGACGGATTGTAGTTCGGGCAGAGATAAAAGAAATAATTTGCGTGGTCGGGATAGTTCTTCTCGACCCAGTTATAATACGCCTGCGTTTGGTCGTCGTGCTCCCAGGTGTCGGTCTTGTTTTCGATCGTGACCGTGATATTTTCGCCGGGAATCACGACGAAAATATCCGCCCGGCTTCCGTCCATGTATTTTTCACATTCGACGGTTCGCTCGCCGAGCTTGTCCGATAAACCGAGCAGGCCGCGCAGAAAGCCCTCGTCCTTTTTCAGCGCGTAGGCGATCAGGCGGGAAAGATAATTTTCGTGATACGCTTTTCCGATGACCGATAAAAAGGTCGGGTCCTGCATATCCTGCAATTCTTTTGCTTTGTTGTATTGTTCTACGATCCGTTGAATCAACGCCGCTTTTTCCATGATTTCCTCCTTCGTTTTTGCGCTCTGGCCGCGCCGCTTTGTTTGCAGTATAGCAGATCGCCGCGCACTTTTCAACCGGTGCCCGCCTGCCGCAGATTTTACGCGCTAAAGCGCGGTTCGGCCGCTTCTATTCGAAATAAAATTCTTCCAACGTATCGAGGCAGATGCACCCGAGCGGGTTGCCGAAGGCCGCGCCGCAGTCGATGGCGATGTGGTGGTTCTTTTGCAGGATTCGCCCGGCGAACGCGGGGTCGATCAGCCCCGTGGGCGTGTGGCCGGTGACGAACAGGGTATCCGGCGCGTAAACCTTCGTGTAATCCGGCTCGCCGTAAAGGAATTCCAAAAAGCCGACGTCGTGGATCGGCCTGCCCGGGTCGTAATCCGGCAGGGTGTGGGACAGGTGAAACCGGCGGCCGTTCACCGCGAGCTCGTCGTAAATGCCGAAGGATTCGATGTAGTCGATAACGTCCCGCTGCCTGCCCGGCGAAAGCGCGCAGAACGCCCGCACGGTGGGCGCGCCGTCGGACAGCAGCCAGAGCGCCCCGGCCTTCGTCCTGCCGACGGTCTGCTCGTCTGCCGCGCCGGCGGCAATTCGTTTCATCACCCCGAGAGAAAGCGACTCGTGATTGCCGATCAGCGGCTTCACGTTCGCGCGCGACATCAGATCAAGCAGAATCTCGATCCCGCCCGCCCCGCGGTCGATGACGTCGCCCAAAATGTACAGCGTGTCCGTTTCACCGAGCGGAAGCGCGTCGAGCAGCCTTTGATATTTCCCCAAACAACCGTGCAAATCGGAGACAGCGTAAACCAAAAAACAACTATCCTTTCCGGCGGCATCTCTTCCCCCGCCGATTCTATCATACCAACCCGCATGCGACATTTTCGCCGCACCAGCTCCCCGTTTTACATATATAACCGTCCGACCTTGCCAAACGGGGCGGGCTGTGGTATAATTTTTTCGAAAACCGAAACTTCGCCCGCGTCAATGCGGGCGGCGGAGGGGGAAACGGGAATGGCTTATCCGAAACCGTTGGCTCAAAAAACGATCGCCCGCCTGTATGCGCAGGCAGGCTTGTGTGAGCCGCAGATCGCGTTTGCGCGCCGCTTTTGCACCGCCTGCGCGAACCTTTACGGTTGCGTCACCGCCGACGAGGCGTGGCAGGTTTACCGGGAGTTGTCCGCTAAAACGCAGACCGTCCCGCTGCACCGCCGGGATTTCTATGCGGCGTTGAAGATTCTGCGCCGGGAATCGCTGCCGTTTTATGTGTTCGAGATCGATGAAATCTACAGCGCGGAGCCCCGGCGGGACTCGCTGCTCACCATCGCACACCGCGATCTGGTCGGCAGCGGGTTTCATAAATTCGCGGCTGTGTATGCGATCCGTAAGGCCGTCGGCGGCAAGCCGTTTTACCTGCCGGAAAATCTGCTGACCTTCGTCGACCCGCCGCAGCCCGCGCAGGAGCAAAAGCTGCTTCGACTGCTCGGCGGGCTGAAATCCACGCGTTCGCGGTATAAAGATCGGTTCGGGGAGCTGCACAACTGCCCGTACAAGGGCAAACGCCTGCGGGAATTTTCCTATATCAGCGAATACGACGCCTATGAGCTCGATCGGCTGAACGGAAAAACCGAGGACTGCAAGGGCAATCCGAAGCGGGCGGCCGCGCTCGAAGCGAAACTGAACAGCATCACGGCGGCGCAGTATCTGGTGCGTCTGCTCAAGCAGGAAAACGACATCGGCTGTCTCGACGTAAACGAAATTCTCGACTGGTTTTACGACGACCTGACCGCGATGGGCGTGCTGCTGACCGAGGAGCAGCTTCTATCGCTGCTGGAGGCCATCTCCGAAATGTGGAACAACCAGCACCTGTGGTGCAACCGCGGCTGGACGCCGAACGAGCTTTCCGTCCGGCTTTACGGCGGCGCGCCGCCGACAACTGTCACCTTCGGCTCGGGAATGCAAGCTGCCTTCGCCAACGGCGAAATCGACAAAGCCGCCCTCATCCGCCAGCTGCACGAATTAGGTCTGAAAACCGAATAATCCCCCACTAAAAGACCCGGCAAGGCGCGCCTTGCCGGGTCTTTTATTTTGTCGCCGCAGGCGACACCTTACTCTTGCGGTGCCCAAAAAAGCTCTCGGGCGCCTACCGGCGCTGATCCTCGGCTTTTTTGACCGCGGCGCGAACCTCGCCTCGCTGCATCGCCCACCGGGCGCGCTCGGCGACGTTCCTCTTCACTCTTCGTTCTTAGTTCTTCACTACCGCGCCCGCAGGCGCGGCCGCTCTTAGTTCATCACTACCGCGCCGACGGCGCGGGTTGCGCGAGCAAAAGCCGCCTTCGGTCGGCAAAGCGGGAGAGGATTTCTTTTGCGTCGCAGCCGTCTTTTGGCGCCGGCAGGCGGGCGAGCGCATCGCGCAGCAGGTCGCCGTCGATGCGCTTATAATACGCCTCGGCGATGGCGCAGGAGATGGCGGCGGTGGTGTCGCAGTCGCCGCCGATCGAGATCGTCGTGCGCAGGCAGTCCTCGAAGCTGTTTGAAATCAAAAAGCAGAAAATCGCCTGCGGAACGGTGTTCTGGCAGATCTCCGCATCGTGGAAATAGCTGCGGCGCAGTTCCTCGTAATCGAAGGACAGGTCGTAATATTGCGAAACGTATTGCCGCAGAAAGTCCTTCGAGCGGCCGCACCGGGCGAAATAGACGCACATCGCCGTGACCTCGGCGCCCTTGAGCCCCTCGGGGTGGTCGTGGGTGACGGCGGTGACGGCGCGGGCGTAATCGCGCACCTGTTGCTCGCTGTCGGCGTACCACCCGACGGGCGAGACCCGCATGGCGGCGCCGTTGCCGCAGCTGTTATAGGGCTGCGGATTTTCGGAAAAAATCCAGCGGACAAAGGACGAACCGTAGCCCGCGTTCGGAAAGGCGCGTCCCCATTTCCGAAAAATCCGCACGATCTCGTCCGGGTCGCCGGTTTTGCCGTCCTGCAACACCTCGGCGACCGCCAGCGTCATGACCGAATCGTCGGTAAAGCGGCTCCTTTTCGAGAGCAGCGGGAAATCCTTTGTCTTGATATTGTCAAACTCGTAGACCGAGCCGACGATATCGCCGATCAGCGCGCCGATCATCGCGTTTCCTCCTTTTTTGCGTGCCCGGCTTCATGATATGCCGTGCACATTCGCATCGTTGTATTTTGCTATGACAGAATGAAATTTATTTTCGAGCTCCTGTGCGTCGACCGGATAAATCGTTATAAATACCTTTTTCGATGTCATTACCAGAATGTCGATCGTATTGTTCGGATCATTGCCTGTCGCTTTGTTTGCCCGGGAGTGAAGCGCTAAAGTTGCGTCACTCTCGCCGATATGAAATCCGCATGAATTTGTAAAGTATATGGTTTGATTACCCTCAAAAAATTCTCTGATATACTTATCAAATAATTCCTCACCAAATAAGGATGAAATTTGCATTGTTGTATTCTTTGCCGCTTCCACGATCGAATCGGCGTATTGCTTATATTTTTCTTTTGTCTTAAAATCATAGTATATATTATCTGCTCTTGGCTTTCTATCTTCGTGATTCCCCAAACAATGCGCATCAAAATGTATTTCAAAGTTTGATTTCCTGCTGCCCTCTTTTTCTTCTGTCAAGGATGAAAAAGCATCGTCAATCAGGCCTTGCAGAACGGCTCTGATTTCTTTTTCGAATTCACACTCGGCTTCTGTCGGATACGGATTCTCGTTGCCGTAGTATTCATGGTCCGGTATTTCTTCATTCAGATAGTCTTTTCCAAACTTTTCTTCAAATTCTTCATCGGTGTACAGTATTTTAATTTTCAAAGCATTATTCTCCTTTTTCAATCATATCATCGCAAAAAATATTGTACCCTGATTGCATGGACTGATCTTACTATACCACAACCGCCGAAAAATTACAACTTTCCGGAAAAGCGCATGGAAAAAGCGCGGGAAAGCCTCCCGCGCGGCGGCGGTTTCTTCCTGTATTGCAATTCATCCCTCCTGTTTTACAATCGTTTCCCTGCCGTGCTCCTGGTCGACCCAGACGCCGGTTTTGTCGGAAAAGACGGCGTACTGCGACGAATCGAGCAGGTTGTGCAGGATGCGGCCGAGCGCCTTGCGTTCGAGCGAGATTTCATACGGATAGACGGCGAGCTCTTTGAGAATGTCCTGCTGGCGCAGGTGGTGCTTGGAATCCGATTTTTTGCAGAGGATTTCGTAGACGAACAGCGGTGCGAGGCTCTTGCGGGAGTTGACCCGCTGCGGGCGATAGAGCTCGTCGAGCTCTTCCTCGCTCATCTGCTCGAGCTCTTCCAGCCGCAGCCGGACGCCGTCCTCGACGAGCTCTCTCGAAACGCCGCACGCGTGCAGGACGAAGGCCTCGGCGAGCTGGCGCGCCTCGTGGTCGACGATCATCTTCGGCGCGTGCAGGGAAAGCAGACGGTAAAGCCGCCACGCATTCACCATCATCCGGCGGGCGCACATTCCCTTCCCGAGGCGCGCCTCGGCAGCCGCTTCCAGATAATCCAGCCCGCGCCGGCGATAGGCGCGTTCTTCGTCGGTCACGCGGACGTCGATATTTTCATTTAAAAATTCCTTTTCGTAATCGTTTAACGCTTCGCCGTTCGCCAGCTTGCCGGCATAGTATTTCACCTCTTCCAGCGCGTTCAGCCGGTCGTAGATATCGGCGAGCTTATCCCAGTCAAACGCGCCGTCGTCGACCTCGCACAGATAGGCGCGGAAGACCGCCGCATCCTCGCGCGAGAGGATCGCCTCGACGTCTGCGGATTCTTCTTCCAGCGCGTCATAATGCGCCGCGCAGCGTTCCAGCGCCGCGTAAAGCGCCCGGAATGATTCCAGCGTCTTTTCGTATTTCGCGAGGTTCCAGTCCATCTTGCAGCGATAGCTCATGCCCGCATCGGTGCTGCCGGGAGCGTCCACTTCCCAGCCCGGACGCTGATAACAAAGCCCGGGAAGGTACAAAATCCCGTCCTCGTCGGTGCGCTCGAACATTAAGGTGATAAAATCTAAGGGCGAGAGCTTCACATCGGTCATGCTGTCGTAAATTTCTTTTTTCATTTTCCTACCCCATTCCTTTTTTATTTTCCATTATAACGGCCGCCGTGTCCCCGATTCGGGACATGATTTGGGTAAGGTTGCACGGCGCGAAAAAGTATAACACACGTTTCCCGAAAATCCAAATAAGACGCCTGCCGACGAAACAACCATCGTTCTTACTATAACACATCGGCGGGAAAATAACAACTTTCCGAAAAAAACATGAAAAAAACAGGAAAATTATGCTGCCAGCATAAGACATGCGGCGCGAGATTTGGTACAATAGGAATCAGAGGTTTTCGTCGTCGGCAGACAGCAGCTCGGAAATCGGCACCCCGAGCGCGCGGGCAAAGATCACGAGGTCGATATCGGTCACAAAGCGCTCGCCGTTTTCGACCCGGCGAATGAAATAATGGTCGACGTCGAAGCCGAGCAGCTGCATTTTCGCCGCCAGTCCGCGCTGCGAAAGCTGCCTGGAACGCCGCAGCGCCGCCAGCCGTCGCCCCGTCAGATTATTGCGCCCGTCGCGCGCCTTGATCTTAAACATACGCCCGCCCTCTTTTTTTGTAAAATCGGTTGACATCTTTTTTATTTTATGCTAAAATTTAATGGAACATGGTGAATACTGTTCAACTTTTTCGGTTCTGTGCGATTTCGACGGCGAACCGTCTACATAATAAAAAGGAAGGTGTTTTCTATGGCGAGAGAAGCAGTCAAAGACTGGAGAGGCAGAATCCTCGGCTGGGTGGAGACCCGGAGCAACGGCGAGAAGGTGCTGAAGGATTTTTACGGCAAAATCCTCGGCTTTTACAAGCCGGATCTCGACGTCACCACCGATTTTTACGGTCGGCACGTCGGCAAGGGCGACATCCTGATGACCCTGCTGCGCTGAAAAAAGCCCATCGCTGCGCGAAAAATGCGGCGATAGGCTTTTGCGTCCGTTTTATCTTCGTCACCGCCTGCGGGCGACGACGGCTCGGAAAGTTGTAATTTTCTTCGCGGGTGTGCTATAATCGGGGCAGAAAAAATCACAGGGGGAATTTACCATGCGTTATCCGGATTATGCCGAACAGATGAAAGACGTCGCGCCGCCGCGGGGGTTGGAATTCAAGCTCGCCGTGCTCTGGCTGCACCCGGATCGGCTCCCCGTCGGGCTGGTCGGGCTGGGCGACTGCGACGCGGCGGTCGTCCGGGTGCCGGCGCAGATTCAAAAAGCCTCCGGAACCGTCGCGCCCGTCATCGCCGTCGCCCGGTCGGCATTTGCCGGCAACGAACACATCACCGACGTTTTGCTGCCCGCGAGCATCGAAGCGCTCCCGGCGGGTCTCTTTGCCGGGTGCACAAATCTGCAAAACGTCACCATCCCGCGGCGGGTAAAGCGCGTCGGGGAAAACACCTTTGCCGGCTGCGTCCATCTGAAAAACATCTATTACGAGGGCAGCCTCGAAGAATGGAAGCGGGTCGAGATCGTCCACGAAGCGCACGAGATCGAGTTCGGGTCGCTCGTCCCCGGCACGCCGGTGCAGTCGGTGACAGCCGAACGCATGGTGCATATTCCGGGCAACGAGCCGCTTTTTGCGGCGGACATCCATTTCGGGTGCGCCCTCGCGCAGACCGACGCCCCGCGCCTGACCCTGCGCATCGGCGGCAGCGACGTCACGGGACTGTTCCGCCTGATGTAAACGCCGTTTCCTTGCGCTTTCCGGGATATGCACCGAATTCGGCACATACCGGGTTGTATCATAAGAAACGCGATTTCTTCGACGTCGCGGCGTTTTCCCGCGAGATCGACACCCCGATCTGCGGAAATTTGTAATTTTTTCGCAGATATAGTAGAATGGAAGCAATCACAAAGACAAAAAAATAAAAAAGAAAGTTGGGGTTCCTATGAATTACACATCCGCACAGGCAGCAAAGCTGCTCTCCAAATTGCAGCAGGACTACGGCAATCTCGCCTCGCAGGAACGAAACGCCAAGACGTTTCTTGCCAGCGTCGGCGAGGACGTGGAATCGGTGCGGCCTTCGTATGATTACGAAGCGACCAAGGCCGCGCTGACCGCGCTCGAAGCCAAGATTCGCCGGGTCAAGCACGCCATCAACCGGTTCAACACGACCACCGTCATTCCCGAATTCAACATGACGGTCGACGAAATGCTCGTCTACATTCCGCAGCTCTCCCAGATGAAGTCCAAGCTGAAAGATATGGCGAACACGATGCCGAAGGCGCGCTATAAAACCTACGAACGCAGCAACATCATCGATTATCAATACATCAACTACGACCTCGACCAAGTCAAGGCCGACCTCGACGAGGTGACCGAAACGCTCTCCGCCGCCCAGCTCGCGCTCGACCTCGTCAACCACACGCACACCTTCGAAATCGACTTGTAAACCCCTTCCCGTTGCCGTCGCTTTCGCTTTCATTTTCAGAGTTTATGTGATGGAGAATCACGAATCACATGACGGATTTTTGATTGCCGTTTTTTGTTATGTTGTTCCTTTTGTTATTTGTTATCCGTTGCAAAAGTTTAAGGTCGACAACAAAAGGTGGAGATCAGATAAAATAAAGCGCGAAGCGACGACATAAAAACTTACCCAAAGCAGTCGAAGTACGGTTATAGACTGCGCATTTCTTGTCCGATGCGGATGAAAATCCGTAAATAGAAAAGCATCAATTCAAGGAGGAATGAATCATGGCAAAGTATATCTTATGGACTGAGATCAAGACCAAGGCGGAAAACGCCGAATGGTGGGGCGAGCAAACCGACTGTAAAGAAACCGTAAAAATCTTTGATTCGTTTGATACCGCAAAATCCGAAATGCGCAAAACGGTAAAACGCGTTGTGAAAAAGTGCGATTTTGCGCCGTTTGAAAACGGCGAATACGAACCTCTCCGGGGCTTTTGTGATAGCACCCCACATCTTATGCCGGCCGAAAACGGCGAATACGAACTGGTGATAGGGACGGCGGAAGAAGGAGGGGTACACGCGTTGGGAGAAATCATCCGAAAAATCGTAAGCGATCCAGACTATTTCTGCGAAGATACCGATCTCGACGTGAAGGATACCGACGACGCAAATTGGAATTTTGCCTTTGTGGGAAACAAAGATTCCATCCTTGCCGATTATGACTACTACGGGAAAACGCTGAAAATGAACATCCACAATATGACAGACAGCGCAAAGCCCTATTATTTTATTTATGAGGACACCGATGACGACGGCAGGGTCGTCAACGCGATCTCGGTGCGGCTTTTGACCGACGCGAAAAAGAAAAAGTCCAAGCCCGCCGAACAGCCGAAAAGCTATGAAACCGTGACCTTCGGGCGCTACGTGCAGGACAAAGGCGGAAAAACGGCAAGTCCGCTTACTTGGCGCGTGCTTGATAAGAAAGGCGGCATGACGCTGCTGATCACCGAAAACGTGATCGACAACCTTGTTTTTTCCGCAGAGCGGGACAACAAATGGGAAAACAGCGGTTTGCGCGATTGGCTGAACGGCGAATTTATCGCGACTGCTTTTGACGACGAAGAACGAGAAAAAATCGCAAACGTTCTGCCGGACGATAAAATATTTTTATTAAGCCTTGACGATTACAAAAAATATTTTTCCGATCCGAAGGACGCGAGAGCCGGTTATAGCGATTATACCAGACAAAAGACAAGCGAAGAATATCAAACGAACATTCAAGATCCATATGCCTTTTGGTGGCTGCGCACCGCAAACGAAACTTCGCCCGGCTACCTCTGTCACGTGTGCGACGACGGACAGATCAACGCGCTTATGCTGTCGGATTCCACCGACGGCGTAAGACCGGCGATGTGGGTGAAAACGGGCGACTGATACAATCCCTTCGTAGTTTGCACCGTACGACAACGCCCGGCAATGCCGGAAATACCGCGACGGTGTTTCGGAAAATTTATTCGATCATTTCCCTTGGATATGTTATCCTAAGCAAAGGTTGCATAACTCGACAACCTTAATAAAAATATTGGAGGAGATACTTATGGCAAAAAACATTGAACCGAAATTATTAAAAATCGGGGAGTACCTGAAACCCGCAGACGAAGAGGCCTCCTTTGTCGTCCCGGCGTACCAAAGGCCCTATACCTGGGGAATTACACAGTGCGATAAGCTGTGGCAGGACGTCAACGACTACATTGACAACGGCGGAAAAGAAAGTCATTTTTTTGGCACAATTATTATAAGCTGCTCCGACGGGGATAAGCGACTTGAATTGATTGACGGTCAGCAAAGGACCACAACCTTTCTTTTACTGTTAAAGGCGTTGCTCATAAGAATCAATGAAGAAATCAATGCGATGCGCGACGACGAGGACAGCAGAAGTCTGCGTAACGCTTTGCGTGACCGCAGAAAAGAAATAATCAATATACTCTACCGCGTGGATACCGACGAAATCCCTGATTGTCCGGACGAATCGGACGGCGAAAAAATATATAAAAAATTGGTTGCCCTGAAAAATGAATCCATCAACGAAAACGAACACTTTGTATCCGATTTTGTAACCATTATGCAATCTGCAACCTATTCCGATGCAGACTCTAACTATTACAAAATCCCATATAAGCAAAAGGACAACAAATTCACAAATTTCTTCCGCAATTTCAGATTTTTCTACGATCAATTACGGAGGGAGAGCGCTTCCGAGATAAACGGCTTTACTAAAACCTTGTTAAAAAATTGCGAAGTCATAGAGATTAAAAGCTGGCAAATCGGGCAAGCAATCGAAATGTTCAACTCTTTGAACGCCGACGGACAACCCTTAAGTGATGCGGATATCATATCGGCAAAAATGTATGCGGCGGCGAAAGACAAAACCGCATACGACAAGAAGTGGCGTGACTTTAGGTATCAAGCTGAATTGCTGGAAAAATGCGGGGTTTCCGACATCTTCGGACTTTTAATGCAATATATGTATTACCTCCGCACGGCGGAGAGCGAAACCAAACCGTCCGGCGCTATCAGCGTAAGGACGCCGGGTCTTAGACGCTATTTTACACAAGACGTGCAAAACGAAAAAACGGCGGGCAGCAAGAAATTAAACGAGCAGCCGATAGAGTTGTGCGAGGACCTAATCAGACTCGGAAAAGCGTGGGAAAAGGTTTCGGACTATACCGCTGTCAAGGTGCTTTTGAAGTTTAACGTGAACGCAAAGCTGTTTTTTGCAAGCTACCTGTTAAGGCTTGACGAAAAAGAAATTACCGAAGAGAAAATAACGGTTGTGGCGGAAAGCTTTTTGCGCCTTTTTGCCGCGTTTGCGTTGGTCGACTTTGGTTTTTCAAGCAAATATATTAAAACGTTTTTATTTGAGGAAGAAATAAAGCTTGTCGATGAAAAAGTCTCGGAAGAAGAGATTAAAACCGATTTTATAAACCATATCAATAAGTCGTTCGAGAAGGAAAAACTTCTTTCACAAGCAAATGATTGCAACGACAACTCGCTGGTTTATCTTAATGAATATCTCTTCGCACAAGAGAACAACATTCCTTTTGCTATTGACAAGCCGGATATTGAACACATCATGCCGCAGAGCGGAAGAGATCATTCGCAAATACGGGCAGACGCAAATATTGCGGACGAAGATGAATTTAAAGTGGTTGTAGACAAACTGGGCAATAAAATCCTGCTCGAGGAAACGATCAACCGTTCGGCGGGAGACGCATGGTTCAGAACAAAAATTTCGAAAAGCGTCAGCGAAAAAGGCGGCTATAAGGACAGCAAATATCCTATAGCGTCCTATCTTGCGAAGGAATATGAAGGCAACGAACAGAAATATTGGACAAAAGATGACATCGCCAAAGCGACGGAAAAGGCAGCAAACAGAATCGTAAACTTCATTTTCGGAGCCGACGGGCAAGAATGAAATAATACATATTAAACAATGCTACTGCTCACGCTAGACTGCTCATACTTCTTTTCCATTGCGAATGAAAATCTATAAATATGAAAAAGGGGAAATGAATCATGGCAAAGTACGTATTGACAAGCGAATTCGGTGAGAAGAAAGGAGACAGCCGTTTCTGGACTTCGCCGACGTTTCAAAGCGAGGCGCGGCTGTTTGACAGCTTTGACGAGGCAAAAACCGCTATGCGCTTAGAAATCGTCAGGCTGGTGCATGAATGTGATTTCTTCCCGATCGATCGCGAGGACGGCGCATACATACCGCTTCGGGATTACGTCGAAGAAGTCGGCGACTTTTCCGATTGGGCGAGCGAATCCGACGCAGAAAGCGACGCCGACGCAGGACCGGATGAATTGACGGCTTTTTATCGGATGGTATGCGGCATTCTGAACAACGCCGATTATCAGCCGCAGGGTGCGGACGAACTTGATTTTGAGGACGTGGATACCGCCAACTGTTACTTTGCGTTTACCGCCGACTCCGAGCGGATTTGCGCAGACACTTCTGATCCTTATTACTTAAACACCAACGCACACAACATGAACGACGACCGAAAGCGTTATTATTTCAACTTCTTTGAAGCGGATGAGGACAGTGAGGGCGAACGTTTGAACGGAATCCATATCCGGCTTTTCCCTACCGACAACAAATAGGCAATACAATCGCATTAATAAACGGGACGGCTAAAGCCGTCCCGTTTCCCGTCACCCGTTCAGCTCTGCGGCGAGGGCGTCGGCGTCGGTCGGCGAGAGCGTGACCGAAAGGCTCTTGCCGGTCTTGTCATAGATGTTCACGACGGCGAAGGCAGCGAGCCGGCTCGTTTCCACCCGCGCGACGGCGGCGCGCTCGAGCGCTTCGGTCTGCTCGAATCCGCCGACGCAGGTCAGGGCGACGATCTGGGTCTCGCCGAGCAGCAGCGCCTTGATCGGCGTCACCGTGTCGTAAAACACCGCGTCGGCGCGGTAGGTTTCGCGGGCGCGCGCGACGGCGTCGGCCAACGCGTCGTCGGGCGCTGCCGTCTGGGAAACGGCGGGCGCGGGCGCGGACGTTTGGCTCGGCGCGTCGGGGGCTTGCGGCGCGGCGCACCCGGCAAGCAGCGAAAGCGTTGCCGCCAGCGCGGCGGCTCTTTGAAGAAAACGCATCTTTCCTTCCTCCCTGACAAGGCTTTCCCCGGATTTTATCGCGCGGGGTGCGACAAATTCGGTGCAGCCCGCGCGCTACGATTATCATACCACACCGCCCGCCGTTTGTAAATACGGCGGCGGATTTTGCAGAGAAAACCCGCGCGAATCCGGGCAAAACGCGGACGAGCTGCGCGGGGGCGGGCGGAAAGTTGTAATTTTTTTCGGGGGTATGATATAATAGGGACAAAGCCGAGCGCGAAAGGCAAGGGTGCGGAAAAATCGCCGCGCGGCGGGGGGAATGTCCCTTTTTCGGTACATCGGTTGTGGTATTCTTATTGACAGAACGAAATGATGACATGGTTGTTGGGAGGTTGTTTTATGTTGTTCTACAAAATCGAAGGCTTGACCGACGCGGACGTCAGGGGCGAGGACGATATGCGGACGATGCGCGAGGCGCACCGCAGGCTCGCCGTCAAGTGCGAACGGTTCAACAGCCGGCAGGCGGACGGCACGTTTTGCTTTGTGTCCGAGTTCGACGGCGGCGCCGTCACGGCGGGGGCGATTTTCACCCGTCCGGGCAAGGCGGGCGCGGTGTTGGACGCGTTTTTCCCGGCAATCGGTCTGCCGCTGCACGACCGGACGGTCACGGAAATCACCCTCGGCGACGTCGAGGACCTGCTCTGTGCCGCCAACCGGCAGGACTATATCGGGGACGACGACGACGTCAAGGAACGGTTCGGGCTCGACAAGGTCACCGGCCGTTACACCCGCGAGCTGCACTACGGGGAAAACCTGATTGCCGAGCAGAGCCGCGAGGAAATTCAGCGAGCCGCCGAGAAATACCTCATGCGTTCCTCCCTCCTGCCGGAGCTCGACCGCATTTACACCGCGCCCGCCGCTTCGTTTAAGGGCTACGGCCACCCGGTGCACTATCTCGTGCAGACCGACGACCGGGAGACCCGGTGCGAGACCTGCCGCCAGCTGCTGCGCGCGCTTTACGCGAATCACCGGCTCGAAAACCGGCGGTACGCCTTCCTGGATTTCGACGCCGACGAGGACATCCCGGAGATGATTTACGACGCGCTCTACCGGGCGAGCTTCGGCGGCGCGGTCATCGTGCGGTTTAACGCCAACGAATGCGCCGAGGACTCCAACCTGGCGACGCGCAACGGCGACGCCATCGAAATCATCTGCGAGACGGCGAAGCGCTACCGCAACCGCGTCCTCACGATTTTCTGCCTGCCGCAGGAATGCGCGAAGGTCAAGCCGATCTTCTACGAAAACCTCGGGACGGTCACCCTCGTCGAATTGCAGGAAGAATTCGCCGACGCCGCGCGGGCGACGGTCTTTCTGAAAGGCCTTGCGAAGAAGGCGGGCGTCCGGCCGGACAAGCGGCTGCTGGAAACGCTGAACGACGAGCAGGGGTATCTCGCGCCAGACCTGCGCGCGCGGTTCGATACCTGGTTCAACGCGAAGCTGAAAACCGCGGTCTACCCGCAGTATAAGGAACTCGCCGCCGTCAAGACGAAGGCCCTCGCCGCCGCGCCGCGGGGCAGCGCCTACGACCGGCTGCGGGAAATGGTGGGGCTCGACGGCGCGAAGGACGTGCTCGAAAAGGCGCTGGCTTACTACAAAATGCAGAAGCTCTACGCCGACAAGGGCTTCCCCTGCGACCGGTGCTCGATGCACATGGTCTTCACCGGCAACCCCGGCACCGCCAAGACGACGGTCGCGCGGCTGTTCGCCCAAATCCTCAAGGACAACGGTGTGCTCTCCCGCGGACACCTCGTCGAGGTCGGGCGCGCCGACCTTGTCGCGCGCTACGTCGGGTGGACGGCGAAAACCGTGCAGGAAAAGTTCAAAGCGGCGCTCGGCGGCGTCCTCTTTATCGACGAGGCCTATGCACTGGTCGAGCGGGAAGGAAGCTACGGCGACGAGGCCATCAACACCATCGTGCAGGAAAGGGAAAACCACCGCGAGGACGTGGTTGTCATTTTCGCCGGATACCCCGAGCCGATGGAGCGTTTCCTCGACAAGAACCCCGGCCTGCGCTCCCGCATCGCCTTCCACGTGCCCTTTGCCGACTACGACACCCGCGAGCTCTGCGACATCGCCCGGCTGATGGCGAAGGATAAATCCCTCTGCCTGACCGACGACGCGATGGAAAAGCTGGCGCTGCACTTCGACGTCGTGCGGACGCAGGAAGATTTCGGCAACGGGCGGTTCGTGCGCAACCTGCTCGAACAGGCGCAGATGAATCAGGCGTCGCGGCTGCTCACCGTCCCGTTTGAGGACATCACCGAGCAGGACCTCAAAACCATCCGCGCGCAGGACGTCGCTTCTCCCCCGCCCGCCGCCGCCGAACCCCGCCGCATCGGCTTCTCCGCGTAAAAAAATCCCGCAAAGCCGCGCCTTCTGCCCTTCAAACCACTTGCCTTTTTCCGAGCGAGCAGGTATAATAGAGGGCAGGAGGCGAAGCTTATGGAAATTTTGACAACGATGATCACGCCCTACCGGGCGGACGGCAGCGTCGACCTCGACACCGCGCGCCGGTATGTGGAATGGTACGCCGAAAACGGGCTGGACGGCATTTTCGCCGTCTGCCAGTCGAGCGAGATCTTTTACCTCTCGCTCGAGGAACGCGTCGCGCTCAACCGCGCGGTCTACGAGCACGCGAAGTCGCTCGACAAAAAGCTGCTGGTCGTCTCGTCGGGGCACGTTTCCGACGCGCCGGCGGATCAGGCGAAGGAGCTCAACGCGATCTACGATTCCGGCACCGACGCACTCATCCTCATCACGAACCGGCTCGACCCCGCGAACGAGGGCGACGACGTCTTTCTCGCCAACGCCGAGGCGCTGCTCAAGCAGCTGCCGGCCGACGCGAAGCTGGGGCTTTACGAGTGCCCACACCCCTACAAGCGGCTCGTCACGCCGCGCATTCTCGACTGGTGCCTTTCGACCGGCCGGTTTTACTACATGAAGGACACCTGCTGCGACGACGCCCTGCTGGCCGAACGCGCCGCACAGCTGCGGGGCAGCCATTTCCACCTGCTGAATGCCAACTGCCAGACGCTGCTCTCCTCGATGCGGGCGGGCGCGGGCGGTTACTGCGGCATCATGTGCAACTTCCACCCGAAGCTCTACGCCTGGCTCGGCGCAAATTATGCGTCCCCCGCTGCCGATGCGGTGCAGGCCTTCCTCGGCACCTTCGGCTTTACGGAGGGCGGCCTGCCCTATCCCCTGACCGCGAAGTACCACATGAACCTCTGCGGCATCGAAACCGTCTGCAC
>CANQSG010000010.1 GCA_947626485.1 uncultured Clostridia bacterium | reverse complement strand
ACAAGGTCCAGCGCGGCCACAACTTCGCCATCGTCGACGAGGTCGACTCCATCCTCATCGACGAGGCGCGCACGCCGCTCATCATTTCGGGGCGGGGCGAGAAATCGACCGACCTGTATCAGCAGGCCAACCGCTTCGCGCGGGGGCTGAAGGCCGTCCGGGTGCGCGAATCGGACGACAAGGCGACCGACGAGGAATTGCAGTACGACGGGGATTACGTCGTCGACGAAAAGGCCAAGACCTGCACGCTGACGCCGGCGGGCGTTCAGAAGGCCGAGGCGTTTTTCCACCTCGACAACCTCAACGACGCCGAAAACATCGAAATTTCCCACCACATTCACCAGGCGATTAAGGCTTACGGCATCATGAAGCGCGACGTCGACTACGTCGTCAAGGACGGCGAGGTCATCATCGTCGACGAGTTCACCGGCCGCCTGATGTTCGGCCGCCGCTACAACGAAGGGCTGCACCAGGCGATCGAAGCGAAGGAGGGCGTCACCGTCGCCCACGAGTCCAAGACCCTCGCGACCATCACCTTCCAGAACTTCTTCCGCCTGTATGCGAAGCTGTCGGGCATGACGGGTACCGCCATGACCGAGGAGGCCGAATTCCGCGAAATTTACAAGCTCGACGTCGTCGAGATCCCGACCAACAAGCCCCTCATCCGCGTCGACAACGAGGACGTCATTTATAAGACCGAGCGGGCGAAGTTTTCCGCCGTCATCGACCAGATCGTCGCCTGCCACGAAAAGGGGCAGCCGGTGCTCGTCGGCACCATCACGATCGAAAAATCCGAATTGCTCAGCTCCCTGCTCAAGCGCCGCGGCATCCGCCACAACGTCCTGAACGCGAAGCACCACGAAAAAGAGGCCGAGATCATCGCGCAGGCGGGCAAGGAGGGCGCCGTCACGATCGCCACCAACATGGCGGGGCGCGGCACCGACATCATGCTCGGGGGCAACGCCGAATACCTCGCCAAGGCCGAGCTGCGCCGCCTCGGGTACAGCGAGGAGATCATCGCCGAAGCGACCGGCTTTGCCGAGACCGACAACGCCGACATCATCGAGGCCCGGCAGCATTTTGTCGAGCTCAACGACCGCTATAAGGCCGAGATCGCACCCGAAGCCGACCGGGTGCGCGCCGCCGGCGGGCTCTATATCCTCGGCACCGAGCGGCACGAATCCCGCCGCATCGACAACCAGCTGCGCGGCCGCGCCGGGCGGCAGGGCGACCCGGGTCAGACCCGCTTCTTCGTCTCGCTCGAGGACGACCTGATGCGCCTGTTCGGCGGCGAGCGGGTCTACAACCTGATGGAGACCCTCAAGGTCGACGAGAACACGCCGCTCGAAATGGGGCTGCTCTCCCGCGCCATCGAGAGCGCCCAGCAGAAGGTCGAAGGGCGCAACTTCGCCGCGCGCAAGAGCGTCCTCGAATTCGACGACGTCATGAACAAGCAGCGCGAGCTGATTTACGAACAGCGCGATAAAGTTCTCAACGGCGAGGACGTGCACGATTCGGTGCGCAAGATGATCGACGACACGATCGACAGCGCCGTTTCGAATTTCCTGACCGACGGCGACGTGCACGACGGCTGGAACCTCGACGGCCTGCGGGAGTTCTTCGCCGGCTGGATCACCGGCCCCGACGACCTGCGCTATACGACCGAGCAGCTCGGCAACTATTCGCGCGAGGACGTTGCGGCGCAGCTGAAACAAAAGGCAGCCGACCGCTACGCCGCGCGGGAAGCCGAATTCGGCAGCGACTTGATGCGCGAGATCGAGCGCGTCATGCTGCTGCGCACGGTCGACACCAACTGGATGGATCACATCGACGCCATGGACGAGCTGCGCGACGGCATCCACCTGCGCGCCTACGGCCAGCACAACCCCGTCGTCGAATACCGCAACGAGGGCTATGATATGTTCTCCGCCATGACCGCCGCCATCCGCGAGCAGACCGCCCGGCTCGTTTTGAGCGTCCAAATTCGCCGCAACGAGGAGGTCAAGCGCGAAAAGGTCGCCGAGGAGACCTCCGACGACCGCGCGGGCGACGGGACGGTCAGCCGCACGGTGCGGGGCAAAGGCGTCGTCAGCCGCAACGCCCCCTGCCCCTGCGGCAGCGGCAAGAAATACAAACGCTGCTGCGGCAAGGATTTATAAAATCGGAAAGGACAGAAACATCTCATGGCAAAGAAACATTTCAAGGCGGAATCGAAACGCCTGCTCGACCTGATGATCCACTCGATCTACACCAACCGGGAGATCTTCCTGCGGGAGCTCATCTCCAACGCAAGCGACGCCCTCGACAAGCTGCACTATCTCTCCCTGACCGACGAGGCCGTCCGCGCCCAGTGTAATGATCTGCACATCTTCCTGCGCCCCGACAAGGACGCGCGGACGCTGACGATCACCGACAACGGCGTCGGCATGACGGCGGAAGAGCTCGAGCAGAATCTCGGCACCATCGCGAAAAGCGGCACGCTGCAATTCAAGGAATCGCTCGAATCGGCGGACGAGGAGACGCTCGGCAACATCATCGGGCAGTTCGGCGTCGGGTTCTATTCGGCGTTTATGGTCAGCGACGCGGTGACGGTGCGCACCCGCTCCTGCAAGACGGGGGAGGCCAACTGCTGGACCTCGACCGGCGCCGACGGCTACACGATCACCCCCTGCGAGAAGGAGACCTGCGGCACCGAGATCACGCTGCAATTAAAGGCCGACACCGAGCACGAGGATTACAGCGAATACTTGCAGCCCTACCGCTTACAGCACCTCGTCAAGACCTATTCCGACTACATCCGCTACCCCATCCGCATGGAGCTCGAAAAGACCCGCACCGTCGGCGAGGGCGACGACCGCAAGACCGAGACCTACACCGAGATCGAGACCGTCAACAGCATGGTGCCGATCTGGAAGCGCTCGAAAAGCGAGGTCGGCGAGGACGAGTGCAAGGCCTTTTATAAGCAGAAATTCGGCGACGGGCAGGACCCGCTCTATACCGTCCGGGTCAGCGCCGAGGGCGTCGTCTCCTATCAGGCGATGTTGTTTGTCCCCGCCCGCGCGCCGTACGATTTCTATTCCCGCGAGTTCCAAAAGGGCGTCGCGCTTTACGCGAACGGCGTGCTCATCATGGAGCAGTGCGCCGACCTGCTGCCCGATCATTTCCGGTTTGTGCGCGGCGTCGTCGATTCGCCCGACCTCTCGCTGAACATTTCCCGCGAGATGCTGCAACAGGATCACCAGCTTCACACCATCGCGCAGAACATCGAAAAGAAAATCCAGTCCGAGCTCAAAAAGGGGCTGGCGAACGACCGCGAGACCTATGAAAAATTCTTTGACGCCTTCGGCTTGCAGCTGAAATACGGCGCCGTTTCGGATTTCGGCGCCCACAAGGACAAATTGCAGGAGCTGCTGCTCTTCTATTCGGCGGCGCAGCAGAAGCGGGTGACGCTCGCGGAATACGTCGCGGCGATGCCCGAGGAGCAGAAGTATATCTATTACGCCTGCGGTGAATCGGTGCAGAAGATCGGCGCCCTGCCGCAGGCCGAGCTCGTCCACGAAAAGGGCTACGATATGCTCTGCCTGACCGACGAGGTCGACGAGTTCGTCATGCAGATTTTAGGCGAGGTCTCGGGCAAGCAGACCCGCTCGATCAAGGACGACAACGCCGAGCTGCAATCCGAGGACGCCGCCGCGAAGGTCGACGCCGCCGCCGCGGAAAACAAGGATCTGCTCGCCTTTGTCAAGGAGACACTTGGCGACGCGGTGCAGGACGTCGTGCTCTCGAAAAAGCTGAAATCGCACCCGGTTTGCCTGAGCGCGACGGGCGGCGTCACCTTTGAGATGGAAAAATACTTCGCCGCCATGCCGGGCAACGAGCCGAAGCCGAAGGCGCAGCGGGTGCTCGAGCTCAACGCCGAACACCCCGCCTTTGCCGCCCTCAAGGCCGCCTTTGCGGACGATCGCGACCGCGCGAAGGTGCTGAGCGAAATTCTTTACGACCAGGCGCTGCTCATCGCCGACCTCCCGCTCGACGACCCCGCGCACTACGCCGAGCTGGTCTGTTCGCTGATGGCGTAAAAAATACTTTACATTCCCGCACGTTCGTGCTATAATAGGGAAGATTCCGCTTACTATGCCCGGGGCGTTTGCCGCCTTGCGGAGCACCGAAACCCCTCGCTTGGTTTGCGGAGAATCCGCGCGCGCCGTTTTGCCGGCGCGTCGCAAAAAAGAAAGAGGTGAACGCAAATGCGCAAAGAGGAAAAGCAGCAGATCATCGAAACCTATCGGACGCACGAGGGAGACACCGGTTCGCCCGAGGTTCAGATCGCGCTCCTGACGACGCGGATCAATGAGCTGACCGAGCATTTGAAGGTCCACAAAAAGGATCATCATTCCCGCCGCGGCCTGCTCAAAATGGTCGGTCACAGACGGAACCTGCTCGCCTACCTGATGAAGACCGATATCGAACGTTATCGTGCCATCATCGCGAAGCTCGGCATCCGCAAGTAACAGCAAGGTTTGGGGCAGACCGGCTTCTCGGCCGGCCTGCCCTGTTCCGAACCCCGCGGGAGGCAGCTTGTGTTTTAGCAGTGAATCGACGCGCCGAAATCGCGCGGCGCGCGGATTTATTGCTAAACCGGCTTACCTCCCGCCGACACGTCACGAAAAACGTACAAAAAAAGATTTGGAGGTAACCATAAGTGTACGAAGCATTCAAAGTATTCGAAACCGAATTTGCCGGCCGCCCGCTGCGGGTGGAAACCGGCAAGATGGGTCTGCTCGCCGGCGGCTCCTGCCTCGTGCGGTACGGTGAAACCGCCGTTTTCTGCACCGCGACGGCGTCCGCCAAGCCCCGCGACGGCATCGACTTTCTGCCGCTGTCGGTCGATTTTGAGGAAAAGCTCTATTCGGTCGGCAAAATTCCCGGCTCCTTTACCCGCCGCGAGGGCAAGCCGTCCGAAAAGGCCATCCTCGCCTCGCGCGTGATCGACCGCCCCATCCGCCCGCTCTTCCCGAAGGATATGCGCAACGACGTTTCGATCGTCTGCACCGTGATGTCGGTCGACCCCGACTGCTCGCCCGAGATCTGCGGCATGGTCGGCGCCTCGATCGCCATTTCGATCTCCAACATCCCGTGGGACGGCCCCATCAGCGGGGTCAGCGTCGGCTACGTCGACGGCGAGATCGTCCTCAACCCCACCGCCGCGCAGCAGGAGAAATCCACCCTGCAACTGACCGTCGCCTCGACCGCCGACCTGGTCGCGATGATCGAAGCCGGCGCCGCCGAAATCCCGAACGACGTCATGTTTGACGCCATCATGAAGGGACACGCCGAAAACCAGAAGATCGTCTCCTTTATTCAGGGCATCCGCGACGAGATCGGCAAGCCGAAATTCACCTTCGAAACCAGCGAGCCGACGTCCGAAATGTTCGAAGCCGTCAAGGCCTTCGCCATCGACGACGTCCGCGCCGCCCTCGACACCGACGATAAGACCGTCCGCGACGAGCGTCTGCGCCCGATTTACGACGCGGTGCACGCCAAGTTCGACGAGGTCTATCCCGGCGAGGAGGCCAAACTCGAGGAATGCCTGTATAAGCTGCAAAAATTCGTCGTGCGCCGTTGGCTGCTCGACGAGGGCAAGCGCGTCGACGGCCGCGGCCTCGACGAGATCCGTCCGCTCTGGGCGGAGGTCGGCCTGCTGCCCCGCGTGCACGGCTCCGGCCTGTTCGCCCGCGGACAGACCCAGGTGTTAACGATCGCGACGCTCGGCACCATCCGCGACAGCCAGCTGCTCGACGGCATCGACAACGAAGACAGCAAGCGCTATATGCACCATTATAATATGCCGTCCTATTCCGTCGGCGAGACCCGCCCCTCCCGCGGCCCCGGCCGCCGCGAGATCGGACACGGCGCGCTGGCGGAGCGGGCGCTGCTGCCCGTCATTCCCAGCGAGGAGGAATTCCCCTATTCGCTCCGCCTCGTCTCCGAGGTGCTTTCCTCCAACGGCTCGACCTCGCAGGGCTCGATCTGCGGCTCGACGCTGGCGCTCATGGACGCCGGCGTGCCGATCAAGGCGCCGGTCGCCGGCATCTCCTGCGGCCTCGTGACCGAGGGAGACCGCTTCATCACGATGGTCGACATTCAGGGGCTTGAGGATTTCTTCGGCGATATGGACTTCAAGGTCGCCGGTACGCATCAGGGTATCACCGCCATTCAGATGGATTTGAAGGTGCACGGCCTGACGCCCGAAATCATTCGCGAAGCGCTCGACAAGACCTATAAAGCCCGCCTCTATATCCTCGACGAGGTCATGCTGAAGGCCATTCCCGCCCCGCGCGAGAACCTCTCGAAGTACGCCCCCAAGATGCTCACGACGACGATCCACCCCGACAAGATCCGCGAGGTCATCGGCTCGGGCGGCAAGGTCATCCAGAAGATCCAGGCCGACTGCAACTGCAAGATCGACATCGAGGACGACGGACACGTCTTTATCTCCGCCGTCGACCTCGACGACGCCAAGCGCGCCCTGATGATCGTCGAGACCATCGCCATGGATCCCGAGATCGGCGCGATTTATAAGGGCAAGGTCACCCGCCTGATGAACTTCGGCGCCTTCGTCGAGATCGCCCCCGGCAAGGAAGGCCTTGTCCACATCAGCAAGCTCGATGTCAAGCACGTCGACAAGGTCGAGGACGTCGTCGCCGTCGGGGACGAGGTCATCGTCAAGGTCTCCGAGATCGACGATCAGGGCAGAATCAACCTCAGCCGGCGCGACGCGCTGATCGAGGTCGAAGGTCTCGTGCCCGAAAACGACCTTTCCGAGGAGCCGCAGCGCCGTCCCCGCCCCCACAACGGCGGCAATCGGCCGGGCTTCCGCAACCGGCGCCGCGGCGAATAAGCAACCGTTCGCCCGCTGTCGAACACCGCAACGAAGGTCAGCAGCCCCCGTTCATGCGCAGCCCGATTTCGTCCCGCTTTTCCGGCGGGGCGCGATCGGCGGCAGCGGCGACGCGGGGCTGCTGTTTTATAAAATCCGCACCGGCGGGGAGGGGACAACATGAAACGCGAGCTCGCGCCTTACCAGCTCATCGAGCGCAGTATTCTGAAAAAATACCGGAAGGAGCTCTGGAACCCCTTTGTCGCCGCCGTCCAGCGTTACGAGCTCCTCGCGCCGGGCGACCGGGTCGCCGTCTGCATTTCGGGCGGCAAGGATTCCATGCTGCTCGCAAAGCTGATGCAGCTGCTGCAGCGGGTCAGCGAAACGCCGTTCGAGCTGACCTTCCTCGTGATGGACCCGGGCTATCAGCCGCGCAACCGGCAGCAAATCGAGCGCAACGCTTCGCTGCTGCACATTCCGATCACGGTGTTCGAGACCGACGTTTTCGACGTGGCGAACCGGCAGGAAAAATCCCCCTGCTACCTCTGCGCTCGGATGCGCCGCGGCTACCTTTACAGCCGGGCGAAGGAGCTCGGCTGCAATAAAATCGCCCTCGGCCACCACCTCGACGACGTGATCGAGACGACCCTGCTCGGCATGTTCTACGGCTCCCAGCTGCAAGCCATGATCCCGAAGCTCCACAGCCGAAATTTCGAGGGCATGGAGCTCATCCGCCCGCTTTACTGCGTGCGCGAACCGGCGATCGTCGCCTGGCAACAGTACAACGGCCTCGCATTTCTGCAATGCGCCTGCCGGTTTACCGAGGGTCTGTCCGACGAGTCCGCCGTCGACTCGAAGCGGCAGGAAATCAAGCTGCTGCTGCGCCGCCTGCACGAGACCAACCCCGACGTCGAGCGCAACCTCTTCCGCAGTCTGCACGCCGTCTGCCTCGACACCTTCCCGGGCTACAAATCCCGCGGGCAGGCGCATTCCTTTTTGGAGGATTACGACCGCGCGCAAGACACGCCGCCGGAGAAAGGGGAGGAGACGGCAAATTGAAACGCTCGCAAATCGTCTTCGCCTGGTGCCGCATCGCGGCGGGGCTCGCCGTCTTCGCCCTCGGGGTGCACCTGACGATCTACGCGAATATCGGCCTCGCGCCGTGGGATTGCCTCGGCATGGGGATCGCCAACCATACGGTGCTGAATTACGGCCTGTCGATGACGGTGCTGTCGGCGGTGATCCTGCTCATCGACCTGCTGCTCGGGGAGCGCATCGGCTACGGCACGATCATCGACACCCTGCTCACCGGCAACCTCGTGCAGCTTTATAACGACCTCAACCCGCTGCCCGAAAACCACAGCCTTTGGGTCGGCGTCGCCGTCATGCTGCTCGGCTTCGTCTTTATGGCGGTCGGCATGCTGATCTATATGAAGGGCGCGCAGGGCTGCGGGCCGAAGGATTCCCTGCTCATCGGCATCGGCAAGCGCATGCCGAAAATCCCGATCGGCGTCGTCGAAATTCTGCTCTTTTCGGCGGTGCTGCTCGCCGGCTGGCTGCTCGGCGGCCCCGTCGGCGTCGGCTCCTTCCTCGGCGCGTTCGGCGCCGGCGCCGTGATGCACGTCGTCTATTCGCTGCTGCATTTCGAGCCCCGCAAAATCCGCCACCGCGACCTGTGGGAGACGACGAAGCTGCTCTGCCACCCGCCGCAAGATAAAACCGACAAACCGGCGTAACACCGCCGCTGAAAATTTTTTCGGAAAGGAAGTCAACGTCATGTCCTACAAACGAATCCTCACCGTGCAGGATATTTCCTGCGTCGGCCAGTGCTCGCTGACGGTCGCGCTGCCCATTCTCTCGGCTTGCGGGCTCGAGACCTGCGTCCTGCCCTCCGCCGTCCTCTCGACCCACACCTCCGGCTTCACCGGCTACACCTGCCGCGACCTGACCGAGGATATGCCCGCCATTCTGGCGCATTGGGAAAAAGAGGGCATCGACTTTTCGGCGATCTACACCGGCTACCTCGGCAGCACGGCGCAGATCGACCTCGTTAAAGAGCTCTTCCGGCGCGTTGCGGCGGACGGCTGCGTGAAGGTCGTCGACCCCGCCATGGCGGACAACGGCGCGCTCTACCCCGCCTTCGACGCCGCCTTTGTCGACGCGATGCGCAGCCTTTGCGGCGCGGCGGATTACGTCCTGCCCAACATCACCGAGGCCTGCTTCCTGACCGGCACGGACTACCGCACCGCCTATGACCGCGCCTATATCGACGGCCTGCTCGAAAAGCTGCGCGCGCTCGGCTGCAAAAACGTCGTGCTGACCGGCGTCTCCTACGCGCCGGGCAAGACCGGCGTCGCGGTGTTGCAGGACGGCGTTTATTCGCTTTACGAGCACGAAAAGCTGCCGGGCGGCTGCCACGGCACGGGCGACGTTTACGCCTCCGCCTTCGTCGGGGCGCTCCTGCGGGGCAAGGACGCCCGCGCCGCCGCCAAAATCGCCGCCGACTACACGGTCGCCTGCATCCGCGCGACCGCCGCCGTCGAAAACCATTGGTACGGCGTGACCTTCGAGCCGGTGCTCGGTCAGCTGATGGCGGCGCTCGACGCCTGACGGGACAAAAAAGAAAAGCTGCGCGACGGCTGTCGGGCAGCTTTTTTGTGTTTATAGGGCGGTTTTTCCGTTTTCTGCCGATTGCGCCTCGCGGGTGCGGCGCCAGTAGGCGCCCATGCTGTACCCCGGGACGCCGCTGACCTCGTTTGAAAGATAATCGCGCATCGTCTCGTCGGGCTGCCAGCGCTCGGCGGCCGCCATCGAGGGGAATTCGACCTCGGCGTAAAAGAAGGACGTCTCGCGCCCGGGGTCGACCTCGCTGACCTCCAGCACCAACCCGTCGGCGAGGGCGTAACGGCGGTGGCGTTTGTAGATCAAATCGCCGCAGGTAAAGCCGAGCAGGGCGTCAAAGGTCGCGGCGTCGAGCTCGATCTCGACCTCCGTCCGGGCGATCGTGCCCGCGCTTTTCAGGCACAGCATCCGGCTTGTGCCCGCTTCGGAGACGGTTTTTCGAATGCGGACGGTCGGGGTGTGGCTGATGTAACCCTGCCACATCTCGCAGACGAGGACGGGCGGCAGGTCGGGCCAGCCGTCGACGAGCCATTTGCGTTCGATTTCAAGCTGCTGCATCGCAGGCTCCTTTCGTCAGGCGAGCGTGCGCCAGAAAAGGCGGTTGTCGCGGAATTCGGCGTCGATCCGCCCGGTCTCCTGCAACCACGTGAGATAGGAGCGGACGGTGCTGCCGACCATGGCGTACTGCTCGAAGTTCATCTGTAATCCGAAGCGCTCGAACAGGGCGGCGAGCAGGTCGTCGGGCGTGACGGGCGCGCGGCAAATGTCACAGATTGCGTCGGCGACGCGCGTCACCCCGTCCCGGTTGACGGCGACGAGGGCGCGCAGCTCGTCGACGGACGAAAGCACCTCGGTGTGCGAGGGGACAAAGCAGTCCGCCTCAAGGGTTTCGAGCCGGTCGAGCGACGCCAAAAAGGTCGCGATATCGTAGCAGAAGGGGATGCCGTACTTCTCGATGGTCTGCCGGCTGCTGACGCAGTCGCCCAAAAAGAGGACGCCGTCAGGCGTGCGGTAGGCGGTCATGTCCATCGAGTGCCCGGGCAGCGCAAGCGGCTCGAGGGCGGCGGGGAAGTCGGGCGCGTCGAGCGGCAGGGCGTCGCTCGGCTGGGCGAGCAGCATCTTGTGGCGCAGCGCCGCGGGCGGGTTGCCGCCGTAGACCGTCACCGGTTCGAGGATCGGGCGGCGGACGATCTCGGCCTCGTCGCGGGGCGCGAAGACCCGGCAGCCGGTGCGCGCCTGCAAAAAGGCGTTGCCGCCGGTGTGGTCGGCGTGGCTGTGGGTGTTGCAGATGGCCGTCAACCGCAGCCCGCGCGCCTCGAGGGAACGCAGCAGCTTGCGCGCGACGGAAGCGTCGATGCCGCTGTCGATGAGCACCGCCTCGTCGCCCGCGCAGAAAAGCCCGATCTTGACCGGGTTGTCAAAATACAGCGTGTGTTCTCCGACCGGGATCCATTCGTACATCGCGTTTTCCTCCGTTGCAAAAATCAGAAATCCGGGCACGGCAGCGCGCCCGGATATTTCGTCAGACAAAGAGCGCGTCACCCGCCGCCGCGTCGGCATTGTCGCGCAAAATCGGCTCGACGACGTCGCGCAGGAATTCCGTCACCTGTTCCCCGGCGCGGCCGACGAAGTTCTCGGGTCGCAGAATTTCGAGGATCTCGGCCTTTGTCATGCCGAAGCGCGCGTCGGCGGCGATGCGGTCGACGAGGTCGTTCTCGCCGCCCTCCTCCTTGACGACGCGCGCCGCAGCCATCGAGTGGCGGCGGATGATCTCGTGCAGCTCCTGTCGGTCGCCGCCGTTCTTGACGGCGCGCATCAGGATGTTTTCGGTCGCCATAAAGGGCAGCTCGCGTTCGAGGTGTTGGGCGATGACCTTGGGGTAGACGACCAGCCCGCCGGCGACGTTGATATACAGATTTAAAATCGCGTCGATCGCGAGGAAGGCCTCCGGCACCGAAATGCGCTTGTTGGCGGAATCGGCGAGGGTGCGCTCGAACCACTGGGTCGCGGCGGTCACGGCGGGGTTCAACGTGTCGGCGATCACATACCGCGCCAGCGAGGAAATGCGCTCGCTGCGCATCGGGTTGCGCTTGTAGGCCATCGCGGACGAGCCGATCTGATTTTCCTCAAAGGGCTCCTCGACCTCTTTCAGGTGTTGCAACAGCCGCAGGTCGTTCGAGAATTTCATCGCGCTCTGCGCCAGGCCGGAAAGGGTGTTGAGCACGAAGCTGTCGACCTTGCGGGAATAGGTCTGCCCCGAGACGGGCTGGACGTTTTCGAAGCCCATCTTCTGCGCGATCTTCTGCTCGAGCGCCCGAATCTTTTCGTCGTCGCCCCCAAAGAGCTCGACGAAGCTCGCCTGCGTGCCGGTCGTGCCCTTCGAGCCGAGCAGCCGCATGGTCGAAATGCGGTAGTCGATCTCCTGCAAATCGAGCACGAGGTCGTAGAGCCAGAGGGTGGCGCGCTTGCCGACCGTCGTCGGCTGTGCCGGCTGGAAGTGGGTGAAGGCGAGGGTCGGCAGGTCCTTGTATTTCCGGGCGAAATCGGCGAGGAGACCGAGCAGGGTGAGCAGCTTGCGCCGCACGAGCCGCAGTGCCTCGGTCATGATGATGATGTCGGTGTTGTCCCCGACGTAGCAGGAGGTCGCCCCGAGGTGGATAATACCGGCGGCGGAGGGACACTGCGCGCCGTAAACGTGGACGTGCGCCATGACGTCGTGCCGCACGAGGCGCTCTTCTCTCGCGGCGGCTTCATAGTCGATGTCGTTCGCGTGCGCCTTCAGCTCGTCGATCTGCGCCTGCGTGATGGGCAGGCCGAGCTCCATTTCCGCCTCGGCAAGCGCGATCCACAGCTTGCGCCAGGTCGTGAATTTCTTGTCGGGCGAAAAGAGATACTGCATTTCCTTCCCGGCGTAGCGGGTGCAGAAGGGGCTTTGATAGCGGTCGTTTTCCATCTGTTGTTTCACACTTTCCGTAGCGTTTTTCAGGGGCGAATCGCCGGGGCGGTCAGGCTTTTTCAAGCAAAGACTGCCCGGTCATTTCGGCGGGCTGCGGCAGCCCCAGCAGGTCGAGCACGGTGGGGGACAGGTCGCAGAGCCGCCCGCCCGCGCGAAGCTTCGCCTGCCGCCCGATGAGCACGAGGGGGACGGGGTTGGTGGTGTGGGCGGTGAAGGGGGAACCGTCGGCGTCGATCATGCGGTCGGCGTTGCCGTGGTCGGCGGTCAGCAGCATCGCGCCGCCCATGCGCAGCGTCGCGTCGGCGACCTTGCCGACGCAGGCGTCGACCGTCTCGACGGCCTTGACCGCGGCTTCGAAGACCCCGGTGTGGCCGACCATGTCGCAGTTGGCGAAGTTGAGCACCACGACGTCGTAGTTGCCGCTCTCAATGGCGGCGCAGACCTTGTCGCAGACTTCCGGCGCGCTCATTTCGGGCTGTAGATCATAGGTCGCGACCTTGGGCGAGGCGACCAAAATGCGGTCCTCGCCCTCGAACAGCACCTCGCGGCCGCCGTTGAAGAAGAAGGTCACGTGGGCGTATTTTTCGGTCTCGGCGATGCGCAGCTGGGTCATGCCGCGCTTCGCGAGATATTCGCCCAGCGTGTTTTCGAGGGTCTGCGGCCGATAGGCGACCTGCACGTTGGGCATCGTCGCGTCGTACTGGGTCATGCAGACGTAGCAGAGCTCCAGCTTCCCGCCGGGGCGGTCGAAGCCGGCAAAATCCGGGTCGACAAAGGCGCGGGTGATCTCCCGCGCGCGGTCGGGGCGGAAGTTGAAGAAGATCACGCTGTCGCCGTTCGAAATGCGCGCGGTGCCCGCGACGACGGTCGGCAGGACGAATTCATCGGTCAGATGCTTGCCGTCGGCGTCGATCGTTTCGTAAGAGGCGCGCACCGCAGCGGCGGGCGCATCGGTCTGCACGCCCTCGCCGAGCGTCAGCGCGCGGTAGGCCTTTTCGACGCGATCCCAGCGGTTGTCGCGATCCATGCCGTAGAATCGGCCGAGCACCGTGGCGATCTTGCCGACGCCGATCTGCGCGAGCCGCTTCTCGCAGGCCTCGATGTAGTCGGCGGCCGAGGCGGGCGGCACGTCGCGCCCGTCGAGCAGGGCGTGAATGTAGACGCGGGAAAGTCCCTCGCGCTTCGCGAGCTCGACAAGGCCGTAGAGATGGTCGATGTGGCTGTGCACGCCGCCGTCGGACAGCAGCCCCATCAAGTGCAGCGCGCCGCCCGTTTCGCGGCAGCTGCGCACGGCGGCAAGCAGGGCTTCGTTTTCGAAGAAATCGCCGTCGGAAATCGACTTCGTGATGCGGGTCAGCTCCTGATAAACCACCCGCCCGGCGCCGATGTTGGTGTGGCCGACCTCGCTGTTGCCCATCTGCCCGTCGGGCAGGCCGACGTCCATGCCCGAGGCGCCGATTTGGGTGTGCGGCCACTGCGCAAACAGGGCGTCGAGCCGCGGGGTCGAGGCGGCTTCAATGGCGTTGCCCGGCGCGCCGGGGTTCAGGCCGAATCCGTCCATAATGGTTAAAACGATCGGTTGTTTCATGGCGCGGTGTCCTTTCCCGTCCGGTTATCGGCTCGCCGCCCGGACGATCGTCGCGAAGTCGGCGGCTTTCAGGGAAGCGCCGCCGATCAGGCCGCCGTCGACGTCGGGCTGGTCGAGCAGTTCCGCCGCATTTCCGGCGTTCATCGAGCCGCCGTACTGCACCGTCAGCGCCTCGGCAGCCGCGTCGCCGTAGAGCGAGGCGACCGTCGCGCGGATGACGGCGTTGACCTCGTTCGCCTGCGCCGCCGTCGCGGTCTTGCCGGTGCCGATCGCCCAGACCGGCTCGTAGGCGATGATGACGCGCGAAAGTTGCTCGGCGGGCACGTCGCGCAGCGCGATCTTCGTCTGCAACGCGACGAGCTCGGCAGTCACGCCCTGCTCGCGCTGGGTCAGCGATTCGCCGACGCAGACGATGGCGGTCAGGCCGGCGTCGAGCACGGCGCGGGTGCGCAGGTTGACGGTCTCGTCGGTCTCGCCGAAGTAGGTGCGGCGCTCGCTGTGGCCGATGATGACGTATTCGACGCCGAGCTCGCAGAGCATGGCGGCGGAAATCTCGCCGGTGTAGGCGCCGGATTCCTTAAAATGGCAGTTCTGCGCGCCGATCTTGATGTTGCTGCCCTTCGCCGCGTCGAGGGCGGCGGGCAGGTCGACAAAGGGCACGCAGAGCACGACGCCGCAGTCGGCGTCGGCGACCAGCGGCTTCATCTCTTCGATGAGCGCGGCGGTCTCGGACGGGGTCTTGTTCATTTTCCAGTTGCCGGCGATCACGGCGGCGCGTTTGGCTTTGTTCATTGAAAAAACTTCCTTTCTGTTTTCGGGTCGTGGGGTGGAGAAAAAATCGTCTCGTCGCTCGAAAACCGGCGCGGCAGAGCGCCGCGCCGGGAGATCGGGATGCGAAGGGGATTTTATTTGTCGTTGAGCGCCGCGATACCGGGCAGCTCCTTGCCCTCTAAGAATTCGAGCGAGGCGCCGCCGCCGGTGGAGATGTGGCTCATCTTGTCGCCGAAGCCGAGGTTGTTGACGGCAGCCGCGCTGTCGCCGCCGCCGATGATCGTCACGGCGTCGGTCTCGGCGAGGGCCTTCGCGACGGCGATGGTGCCCTGCGCGAGGGCTTCGTTCTCCGAAACGCCCATTGGGCCGTTCCAGACGACGGTCTTGGCGGATTTGACCTCCGCGGCGAAGAGGGCGGCGGTCTTCGGGCCGATGTCCAGCCCCATCTCATTGGCGGGGATCTTGTCGGCGTCGTAAACCGCGACGTCGAGCTTCTCGTCGATCGGGTCGGGGAAGTGGTCGGCGCCGATGCAGTCGACCGGCAGCAGCAGCTTGACGCCCTTTTCGGCGGCCTTCTGCATCATGTCGCGGCAATAGTCGATCTTCTCGTTGTCGAGCAGGGAATGGCCGACGCTGTACCCCTTGGCGGCCAGGAAGGTGTAGGCCATGCCGCCGCCGATGATGAGGGTGTCGGCCTTGTTCAGCAGGTTTTCAATGACCGAGAGCTTGTCGGCGACCTTGGCGCCGCCGAGAATCGTGACGAAGGGGCGGACGGGATCGTCGACCGCGCTGCCGAGGTAGTGCAGCTCCTTGCCGATGAGGTAACCGGCGACGGCCTCGCTGACGTAATCGACGACGCCGACCGTCGAGCAGTGGGCGCGGTGGGCGGTGCCGAAGGCGTCGTTGACAAAGACGTCGGCCAGCTCGCCGAGCTCGCGGCTGAAGGCTTCGCCGTTCTTGGTCTCCTCGGCGCGATAGCGGGTGTTTTCGAGCAGCACGACGTCGCCGTCTTTCATGGCGGCGACCGCGGCGCGGGCATTGTCGCCGACGACGGTATCGTCCGCCGCGAAGACGACGGGCTGGCCGAGCAGCTCGCTGAGGCGCTTCGCGACCGGCGCGAGGCTCAGCTCGGGCTTGGGCTCGCCCTTCGGCTTGCCGAGGTGGGAGCAGAGGATGACCTTGCCGCCGTCGGCAATCAGCTTGCGGATGGTCGGCAGGGCGGCCACGATGCGGTTCTCGTCGGTGATGACGCCGTTTTTCAGCGGCACGTTGAAGTCACAGCGGACGAGGACCTTGCGGCCCTTGACGTTCAGGTCGTCGACGGTTTTTTTGTTGAGAGCGGTCATAGAATCAATTTCCTTTCACACGTTTTTTTCGCTGTTATTATTTTAACACAAATTTCCGGATTTTCAACCATTTTCTTTCGAAATTTCGCCGCCGTCCTCCCAGCGATAGTTGTGCAGTTGGCCGAAGTTCTGCAACGCGGGGAAATTCCACTGGCGCAGCGCCTCGAAAACGCCCACGGCGACGCTGTTGGAGAGGTTCAGACTGCGCGCTTGTCCGATCATCGGAATCCGCACGCAGGCGTCGGGGTGGCGCAGCAGCAGCTCCTCGGGCAGGCCGCGCGTCTCCTTGCCGAAGACGAGATAGGCGCCGTCGGGGTAAGCAACGTCGGAATAGACCCGCCGCGCCTTGGTCGTAAAGAAGAAAAAGGGGCCGGCGTTCTGGGCAAAAAAGGCGTCGAGGGAGGGGTAACGGGTGATGTCGAGCAGGTGCCAGTAGTCGAGCCCGGCGCGCTTTAATTTTTTGTCGTCGACGGCAAAGCCCATCGGCTCGACAAGGTGCAGCCGCGCCCCCGTCGCGGCGCAGGTGCGGGCGACGTTGCCGGTGTTCTGCGGGATCTCCGGCTCGACGAGCACAATGTTCAGCCGCGGCATAAAAGCCTCCTTTCCGCGGCAAACCGCCGCGCGGGGAAATAAGGAAAAATTTCCATATCAGAAAAACGGTCGGGGTTCTAAGTGGCGGCGAGAACCGGGAGGCAGCGGATAAAGACTTGTCATTTGGGTGGGGGTGTGGTATACTAAAACGAGCGGGGCTGTCCGGCCGCCGCAGCAGACCTGTGTTTGACACGGGATTCAAGGAGTTTTTGGAAATGAAATATCATCCGCAGCTGATGGAGCACGTCCGCGCCCGCCTGCTCGAACGCGGCACGCGCTATATCCGACCCGACGGCCGCGCGTTTTGGTGGAGCCGCCTGCTGTATATCCTCGCCTTCGCCTATACCGCCGGCGTGCTGGCGCTGTTTCTGCTCGGCGTGGGCTTTGAGTTGCTCGACGGGGCTGCACCAGACGGTCAGGTTGCCGAAAAACAGCAGTGGGTCATTACCGTCGGCGTGTGCCTTGCGTTTTATATCGCAGCGCTCGTGCTGCTGATCCTGCGGCAGGGGCTGCTGCAATTCCTGTTTACGCTGGCGCCGAGTATCGCGCTGACGGCGCTGTTTTTACGAATTTGTCGCACGCCGACCGGCCTTTTGCGCTTGTCTTTTTACGTGCGGCACCTCGTCCCGATGGCGGTGTTGACGGTGCTTTCGGGCTGGCTCTGCTTTGTCCTGCTGCGGGCGGCGTTCCTCGAACGGCGCGCCTACCGCGCGGCTGCCGACGCGCTTTATGAGCAGTACGGCGCCGGGATGGAGACCATGAACGGCGCGGATTGGGACGCCTTTTTGCAGGAAAACTGGCAGCGGCTTTACGAGCGCCCGACCGATAAAAAGGAGCGCCGCCGCGCCCGCGCACAGGGCGCCGGGGAAGTCGACGAAGCCGACGCCGACTGATTTTTCTTTTTCAAAACGTTCCCGTCACAGCCGACCGCTGCGGCGGGAATTTTTTCGCTTTTTTCAGTTGTTCGCCCCGCGTTCGAGGGCTTTGCGCTGGCGAATGTCGGCGCCGAGGAAGCGTTTGAGGGTGTATTCCCCGATCAGCCGGGAGGAGACCCGCGGCTCATACTGCGCCTCGAGCTCGGGCAGGGAGAGGTTCGTGTTGAGGATCGTCGGCCGCTTTTGCAGCAGGCGGGTGTTGAGCAGGTTGTAGATCACGGCGTTTGTGAAGCTGCTGTGCAGCTCGGTGCCGAGGTCGTCGATAATCAGCAGGTCGCACTCCAGCAGCGCCCGCATGCGGTCGTCCTCGCCCGAAAAGCGGAAATATTCCTGCGAGACGGGGGAAAGCAGGTTCTGCGCCGCACCGTACACGACGCCGAAGCCCCGTTCGAGCACCCGCGCCGCGATGCTAAGCGACAAATGCGTCTTGCCGAGCCCCGTCTTGCCGATAAAGAGCAGGTTCGCCGACGCGCCGGGGGCGAAGGTCTCGGCGTACTCGCGGCAGAGCGCGAGAATCTGCGTCATGCGGCGGCGGGGGTTCTGCCCGTGCTCGTCGGTCACGTCGGGGTAATAGGACAGGTCGAAATTGTCGAAGGTGCAGTCGCCGATGGGGCACTCCTTCGACAGGTCGGCGTACATCTGCCGCCGGGCGAGCGATTTGACGCAGTCGCAAAGCGCGCCCCGCCGATAGCCGGTGTCGCCGCACAGCGCGCAGTCCGCCTTCGGCTCGACGAGGTGCCGGGCGGCAAGCAGCGCCTGTTTTTCGGTGGAGAGCGCCTGCAACCGCTCCCGCAGCGCCGCGAGGGCTTCCGATTTGCCCGCGAGGGCGGTGCGCGCGAGCTCGGCGCCGAGCGCCGTCATCTCCCGCTCGATTTCGACGAGGCGGGGTTCGGCGTCCTCCGCCGCCGCGCGTTCGGCGCGGTAAACGGCGAGGTTTGTCCGGCGGCGCGCCTGCACCTGCGCCAACGCGTCGCTCAGATACGCCTGCTGGGTCTTCATGGCTTTCCCTTCCTTTTTAATCGTCGCGGTCGAGCATCGCTTCCACGAGGTCGAGGTCATACGCGGCGTAGGATTCCGGCTTTTTCGCCGAAGCGGCGCGGGGGATGGCGTCGGGGCTTGTGACGCCGTCGCGGTGCCAGCGCTCTAAAATCTTCTTGATATACGCCATCGAAACGCGGGACGTCGCGTCGACGCATTGGTCGTAGGCGGCGCGCAGCATTTCGCGGCTGAACTTCCATTCCGTGACCCAAAGGTCCGCCAGCGTCAGCTCCTTCGCGCTCGGCAGCCGCTGCTCGAGCCCCATGGCGCTCGAGACGATACCCCATGCCGTCTGCTGCCGCGCGAGGTCGGAGATGCGCTGCTCGGCGGCGGAAATGGAGTCGACGCCGCTGTTGATCCAGTCGACGGCGGTGCGCTCGATAAAGCCGACGTTGCATTTTTTCTGCGAACGGGCGAATTCCACCAGCATTAAAATCAACGCGACGCTCATGCCCTCGTCGTCGTGCAGCCAGACGAGGGTCGACGCCTCGCTCTGCCGCAGTCCGCGCCCGAATTTCTGCTGCGCTTCGCTCAGCAGGAAGCGAATTTCCTCGCTCTCGGCGCCCCGGCGGGCGATCTCCTCCCGCGTGGGCTTGACGGCGGCGGCGCGCACGGCTTTTTTCTGTTGTTCCGCCGGCTTTTCCGGTTCGGCGGGGACGGGCGCCTGCCGGGGCAGCAGAATGCCCGCGTCGCACCAGAAGCGCAGCGCGTCGCCGACGTCGGCCGCGGGAATGCCGAGCGCCTGCGCCGCCGCGTCCGCGTCCGCGCCGTCGGCCTGATGCCGCAGGGCGAAGAGCAGGACTTTGAGCTGCACCGCGCCCGCGAGCCGGATGTGTCGGTCGACGACGTCGCTCGGCACGGGAAAGGCCGCCGAAAGCGCGGCGGGGTTGAGATAATAGTCCACAAGCGTTCCCCTTTCTGTCGCCTTGCGGCGGGGATGTCTCTTTATTATAGCACGCGAGCGATTCGTTGTAAACTGACAGATTTTTTAAAATGCGCAAATCTTGTCAGCGGGCGGGTTCTGTGTTATAATGGAGGCAGAAAAACCGGAAAGGAAGTTGGTTTCATGAAACGGAAGGTTATCCGCAATTCGATTCTCGGCGGCTGCATCGGGGTGCTTGCACTCCTTCTGATCTTCTCCTCGGTCGCCATCGTCCCGGCGGGGAGCACCGGCGTCGTGCTGACCTTCGGCAAGGTCGGCAAGGGCGTCCTGCCCGAGGGGCTCAACTGGAAAATTCCCTTTGTCCAGCGCGTCGCCGTCGTCAACAATAAAATTCAGATGCAGGAGGTCGAGGCCGACGCCGTCTCGAAGGATTTGCAGACGGTCAACAGCACCATCGCCGTCAACTACCGCGTCGGGACGGACGCGAGCGCCCGGCTCTATCAGAACATCGGCCGCGATTACGAGACCATCGTCCTGCTGCCCGCCGTGCAGGAGAGCATGAAGTCGGTCAGCGCGAAGTACACGGCGGAGGAGCTCATCACCAAGCGCGCGCAGGTCGGCGAGGAGATCAAGGAGGTGCTCTCGGGCAAGGTCTCGGAATACGGCATCGTCGTCGAAAAATTCAACATCGTCAACTTTGACTTTTCCGCCGAATTCAACGAGGCCATCGAGGCGAAGCAGGTCGCCGAGCAGAACCTGCTGAAAACCAAGACCGAACAGGAGCAGGCGCTCGTCATCGCCGAGGCCGAGGCCAAAAAACAGGTCATCGCCGCCGAGGCCGAGGCCGAAGCCATCCAGAAAAAGGCCGACGCGCAGGCCGAAGCCAACCGCAAGCTCGCCCAGTCGCTGACGAGCAACGTCGTCGAGTACGAAAAGGTGCAGAAGTGGGACGGCAAGCTGCCGCAGGCCACCGGCTCCGGCGCCATCTTCGATTTCCGCTCCGCCGACGGCGAGTAAAAAATCCGAACATTCGAACCCTGCCGTGTCTTCCGCGCGGCAGGGTTTTTTCGGCAAAGAAAACCGGCGGTATTGCGAAAAATCTTTTCTGCAAGTCAGGCTTGACAAATCCCGGCGGGCGGTTAAAATGAAAGTGGCTTTTTTCGAAGCCGCACAAAACAGCGTTTTCGAACGTCAGGAGGGATGCGGCATGTCCGCACAGCAAACCGTTCCGTCCCCGGCAGAATTCTTCGGCGTGCAGCCGGGCAGCGACCGCGTGATGATCCGGTGGGATCGGCTTTGCGCCTATTACGAGCTGGTCGGCGCGCGGTCGGATCGCGTGCAGGTCACGCAGGTCGGCAAGAGCAGCGAGGGCAACCCCTTTTTGATCCTCTGCGTCTCGTCGCCGGAAAACCTTGCAAACCTCGCGCATCATCAGCAAATTTCCCGCCGCCTCGCCGACCCGCGCGGTTTGACCGAGGCCGAGATCGCCGCGCTCGCGGACGAGGGCAGGGCGGTCGTCTTTGAGAGCTACGGCCTGCACTCCAACGAGGTCGGCGGCCCGCAGATGGTGCCGCTGCTGCTCTACGAGCTCGCCACGGCGCAGGACGCCGACACGCTGCAGATCCTCGACGAGGTCATTTTCCTGATTTCCCCGTGCAGCGAGCCCGACGGCGAGGTCGTCTTTACCGACTGGTACGAGCGCTGCCTCGGCAAGCCCTACGAGGGGCTCTGCTCGCCGTTTTTGCGCCACAACTGGGCGGGGCACGCCAACAACCGCGACGCCTTCCGCGAGGCCGTGGTCGAATCGCGCTATCTCAACGACGTGCTGCTGCGCGATTGGTTGCCGCAGGTCTTTGTCGACAATCACCACCAATGCAAGACCGACCCCCGCATGAGCCTTGCGACGGCGGGCGACCCGATCGACGAGCACTGTTCCCCGATCGTCCAGCGCGAGGCCGCTGCCTACGGGGCGGCGATGGCGATGGCGCTCACGGCGGCGGGCAAGCGCGGCGTGATGCTCGGCGACCCCCGCTTCGTCAGCTGCACGCCCAGCCAGTTCTGGACGATGGTAAACCTGCACAACATCACCGGCATCCTCACCGAAACGGCAGACGCCGACATCGCGACGCCGCTTTCCATCGACCGCCAGCAGCTCATCGGCGCCAACGCGCCGGAGGTCGCCTGTCCCGACCCGTGGGAGGGCGGGGAATGGCACCTGTCCGACATCGTCGATTATATGCGCATCGCGTCGCTGTCTCTGCTGCGTTACGCGGCGCAAAACCGCCGGCAAATCCTCGCGCAGACGGCGCAAAAGGCGCTCTCGCAGACCGCGCGGGGCGAGAAAAGCGTCGAGCAGGCGTATCTCATCCCGCCGCAGCAGCACGACCCCTCGGCGGCGGCGCAGCTGCTGGAAATTTTACATAAGCAGCGCATCGAGCTGTGGACGACCGCAGCGCCGCTGACCTGCAACGGGCGGGTCTTCCCGGCGGGCACCGTCGTGGTGCCGCTGGCGCAGCCGAAATACGCGGTGGTCGAGCTGCTGCTCGGTCGGCACACCTACCCGAATGAAGACGAGCTGTGGCAGACGTCGCGGTTTGTCGGCGGCAAAAAGCTGTGGGAGCTCGGGCGGGAGATCGACCTTGCGAACAACTGCCTCGCCCTTTCGATGGGCGTCGAAGCCGTCCCGGCGATGACGGCAGTCGACCGCGAAGTCTGCCGCCCCTATATCCCGACGCCGCAGCCCGCGCGGACGCTGCCGCTGCCGGCGAACGAAAACGCCAGCTATGCGGCGGCGAACCGAATGCTTTCCGCCGGACAACGCCTCGCGCGCAACGCGGCGGGGGATTTCGTCGCTGCCGACGCCGGCACCCCGGTGCGCCGGGCGGTCATCGGCCTGCTGCTGCTTTCCGCCGAGGAAAACGAGGAGCTCGGCTTCACCCGCACCCTGCTGCGGGATTACGGGTTCCATTACCGCATGGTGTACGACCGCACCCTGCGCGAGGAGGGCGTCCCCGCCGATCTCGACGTCCTGATCGTGGCGGGCACCCGCTCCGCCTTGCTCGCGAAGGGCGACACGCCGCCGCGCGGCCTGCCCGAAGAATACCACGTCGGCCTCGGCACGGCGGGGCAGGCGGCGCTGCGCGCCTTTGTCGAACGCGGCGGCCGGCTGATCGCCTGGGAGGACAGCTGCTTCTTCGTCAAAACCGCCTTTTCGCTGCCCCTTACCGACCGCGCCGAGGGGCTTCCCCGGGAGGAATACCGCACGGAGGGTTCCCAGCTCTACGCCCGGGCGGAGGCCTCCTTCCTTTCCCGCGGCATGCCGGCGGCGGGCTTTACGATCTCGCACCGCAACGGGCCGATCCTCGTCCCGGCCGACCTGCGGGGCAAGATCGAGGTGCTCGCCCGCATCGACCGCGACTGCGTCCTCGCGAACGGCATCGTCCGCGGCGCGCAGCTGCTCAACGATACGCCCTGCATTCTGCGCGCCCGCCGCGGGGCGGGGGATATCCTGCTCTACACCTTCAACCCCGAGCGCCGCGTCCAGCAGGACGGCACCTTCAAGCTGCTCTTCAACGCCCTGTTCCTGCCCGCATAAAGCCTTTCTTGCCAAACCAAAAAGCCGCAGCGCCCGGTTCCGGGAAGGCTGCGGCTTTGCTTTTGCATGGACTATGCCTGTTTGTCGTCGGATTTTTCGTCGGCGCGGTCGGCGGGGGCGCGGAAGCGTTCGATGTGATAGCGCGGGCGGCGCTTCGCCTCGAGGTAAATTTTCCCGACGTACTGCCCGACAATGCCGATCGAGAGGAGCTGCACGCCCCCCAAAAACCAGATCGACAAAATCATTGACGACCAGCCCCGGACGCTGTGCCCCGTGAAATAGGACACCAGAATATAGCAGACCGCCGCGATGCACAGCAGGATGATCAGCCCGCCGAGCCAGGTGATCAGCGTGATCGGCCGGATGCTGAAGGAGGTGATGCCGTCGAAGGCGAAGGAGAGCATTTTGCGCAGCGGGTATTTCGATTCCCCCGCCCGCCGCGCGCCGCGTTCGTAGAGGACGGTGGCGGTCTGGAAGCCGAGCAGCGGCACAATGCCCCGCAGAAAGAGGTTGCGCTCGCCGTATTGCAGCAGCGCCTCGATCGCCCGGCGGCTCATCAGCCGGAAATCGGCGTGATTATAGACCGATTTCGCCCCCAGCGCCGTCATCAGGCGGTAAAACCCCTGCGCGGTGTGGCGCTTGAAAAAGGAATCGCTGCTGCGGTCGCTGCGCACGCCGAAGACGATGTCGCAACCGTTCGAGAAGGCCTCGACCATGCGGGCGATGGCGCCGACGTCGTCCTGCAAATCGGCGTCGATCGTGACGGCGCAGTCGCACCGGTCCTTCGCCGCCTCGAGCCCGGCGATCAGCGCGTTTTGGTGCCCGACGTTGCCCGCCAATTTCAGTCCGCTGACGGTCTCGTCGGCGTCGCAGGCGGCGTCGATGAGCGCCCAGGTCGCGTCCTTCGAGCCGTCGTCCACGAAGAGCAGAAAGCTGTCGGACGAAATCGCGTCGGCGTCGCACATCCGGCGCAGCGCTTCGCGCAGCTGGGTGAGCGTTTCGGGCAGCACTTCCTGTTCATTGTAGCAGGGGACGACGACGGCCAGTCTCGGTTTCATGCGGCGTTACAGTCCTTTCACTGGATTGCTTCTATTATAGCATAATCCCGATTTCCCGTCAATCGTTCGCGCGCCAAAAAGAGCCCTGCCGCCTGACGGAGCTCTTTTCTATTCGTTGCCCAGCAAAATTTGTTTCATGCGCGCGAAGGCGTCCGGGTCGGGCGGGTCGGCGCGGAAGGGTTCGGCGCCGACGGCGGCCGCCTTGTGGTCGCCCATCCGGTGAAAGCGCAGCGGCTCGACGCGCCGGATGGCGGGGTGGCGGTCGAGGTAGGCGCGGATGGCGTGCAGGCTCTCGTCGTCGGCGTTGAAGCCGGGGATCACCGGAATGCGGACGATCAGCTTTTCGGGCGCCGCCTCGCACATGCGTTCGAGGTTTTCGAGGATGCGCCGGTTGCCGACGCCCGTCCCCGCCCGGTGGCGTTTTTCATCGACGTGCTTTAAGTCGTACAAAAACCAGTCGACCGTCGGCAGCACCCGCATAAAATCCTCCCACGGCACGTTGCCCGCCGTGTCGATCGCCGTCGAGACGCCCGCTTCGCGCAGCCGGGTCAGCAGCGGCAGCAGCGCGTCGGCGTAAAGCATACATTCGCCGCCCGAAAAGGTCACGCCGCCGCCGGAATTTTCATAGAAATCGCGGTCGAGCAGCAGAAGCTCGAGCAGCGCCTCGCTGTCATAGGTGCGGCCGCAGACCGCCCGCGCGTCGGCGGGGCAGATCGTCTCGCATTTGCCGCAGCACAGGCATGTTTCGTTGTCGACGGTGAAATCCGCCCGCACGGCGCCGACGGGGCAGATCGCGCGGCAGGCGCCGCAGCCGACGCAGCGGTTTTGGTAATACAAAAGCCGGGGCGCGGGCGATTTGCTCTCGGGGTTGTGGCACCAGGCGCAGTTGAGGTTGCAGCCCTTCAAAAACACCACGGTGCGAATGCCGGGGCCGTCCACGTAGGACGCGCGCTGGAGGTCGAAGATGACGGGGGTTTGAGGCATACGGCGAGCTCCTCTCAGTTGTGCTGTGTTTATCATAACGACAACGTGAGCGCGCGGCAATACGATTTCTGCCTGTTTTGTGAAAACTGCCTGCGAAAATTTTTGTTTTGCGCAAAATGAGCGGTTTCGCTTGCATTTTCTGCCTGCTTCTGCTATACTGACAGCGGTGATGTAATATGGCTTCGGAATTCGAACGGGTCGACCTTTGCGAGCTGCAATACGTCATCGACGTAAAGGACGCGACGTTAAACGTCCGCTCGCTGCACCGCCCGCCCAACCCGGCGGGGTTCGACCGCTTTTTTTATTGCTTCGGTTCCGGCGCGACGCAGCAGTTTCCCGACCGCAGCTGGAAGATCGAGGCGGGCGATTTAATTTATATCCCCGCCTCGACCGCCTATACCGATTTTTATGACGAAAACAGCGCGGGCAAGTGCATTCTCGCGGTGCTGCGCACGAATTTCGGCGACGCGCCGTTCCGCCTTTCCTTCGGCGAAGGCTCGCCCGTCGGCGCGCTGTGGGAGCGGCTGCTCGACCGCTACGACGGCAAACGCCTCGGCTGGTACTGCGGCTGCATGAAGCTGCTCTACGAGATCGCCGAAGCCGCCGACCGCAAGCGCCAGAGCGGCTACGGCGGCTCGTCGGCGAAAAACCGGCTGGCGCCCGCCGTCGAATACCTCACGGCGCAGTTCCGCGACCCCGACGCCGACGTTTCGACCGCCGCGGCGGCCTGCGACGTGAGCTATTCGCGGTTCCGCAGCCTGTTTCACGACGCCTACGGCATGAGCGCGAAGGACTATTTGACCCGGCTGCGCCTGGAGCGCGCCCGCCTGCTGCTCACCGAAAGCGCCCTGTCGGTCGCCGACGTCGCGGCGGAATGCGGCTTTCGGGACGTGTATTATTTTTCCGCCGCCTTCAAAAAAGCCACCGGCAAATCCCCCACCGCCTACCGCAGCCGGTAACGCCGCCCGAAAACCGGGACAAAAAAAGACGCTTTTCCGTGCGAAAAGCGTCTTTTCGGTTTGCCTTGGGCGAGCGGTTATCTCTTTGAGAACTGCGGCGCGCGACGGGCGGCTTTGAGGCCGTACTAAAATGGTCTTATTGCCGATTTTCCTTGATATATCAAGGCTTTTCGGCGTTTCGCCTTAGCTGTTATCCTATTCATTAACACCGGGGAAATGCCATTTCAGTTCGGCGCAGCTTGACAAAACGCTGCATTGATCGTATCCACAAGTTCTTCAGGTTTATTATACTTGATCTTTGCGTAAATGTCCATAGTTGTTTTGCTATTTTCATGGCCAGCCAGATACTGTACCGTTTT
>CANQSG010000009.1 GCA_947626485.1 uncultured Clostridia bacterium | reverse complement strand
GACGGCGGCCGTCGGGTCGCCCGCGAGCGTTTTGAGCTGCTCGGGCTGCCGGAGCAGTCGAATGGGGACCTTCTTGCGCTTGAAATAGCCGAGCATCGCCTTTTGCAGCTCGGCGGCTTCGCCCATCGGATCCTGGGTCTGCGGTGCCAAATAAAGTGCCATACTGCGCCTTCTTTCCTGCTTTTTGGGAGTTTTACCAAACAGGTTTGCCAAAATTTGTACCACGAGGAAAAGCATTTTGCTTGACAATTATATCACGCGGTGTTATAATTGTCAAGCAAGACAATCGGGAAACTTTTCATTTCGCGGTCGCTTGGCGATAAAACACAACGGATTTCGGCGGAATCAGAAAGGATTTCGGGCGCAAATTTCGGGTTTTTTCTTCCTTGCGAAACGCGCCGCGATATGGTATGCTAAAGGTGGCAGAAAAACCGAACTTGCAACCCAAATTTCAAAAATTTTAGGGGGAATCACAATGAAACATTTCTGGCGTAAAACGGCCGCGGGTCTGCTTTGCCTCGCGCTCCTGCTCGGTTCCGCCGCTTGCGGCGGAGGCGGCGGGGAAGAGGCCGACACCGGCTCGGGCGGCAACGGCCTGCTGATGGACTTCGACGATGATTTAAGCGGCGTGCAGGGCACCGGCTCGGGCGACGAAGGCACCCAGAACGGCGGCGCCGGCGGCAGCGGCGGCGGCGCGGGTGGCACCGTGAGCAACAGCACCGGCGGCAGCGGCGGCGGCGGGGCGATCCCCGGCAGCAGCAGCGCCGACCCCTTCGCCAACATCCCCTCGAACCTCAAGGGCACCAGCATCACCTTCCCCTGCTGGGGCGACGAAGGCGACTCCGAATGCCTGAAGGTCATCAACGCCTTCACGAAGAAGACCGGCATCAAGGTCAACGTGACGACCGTCAACCAGGGCGAATATGAAAGCACGATCGCCCAGCAGATCGCCGCGCGTTCCGGCCCCGACGTCATCGTCTGCAACAACACGCTGGTCGCCTCGATCGACAACGCGCAGCCGATCCAGAAGTACGTCAATTTGCAGGACGATTTCTGGGACGACACCATCACCGACATCTGCACCCTCGGTGGCAACACCTATTTCGTCAACAGCCTCGAGGGCGTCTGGGAAAACGTCGACATGGTCTTTTATAATAAGAAGCTCTTCGAGGATAACGGTCTGACCTCCCCGGGCGACTATTATAAAAAGGGCACCTGGACGTGGGAAAACTGCAAGAAGTGCATGGAGGAGATCAACGGCATCGGCCAGACCGGCGGTTATATCGACCCGCTCATCTTCGGCGCCTCGATGAACGCCTGCACCGTCGCGTATGACACGAAGAATCACGTCTTCTCCTGCGCGCCGAGCCTTTCGAACCTCGTCCCGGCGTTCCAGTTCCCCGCCCAGTGCTTCCGCGAGGGTCTCTGGAACACGACGGCGTGGTTCGGCACCTTCGGCACCGGCACGATCGGCATCTACGTCTCGAGCACCTACGGCTTCAAGCCCAACGGCTACTTCAAGGATATGGACAACGCCGCCATCGCCATGGCGCCGCTGCCGAGCAGCTATCAGGGCAAGGCCACCAAGCAGGCGGGCACCCTGCGGGGCTACGGCATCGCCAAGGGCGCGAAGAACCCCAACGCCGTCGCCTACTTCCTGCGCTGGTTCCTCGACTATAAATATTATGAATCCTCGGGCGCCAAGATCTTCAAGAACGACGACCTGAAAAAGGTCTACTTCGAGCAGATCGTCCCCGATATACGCAAGAACGGCTGGGTGGTCGATCTCTCGCACTCGGCGCTGCGCATCGCCGATTACGACGTCGAAGGTTCCCTGCGTCCGGCGACCCGCGTCGACGCGGCGCAGGTCTCGGTCGAGCTGGCGAAGCAGTACAACACGATCAACGCCGCCGTGCAGAAGGCCAACTCGCGCATCGCGAAGTATAAATAAAAATCGCAAACCCACCCGGGGCGTGCGGAAACGTGCGCCCCTTGAATCCATGAAACAGAAATGTGGGGGATCTCTATGATGAAACGACTGTTGGCGTCTTGCCTTGCCTTTTTGATGCTGGCGAGCACGCTGATGCTGTCGCCCGGGCTGCTCGCCTTCGCCGACGAGGAGCAGGTGCTCTTCTCGGAGGATTTCGAGGACGAGGCGCGCGTGAGCAGCTACGCGAGCAGCAAGATCAGCTATGCCGCCTCGGGCGACGCCGCGCACAACGGCGTCGGTCGGGTCGTGGAGCTCAGCGGCGAAACCGGTTGGAGCTCCGCCTGGCCGGTCTATCTGCGGCTGCGCACCGCCGACGCCGACAAGCTGGTGCTCGAGGCGGGCAAGACCTACACGCTCAGCTACGACGTCAAGCGCAACGCCGCCCTTCCCAATCCCGTGAAGGTCAAGCTCATTTTTGCCAGTAACATCGGCAACCTGGGCGAGGGCGGCGACGGGATCGATCACACGACGAACGCCACGAACACGATCGTCCTGCGCACCCTCGATGCGACGTCGGACCCGGATTTCGTGACCTATACCGAAACCTTCACGATCCCGGAAACCTTCACGACCGCAACCCTCGAAAAGGGCGTCAACTTCGCCCTGATCATGAACGGGCAGGGCAACAAGGTCGCCTGCGATTTCTACGTCGACAACCTTCGCCTGACGACGGCGCAGCCGACGGAGGACCCCCGCCTCTTCGCCGAGGATTTCGAGGATGAGACCCGCGTGAACAAATACGGGAAGGTCGTCTATTACAAGACCGACGACGCGACCCATCGGGGCGTCGGCAAGATCACGATCATCAACGGCGAGACCGGCTGGGGTTCTGCCTGGCCGGTGAACATGCGGCTGAACCACAACGGCGTCGAGCCGCTGCTGCTCGAGGCGGGCGAGACCTATACGCTGTCCTACGACCTCATGCGCGGCAGCATGGCCGACCCCTTTATGCTCAAGCTGATCTTCGCCAACAACATGAGCAATTTGAGCTTCTACAATGACGGCACCGACAACACGACAAACGCGACCAACACCCTGACAATCCGTTCCTTCGCCGCCGGGAGCGACGCCGGCTTTGTGCACTACGTCGACACCTTCACGGTGCCGGAGGACTTCTCCGCCGAGGACATCGCGAAGGGCGCCAACCTCGCCTTGATCAAGGCCGGCACGGCGAACAAATTCGATTGCGAAATTCTGCTCGATAACTTCCTGCTCGAAAAGGGCGAACCGTCCGAGCAGGTCGACACCGTCATCACCTTTGACGACCCCGAGCAGCAGAAATTCTACTTCACCGACGGCTACAGCTCGCAGTGCAAACAGGTCACGGACGAGGACGAAGCCCACGGTACAGCCCTGCAAATTTACCACATCAACCAGAACGGCACCGGCGAAAACAACGCCGTCGCCTGGCCGCCCCGCGTCGCGCTGTATCAGCCGAGCGGCGAGCCGATGGTCGCGGAAAAGGACGCGGTCTATCGCATCGATTTCGACCTCAAGGTCGTGAATATCTATGATTCCGTCGTCCCGATCCGGCTGTTCCTCGCCTTTGACGACGGCTCCAGGGCCTACGTCGATTTCAACCGCAACGCCCGCGATACCAACGGCATCGAGCTGACGAGCTTCTCCGATGCGTCGGGCGACTGGGTGCACGTGAGCAAGATCATCACCGCCCCGGTCGACAAGACCATGTTTATCGTGGCGCACCATAACGGCACGGTCTGGCTGAGCAACTATAACGACTGGGACGTCCGGCTCGACAACATCTGCGTCAAGCAGGTGACGCCCTGCCGCGTCAAGCTGCATTCCAACAACGGCACCGACGAGGTCGTCGAGTACAATACCTACACCGGCCTGTCCGTCGACGAGCTGCCCGTTCCGACCCCGCCGGACGACGCGACGTTTGACGGTTGGTATCTCGACGATTCGCTCTCCCGGCGCGCCGAGACCGTCACGGAAAACGGCGAATACTGGGCGGGCTGGGTGAACAACGCCCCGGTGCAGCAGGTGACCTATAACACCTTCGAGCACGAGGGCATCGCCTACGACGACACCCGCGCGCCCGAAAGCAAATCGACCCGCGTCGAGGAAGACGACGGCAACCACATTTACCGCTACGTCGTCGCCGAGCGCAACACGAGCCAGTGGCCGGCGAATATCGCGCTCTACGATTCCGAGACGCTCGCCGCCCGGTTCTACCCGCGCGCCAACGCGGCTTACCGCATCCGCTTCCGCTATCGCGTCAACGCCCGCCCCGACCGCAAGCTGGTCTTCCAACTGCTGCGCATCGGCAGGCTGAGCAACCCCGGCAACCCCAACAACGGCTATTCCGCCGACAACCTCTATCTGTCCGAGATCGCTGCGGTCAGCGAACCGACCGCCGACTGGCAGACCGTCGAGAAAATTTTCTACACCCAGGCGGACGGCAAAGACTGGTTCTTGTCGCTGAGCCTCGTTTCGACGGATGATTCCAACGCGAAAGACGTCAATGTCGACGTCGACGACATCGAGATCGAACAGGTCGTCGACGGCGCGCGGTATTTCACCTTCGATACAAACGGCGGCGACCCGCTCGACCGGCGGCTTTGCGTCGCGGGGGACAACGTGCCCTCGCTGCCCATCCCGCAGAAGGACGGCTTCTATTTCGAGGGCTGGTTCCTCGACGACGCCTGCGTCACCCCCTTCGCCGAGTCGGCCATGCCCGACCGCGACCTGACGCTCTACGCCGGCTGGACGCAGCTGCCCGTCGAGGTCACCTCCTTCTCGACCGGCTTCGAGCCGACCGATTACGACGCGCCGCCCTATGCGAACACCGACGCCGCGACCGCGAAATCCGACCAGAACATGAGCGCCGCGGTCGTCTGGCACAACAATTCCATCACCGACGCCTACGGCGGGCAGGGCTTCGTCAGCCTGACGAACACGCCCGAGAAGCTCTCGCAGAGCAACAGCGCCGCCTGGCACAGCATTTCGCTTATCAACCGCGACGGCAGCCGCTTTAAGGTCGTCGCCGGGCAGCGTTACCACCTGACGTATGCCTTCCAGGTCATGCAGTCCTCCGGGCAGGTCGTCAACCTCGTCGTCTCGGAGTACACCCCCGTGCAGGGCATCCAGACGAACCACTGCACCGTGCTGCATTCGATGTCTTACAGCGAGCTTTACACCGGCGTTTCGCCCACGGAATGGGGAGTTTACGACGTCTACTTCCTCGCCCAGAAGACCGGCAACGTCTATCTCACCTACTATTCCACCCAGACCGACGACTACGTCTATCTCGACGATGTGACCGTCGAGCCCGTCACCGAGGCGCAGGCGCCCATCGTCACCTATTATGACGAAAACGGCGCGGTGCTCTCCGAGGCCATTGCCGCGCCCGGCTCGCTGCTCACCCCGGCGGGCGGCCAGCACAAAGAGGGCTTCGCCTTCGACGGCTGGCGCGACGCGGACGGGAATCAGTATCTGAACAGCTACTTCCCCGATCACGACTTAAAGCTCTATCCCTCCTTCAAGGCGCTCCCCGCCGGCTCCGACGGCCACACCGACTGGAGCAGCAGCGTGACGGTCGACTTCGAGCAGACCGCCGACGCGCTGTCCTTCTACGGCGACGGCTACAACACCGACAGCGCGGTCTACGGCCCCTATTTCATGGTGAACGACCCCGAAAGCGCCCATTCCGGCAACAACTATTTCTACTTCTACAAGATGGGCATGTGGGTCGAGCAATGGTATCGCCGGATGCGCTTCTTCGGCAAGGACACGCCGGGTCACGTCATCACCCTCGACCCCCAGTCGGTCTATAAAGTCTCCTACTGGATCCGGGTCGATGATCTGACGAGCGCCGGCAACCTCTTCCTCGCGCTCTACGACGAGAGCGACAAGAACATGAAGGCCGGCACCTACGTCAAGGGCGCCGAGAACTACATGACGCCCGACGTCATCATCGAGCGCCTCGGCCAGTGGTATCACGTGGAATCCCTCGTGATGACGCCGCAGGACGCCTACACCACCGTCGGCTTCGTCTTCTACGGCGGCTATCTGACCGCCGCGATCGACGACATCACGATCACGAAGCTGCACGACGTCACCGTCACCTTCGAGACCAACGGCGGCACGCCGGTCGACCCGGTCATCCAGCTTTCGCAGGATTACGTCATCGAGCCCGTCGCGCCCGAGCGCCCCGGCTACGTCTTTGACGGCTGGTACACCGACCCGGCCTGCAAGAACCGCTTCCGCTTCACCGAAACGCTGGTGAACAGCGACCTGAAGCTCTACGCGAAGTGGGTCGCCGCCCCCGAGCCGCCCGGCCCGACCTACAAAACCCATTACGAATACGACACCGATTATGTCACCGAAACCGTGACGACGCCGGCAGAGCCCGCCGATCCCGTGCTTGACGCGGCGCTCGGCATCCTGCCGGACACCGACCCCGATCTGCCCGCGCAGACCGAGGAGCCGACCGCGGCCGCGCAGGGACTGCCCTGGTGGGCGATCCTGCTGATCTGCGTCGGCGGCGTCCTCGTCGCAGCCGGTGCGGCGACCGGCATTCTGCTGGCCGTCAAACGCTCCAAGAAAGGCGGGAAGGGAAATGCGTAATTACAAACGAATCGCGGCAACCTTGCTTTGCCTGCTCGTCTTCCTGACCGCCTGCAGCGGCGGCGGCGGACAGACCGAACGGCCGGCGGCGGAGGGCAAGGAACAGCTCGTCCTCGCCCTCGACCCCATGATTTCACTGGGCGACGGCACGGCGCTCTCGCCCCGGCGGGACATCGCCGCCTCGATGGCGTCCGACGTCCAGTCCGGCACGGCGGTCGCCCTGACCGACACGACCGACTGGCAGTGGATCCACCGCAGCGCCGACGGGGAGTGGCAGCAGCGCCGCACCCGCGCGGTCGTCCCGTGGCAGGACGGCGCGGGGCGGACGGCGAAAAACGTCCCCTACGCCTACACCCTCAACGCCGACGGCACCTCCTCGCTCGCGGTGTATGACGCCTCTGCCGTCGAGATGGAAGGCTACGGCGACGGCGAGCTGACCGCCCGCGGCGTGCTCTTCTCGGTCACCGGCGCTGAAGAGGAAGCCCTCTGCTACACCGCCCCCGCCGACGAGACCGTCATCCTCTCCGAAACCGGCAGCGGCAAGATCGCCCTCGTGCGCAAAATTTCCGACCTCGAAACCGGCGCCCTGCCGGAGGACGAGGCCTGCGGCGCCCTCGTGCGCATCTACCGCAACAACCGCCTGCTTTGGCAGGCGACCCTCGGCAACGCCGCCCTGCTCGGCACGCAGGTGACGGCGGTCGACTTCCCGCTGATCGAAAACGTCGAGCTGACGGCGGGGGATTCGCTGCTCTTCACCGTGACCCGCATCGACGCGACCGTCGAGGGCGACGGCTACGCTGAGCTGCCCGCCGGCGCCCAGACCTCCGACGTCACAAAGCCGATCAAGGTTCGCCGCGAGGTCACACAGGAAGTCCCGCCCGCGTCGACGGCGCAGGCCGCCACCGACGTCCCGCTGCTGGTGACCGACGGCGTCGCCAACTTCACCCTCGTCCGCCCCGCCGAGATCGACGCGAGCGCGATGCGCGTCGTCAACGACCTGCGCGCGCGGATGCAGAACAAGCTGAACGCCGACATTTCGCTCAGCGAGGACACCCTCAACATCGACGGGTATAAAATTTACGTCTACCAGACCTCGGACAGCGAATCGAAAAAGGCGCTCGCCGAAATTCGCGCCGCCCGCAGTGCCCACGCCGGCGACTTCATCATCCGCATGGTCGGCGAACGCCTGATCATCGCGGCAGACAACCCCGTCGGTTTGCAGCTCGCCGTCGACACCTTCCTTTCGAAGTGGTGCACCGGACCCGAGGCGAAGATCCCGGCGACCCTCAACTACATTTCCTCCCGCTCGCAGGAGGTCGGCACGCTGCCGATCGACGGCGTCTCGGCGGCCGATTACCGCCTCGTCGTCGCCAACACCGCGTCGCGCATCGACCGGGCGGCCGCCGATTATCTCCAGCGGGAGATCACCCGCCTGACCGGCCGTATCCCGTCGATCGTGACCGACGCGACCGCCGCCGCCGCGCGGGAGATCGTGCTCGGCACGACGAACCGCACCTCCGGCAGCTACGCGCAGACCTCGACGAAAACGACGTCCGACGATTATCAGGTGACGCTCTCAAACGGCAAGGTGCTGCTCGCCGCCGGCAGCTCGGCGGCGCTCAACGCCGGGACGGTCGCCTTCGCCGCCGACCTCGCGAAAAAGGGCAGCGTCGCGGCGGGTTATCGCCTGGCGGGCAGCTACGACGGCGGCTATTCGCTGACCGACGGCTATAAGCTGACCTGGTTCGACGAGTTCAACGGCGAAAAGCTCAGCCGTTACTGGGCTGCCAACGTCACCAACTGCGGCAATTCCGTCCGCGGCGGCACCTGCTACCACACCCTCAGCGCCTCCTTCGTCGACCCGCAGCAGGGCGTGCTCGTCCAGCGTACCTGGCGCGACGGCAACGATTTTTACGGCACCCTCCTGCGCTCGCTCGGCAGCCAGAGAACCCTCTATAAGTGGGGCTACATCGAGACCCGCGTCAAGCTGCCGACCGTGAAGGGCGTCTGGAGCGGCTTCTGGATCAACGGCGACAAGCTCTACGGCGGCGTCAAGGAATTCCTCGAGATGGATATTTTCGAGATGAGCGGCACCCCGCTTTCGATCATCCCGAACCTTCACCTCTGGGGCGACAACCACCACAACCTCGGCGGCGAGATCAGCAACTGGCGTTACAGCTTCGACAGCCCGACGCCGGTCGGCGAGGTCTACCACACCGTCGGCGCCGAGTGGACCGACAATTACGTCGATATCTACGTCGACGGCAACCGCATCAGCTCCTTCGATTGCAGCGACAACGGCTCTTACAGCGGCTTTGACCTGCCCCTCTTCGTCTGCTTCGACGCCCTCGCCGGCGGCACGGCGCTCGCCACGACGAATTATCCCGCGGAGGACTTCACCGAAGCGCGCAGCGAGTGGGACTGGGTGCGGCTCTATCAAAAGGCCGACGACGGCTCCTTCCTCTACGTCGCAAATTCCTGATCGCTCCGTTTCGCGTCGGGCGGGTGACCCCTGCCCGATGCGCCGCACAAAATAAGACAGCACAGCAAAAGCAGTTCGCTTCGGCTGTGCTGTTTTTTTGCGCTTTTTGTCGGAATCCGTCGAATTTCGCGGCGTTTAGCCCGCGTCGCCGGTCGAGCGCTCGGCGGCGGGGGCGGGCGGCTCGGTGCGGTGGACGCTCTTTTTGAAGTGGGTCGGGGAGACGCCGGTGATCTGCCGGAAGACGCGGGCGAAATAATTCTGGTCTTTGTAGCCGACGAGCTCGGCGATATTCGCGATGCTCCGGTCGGTGAAGAGCAGCAGCTCCTTCGCGCGGTCGATGCGCCGGCGGGTCATGAACTCCTTCGGCGAAACGCCGGTCAGCTGCTTGAAGGTGCGGTTGAAATGGGTCGTGCTCATGTTGCAGAACTTCGCGGCGTTCTCAATGCGCATCGACAACTGATTCACCATCTTCATGTGGGCGATCAGCTGGCTCATCAGCCGCATCGAGGAGGATTCGTCGAAATTCTCGGTCAGCTCCGCCGCGTCCCGCCCGACGACGGCGAGGACGCTGATGAGCTGTCCCGCGCAGGCGAGGGCGAAATTCGGCTGCGCCATGTGGTAATTCTCGCAGATCGAGGTGAAAAACATCTCGAGCCGGTTGGGGTTTTTCAGGTGGACGATGCGCGCCCGCGTCAGCCCGACGTCCTCGATCAGCTTTTCGCAGTACCCGCCCGTGAAATGGAACCAGAAATTCGTCTGCGGGCAGTCCTCGTCGCGGTAGTCGTAATCCTGCGGCTCGTTCGGCCGGTAAAAGATCACGTCGCCCGCCACCGCCTCCTGCGTGATGCCCTCTTCGGTGACGTAGCAGCGGCCGGATTCGATGTAGATGAGCAGGTAGTCCTGCCGCCCGGAGGGGCGCACCATGTGGCTCTCGGTATCCAGCCGCAGCTCGCCGCAGGAATTGATGTGGATAAGCTCCTCGGGCAGGGCGGAGGAGGGGAAAAAGTCGGAATGAAAGGGTTTGAAATCGTCCATGGGAAAATAACACTCCGTTATAGATTGTTCCTGTTTTCTGCGGGCAATCGTCCCACAATTTGGCTGTTTTGAATTCCGCGCGGGCGACGCTCGGAAAATTCGGGCGGCAAAGCCGGAATTTTTCGCTTAAAAGGGGCGATTCCTGCTAAAAACAGGCGGCTTTTTCGGGAAATCCATTCCTGCGCGAGGGCGCAAAAATACCGGATTTTTCCGATAAAAACGCGGTTTGCACCCGCCGAAAGGGTCGCGCCGGGGCGGTCGGCGGGGCGAAGGGGCGCAGGATGGTTGATTTGTGCTAAAAGTCGATCGATTTTGCCCTTTTTTCTCGGCTTGACCCTTGCTATAATTATAGTGTCAAATTGCCCAAATGTCAAGCGGGTTGTCGGACGGAAATGGCGTAAAATTCCCACAGGATCGCCGAATTTCCCGCAAAAAAGCAGAATTTTGCGCAGAAGACAATCCGGGCAGAGGCAAGCGATAATTTATACGGGAGGCACTCGAATTATGAAAAAGGCTAAAAAACTGTTGGCACTTTTGTTAAGTCTCGCCATGATTTTCGCCATGGCAGGCTGCGGCGGCGGCGGAGAGACCGCCGATAACTCGTCCCAGGTCGCCTCGGGCGAGGAGGACGGTGACGGTCAGCTCCTCGACTTCGACGACGTCTCCGGCACGGCGAAAGACCCGAACGCCTCGGGCGGCAGCGGCGGCGCGGCAGGCGGAGCCGGCGGCGCAGGCGGTTCCGGCGGCGGTGCAGGCGGCGGCGTCCAGGCCAACCCGAACGCGACGGCGCCGATGCAGGGCAGCGACCCCTTCGCCAACATCCCCGCCCGCCTGAAGGGCACGACCATGACCTTCGCCCACTTCGGCGACGAAGGCGCGGACGAATACCAGAAGGTTTTCAAGGCCTTCACGAAGAAGACCGGCATCAAGGTCAACGTCGTTTCCTTCCAGCAGGCGGAATATGAGTCGCAGATCGCCAAGCAGATCAGCGCGCTCAGCGGCCCCGACGCCATCATCTGCAATGGCACCTGGCCGGAACAGATCCAGAACGCCCAGCCGCTCCAGAACATCATCGACCTCGGCGACGATTTCTGGGATGACAACATCACCAAGACGACCACCATCAACGGCAACACCTATTTTGTCAACTCCTATAAGAGCATCTGGCAGAACTTCAACTACGTCTTCTTTAACAGCAAGATCTTCTCGAACAACGGTCTGACCTCGCCGCGCGATTATTGGAAGAAGAACGACTGGAGCTACGAGAATCTCATCAAGTGCATCGAGGCGGTCAAGAACCTCGGCTCGCAGTACACCGGCGGCCGGATCGACCCGTGGGCACTCGCGACCCAGATGGGCACCCCCTGCGTCTCTTATGACCCCGCGACCTATCAGTTCACCGCCCACGTCGACGCGCAGCGCGAGCCGCTGCAGCTGCTGGCGAGCCACTCGCAGCAGGGGCTGTGGAACCCGGCGTATTACTGGGCTTCCTTCTCGCTCGGCACCATCGGCATCTACGTCTCGGGCAACTACGGCGCGAAGTACAACGGCTATTTCAAGGATATGGACAACTCCGCCATCGACTCCGTCCCGATGCCCACCTCGTATAAGGGCAAGGCGCTGAAGCCCGCCGGCTCCGTCCGCGCCTACGGCATCGCCAAGGGCGCCAAGAACGCCGAAGGCGCCGCCTACTTCCTGCGTTACTTCCTCGACTACAGCTATTATAAAGCCGCGGGCTGCAACGCCTTCAAGAACCAGAAGTTAGAGGATACCTGGTTCAACGAGGTCATCCCCGAGGTCCAGAAGAAGGGCATCGTCTACAATTACGCCGACCACACCCTGGCTTCCTATGCCAACTCCAGCACCAGCGAGGCCTTCCCGAGCACGACGGGCGCGAACCCCAACGAGATCCCGAACATCCTCGCCAGCGGCAAGAACATCGTCGAGACGGCCGCCAAAAAGGCGACGGAAGCGGTCGCGAAGTTTAAATAAGCCGTAACCCCTTTACAGTCTGTTCGGTTTCCGGTGTTCTCCCGCCGGAAACCGACCCATCATGGTCCGTGTACCGGACGAAAGGAAGGGAAATCCATGCGAAAACTTTTGTCAGTCGTTCTGACGGTCGCGCTGCTGCTGTCGAGCTTCGCCGCCGGGATCATTTCGGCGGTACAAGCCGATGAGCCCCGCCTGGTGTCGCACATCACCTTCAGCGTGGACTATTACGCGAACACCGACAACTACTCCGGCCACTTCAAGCGCGAAACGGTCGACGACGGCCACGGGGAAGTCCTCCACCTGAGCGATACCGCGCTGGCGGCGGCGACCCACAACACCCACCGCGTCTTCCGCCTGCAGGATGAAAACGGACGTCCCGCGCTGGTCGAGGGCGGCGTCTACCGCTTGACCTACGCGATCAACGCCCGCACCGCCACCCTGCCGTTCTACGTCGGCGTCGGCACCCTCAATGTGGAGACGGGATATTCCGGCTGGACGCTTGCCCAGACCGACAACCGCTGCTACCACGAGGGCGCGACCGACGGCTGGACGACCGGCGAGCTCACCTTTACCGCCGACGCGTCCTACACCGCCCCCAACCGCGACCTCTTCCTGCGCGTCTTCGGCGACAAAACGCCGTGGGTATCCGCGACGATGGACGTTCTGTTTGACGACGTCAAGATCGAAGCGATCAGCGAGCCGGAGCCCCCCGAGCAGCCCGCCGGCACCATCACCTTCGACGAGGCATATTATCAGGACGCCGGCACGGCGCACATGCACACCGGCTACCTCGAGATCGTCGACGATGAAGACCCGATGCACGGCAAGGTGCTGAAAAGCCACCACCTCTCGCCCTATCCCGACGATGCGAAAGAGACCTATGCGGCAGCTTTCCGCCTCATCGGCGAGGACGGACAGCCCTATCAGGTGCAGGAGGGCGTGACCTATCTTATCACCTTTGACGCCAAGATCGTCTCCATGCCCGAGGACTGCTCGACGGCGAAGCTCGGCATGCTCGTCAAGACGCCGGACGGCCAGCAGGGTTTTAACAAAACGAAAGGCAACGGCCTGATGTGCGACGAGACGACCGGGCTGAACAGCGACGAGCTCACCCTCGGCAAGTGGTTCCCCGACGCCTACATCACCACCCCCACCCGTTCGGGCGACGCCGCCCTGCTCTTCTATCACCTGATCAACGACAAGGGCATCGACGGTCTGGACGTCCGGGTGGACAACGTCCGCATCACCCCCTATGAGATGCCGACCTATCACGAGACCGACTTCTCCTCGGATTATTACGCGGTTCCCTGCGGCGCCACCCACTATAATTCGTCCTACGTCAGCCGCGTGACCGACGACGAGGAACACGGCGACGTCATGAAGGTCTCGACCGCGACGCTGGCCGCGAAGTCGAATTATCGCCGCGGCCTCATGCTCGCCGACGCGAACGGCGTGCCCTTCCGCGTGGAAAACGGCAAGGAATACGAACTGCGCTATCAGATCAAATCGTCCTATGCCGGTAATTATCACATCGGCCTCTATAACCTCGGACAGGGACTCAACAACGGCAACTCCGGCGCGAAATGGCACGACGGTTTTTCCACCCATGCCGCCGCGACGAACGGCTGGGAGAACGCCTCCTTTACCTTCCGCGTCGCCGACGACGCCGACAAGGGCAACCTCTCGCTCGCCGTTTATGCCGACGCTACGGTAAACAACGCGAACTTCGAGTGCATGATCGACAACGTCCGGCTCCGCGAGGTCCCGACCGAGACCGACGTCGTGACCTTCTCGGGCGCCTATTATGACACCCCCGCGGAACGCAACGGCGGCGTGGAGCATGCCGGTGTCCGCTACAACCAGGGTTACCTCGAGGTCGAGGTCGACGACGCCGCGCACGGCCGCGTCATGAGCTGCTACAGCTTTATGGCGAAGCCGAACCCCAACGTGGAGTCCTGGGCGAGCGCCTTCCGCCTCGCGAACGACGAGGGCGAGACCTTCCCGGTGCAGGCCGGAAAGACCTACACCGTCACCTATGACGTCAAGGTCAACATGCCCGACGCCTTCCGCATCAGCGCCATCTGCAAGCCCGCCTTCCCGAGCGACCCGGTCAAAAACAGCCAGTTCGGCAACAAGTCGACCACCAACAACGTCGTCGACGCCTACGAGCAGATCGCCGCTTCGACCGATAACGTCTGGAGGACCGGCGGCTTCTCCTTCACGGCCGACGTCGACGGCGAGGCGAGCCTCGTATTCCTGTCGACGACCGGCTCCCGCATCACCTATGAAAAGGAAACCGGCAACAAGGCCTCGCTCGACAATATCCGCATCGTCAAGGACGAAGACCCCGGCCTGCCCGTCGAGATCACCTATCACAACTTTAAGGGTCCCGACGACGCCGACGCGACGACCCGCACCGGCGTGACCGGCGCGTCGTATGACAAGCCCTATTGCAAGGGTTACGTCTTTGAGGGCTGGTTCTCCGACGAAACGCTTGCGACCGAAGCGCCGACGCTCATCACGTCGAGCTGCGTCGAGGTCTGGGCGAAATGGTCGGAAGACACCCGCACGCCCGAGTCGATCGTCAACACCTACGACGACAGCTTCCTCGACTTTGAAATCACCGCCGACGACAACGGCATTCACACCGTGACCGTTAAGGAAAACGGCGTCTACGAGGACTTCTCCACCCGCTCCAACGTCACGACAACGACCGACCCGAGCGGCAAGCAGAGCAATGCGCTGCACTTCGACGCCGCCACGAACTACACGAGCCAGTGGCCGCCGATGGTGCGCATTTACGACAACATCGCGCAGAACCGCATGTTCGTCCCGAACCCGAATTCCGCCTACCGCATTTCGCTGAAATACCGCGTCGACACCGCCATGACCTATCGCGGACACATCCAGCTCGTGCAGGTCTCGGCAGGCATCAGCAACCCCAACGGCGCCTATAACCTCAAAAACATCCTGCTGACCGACCTCGCCAACCCGTATGAAGTCACCGAAGGCTGGGTCGAGGCGAACGCCACCTTCTACACCGGCGACAGCGTGCGCGCCCTGACCCTGACCCTCGTCAGCGACCGCGGCGATATGGGCAGAAACGACGCCGACGTCTGGATCGACGACATCAAGATCGAAGAGATCCTCGGCGTCGCCGAGCTGCAGCTCGTCACCGACGGCGGCAGCGGCTCCGGCTCGGTCAAGTGCCTGCCGGGCGAAGAGATCCCCGCCATCGCCGCCCCGACCAAAGCGGGCAGCATCTTCACCGGGTGGTACACCGACTACGCCCGCACGAAGCCTTTCTCTGCAGAGGTCATGCCCGAGGAAAACCTCACCCTCTACGCGGCGTACACCGACCCGTGGACGGAGATTCAACCTTATCATACCGGCTTCGAGCCCGGAACCGTGACCTATCCGAACAAGGACGGCGTCTCCGCCGGCACCGGCAACGCGATGTCCGAAAAGGTCTACTGGGAGAGCGACAGCGCGGGCGAGGCCTACAGCGGCACCGGCAGGCTCTACTTCGACCTGCTCGACGGCGGCATCATTCAATCCTCGACCGAATGGCCGGCAGCGGCGCTGCTCAACCCCGACGGCTCGAATTATCAGCTCGTCGCCGGCAAGCGGTATCACATCCGCTTCGCCTATCGCTTCTCGGGCAACATCGACGGCGGGCAGGTCATCAACCTCGTGACCTCCTCGCAGGTGCCGACCGGCTCGATCTGCAGCACGAACGCCACCGTCCTCGGTTCGATCACGAACAACTCGCAGGCGGCGGGCAACGAGATCTGGGGCGAATTTGAGACCTACCTCAACGCCCAGCAGACCGAAAAGCTCTACATCGCGGTTTACAGCTCCGGCGTGAAGATGTGCTACGTCAACATCGACGACTTTAGGATCGAAGAGGCGACGCCCGACATGGCCTCGGTCGTCAAGTGGTACAACAACGACGACCCGGCGCATCCGAAGCTCATCGCCGAGACCATCGGCGCCATCGGCTCCGAAATGATCGAACAGCTCGCCGACGCGACCAACGCCGAGACCGCCTTTAACGGCTGGCGCGACGAAAACGGCAACGTGTGTCTCATCAACCACTTCCCGGCGGAAGATACGAGCTTCTACACCTCGCGCGTGCCCTTCGTCGAACCCGAAAACCCGAAGAGCGACTTCTCAAAGCCGATGGTGATCGACTTTGAAGATCGCGAAAACGCCCGCATCTTCTATGCCGACGGGGTCAACTCCTCGCGGCAGGAGCAGCTCTACCTCGTGACCGACGACCCCGAAGGGGCGCACAGCGGTCAGAGCTACTTCCATTATAAGAACGCCGGTCAATGGACGCCGCAGTATTACCGCAGCTGGTATTTCTACGACAAGAACTCCTCCGACCACCGCGTCCACCTCGAGCCCAACTCGGTCTATCGCGTCAACTTCTGGATCAAGCTCGATCAGGTCGGCTCGATCAACCTCTACCTCGCCGCCTTCTCGTCCTCCACCAGCCGTGCGAACTACGAGATCGCGCAGGAGAACTACATGACCGACGCCGGTTCCTTCCGCGACCTGAACCAGTGGGTGCAGCGCGAGAACACCGTCGTCACGGGCGACGACCCCGTCACCCTCGGCTTCGTGCTCTACGGCGGCTACCTGACCGCCTCGATCGACGATATCACGATCACCAAGCTCTCGCGCGTCAGCATCACCTATGACACCAACGGCGGCAGCGAGATGCCGGCGACCGAGCAGATGTCCCACAGCACGGCCGTGCAGCCCGCCGACCCCGTCCGCGAGGGTTACACCTTCGGCGGCTGGTACACCGACAAGGCCTGCACCAAGCCCTTCTCCTTCAAGGACACCGTCGTGACCTCGAACCTCACGCTCTATGCCAAGTGGACGGCCATCCCGGTCGAAAAACCGGTTTACGAGACGGTCGTCACCTATGAGGAAGAGACCAACCTCGTCGACAAGCCGGTGCCCGACCCCGAGCTCGACGAGCCGATCACCTACCTCGACAATGACGAGATCGGCGAGCGCCCGAGCACCGAAGAACCCAGCCAGACGGTGGAGCCGACCGAAAATGAGAGCGGCTTCCCGTGGTGGATCATCGTCGTCATCGCCGCCGTCGTCGTTCTGGCGGCAGCGGGACTGACCGTCGGCCTTGTGCTTGCGAAGAAGCGCAAGGGCGCCGGCGCACGCTGACATTAGGGAGGGAAGACACTTGAAAAAACTGCTTGCATTCGCGTTGAGCGCCCTGCTGCTGCTCTCCACCGGCTGCGCCGCGCGGAATCAACCCGGCGGCGAGACCGAAAACCCGACGCCCGGCAACAACGGGGCGGGGGAGACCCAGTATGTGCTGGCGCTCAACCCCGCGGTCTCGCTGGCCGACGGCTCGGTGGACAGCCTGCGCAACACCCTCGCTTCCGCCATGTCGGCCGACCACAGCGCCGAGACCACGACCGAATTTTCCGAAAACTCCCCCTGGCACTGGAGCTGGCACGGGGAGGACGGCAGCTGGAACAACCGCCTGATCCGGGAGCTCTCGGTCTGGACGGACGGCTCCGGCGCCCGCCCGCAGGGCGCGTCCTACGCCTACAAATTCTCCGACTCCGGCACCTCCTCGCTCTCGCTCTTCGACGCCTCGCGCATGGAGATCGACGGCTTCGCGCAGGATGAACTGCCGGGCTCCGGCGTCCTGTTCTCCTTCTCCGGCACGCAGGAGGAAGGCATCTGCTACGTCGCGCCGAGCGACAGCCTCGCCGATTATTCCGATATCGACGGCGGCAAGGTCGCCCTCGTCTCGACCTTCGGCGGCCTCTCCGCCAACGCCTTCCCCGACGCCGAAAAGGCCATCGTGCTGCGCGCCTATAAGAACAACCGCATCTACTGGCAGGAAGTCCTCGACGCTTCGACCACGGCGGTCGACTTCCCGAGCTTCCTCGACCTCGGCCTGTCGGCGGGCGATTCCCTGATCTTCACGGCGCAGGCCGTCGCCGACGCGTCCGACATCGTGCGCGGCAACTGCGACCTGCCCGCCACCAGCGCCCTCGTCACGACCCGCAAGCCGGTCTATTCCCAGCAGCTCGTCCAGAAGGACCCCACGCCCGAGACCCCCTCGGCGACCATTCCGCTGATCGAAAACGGCATGGCGAGCTTCACGATGGTGCGCGCCGCAAAGGCGACCAGCGACGAACTGCTCACCTTGAGCGATTTCCGCTCCGCCGTCATGGACGCGCTGAACGTCGAAGACCTCGATTATCACGATGATTCGATGAGCGACCCCGACACCCTCGAGCTGCACATCAACACCTCGTCCTGCGCCGCCCTGCTCTCCGAGCTGAAGGCCAAGCGGGCGAACAACGTCGCCGACTTCATCATCCGCCTGCAGGGCAACAAGATCCTGCTCGCGGCGGTCGACCCGATCGGCCTGCAAAACGGCCTCGACTTCTTCCGCACGAATTACTGCAAGGGCGACGCCGCCGCCATCGACCGCAACCTCAACTACATTTCGGCGAACTTCAACCCGACGAAGAACCTGACCCTCGCCGGCACCCCGATCCGCGATTACGTCATCGTCCTCCCGGCGACGGCGGCCTACATCGAATCGAAAGCGGCCGACTACCTCGTCGCCCAGCTCGCGACCCTGACCGGCTATCGCCTGTCCGTTGTCCGCGACTACACGAAGCAGGCGGCGCATGAGATCGTCCTCGGCACGACCCACCGCACCAGCGCCGACTACGATAAAAACCCGACGACGGCGGAAACCGTTTCCTTCGATTATTCGATCTCGGTCGCGTCCAACCGCACGTCGGTCTCGTCCGGGCACGGCGCCGGTGTCAACGCGGGCGCCATCGCCCTCGTCTCGACGCTCAAAAGCAAGGGCAGCCTCGCGAACGGCTTCTCTGCCTCCGGCAAGTACGACGGGGACTACAGCCTGACCCAGGGCTATAAGCTGACCTTCGCCGACGAGTTCAACGGCGACAAGCTCTCCGACTACTGGCGCACCGAGTCGCTCGACGACGCCCGTGAAAACGAGTTCGGCGGCACCGAGTACAACCTTGCCAGCGCGAGCCAGGTGCACGACGGCGCCCTCGTATCGCACACGTATAAGGATGAAGACGGCGTCACGACCTACCGCGCGAGCCTCTTCTCGAACGGCAAGCATCAGATGCGCTTCCAGTGGGGCTACATCGAAGCCCGCGTCCGCTTCTCCTCGACGCCCGGCGTCAGCTGCGCGCTCTGGACGCAGTCCTCGACGGTCGGCGGCTTCCTCGAATCCGACATCTGGGAGAACTACGGCGACCCGTGGGGCTATCACCCCAACCTCCACCTCTGGGGAGACACGCACCTGAACCTGATGGGCGGCGCCAAATCGGTCAAGAGCAAGGCGAACGGCGAGGAAGGCACCGAACCCCTGAGCGATCGTTACCACACGATCGGCTGGGAATGGACGGACGACACGACGAAGTTCTACTGTGACGGCGAAGTGACCCACACCTACGACCATTCCGCCTCGACCTTCGACTGCTTCGATAAGCCGGCATGGGTCATCATCGCTGTCGATCCCAGCACGCCGGATTACGGCAGCTTCGGCGCCGACGGCACCGGTTCGATCGGCGACCAGAACTTCCCGGGCGGCTGGCCGGGCGGCTACGTCTGGTGGGATTACATCCACATCTACCAGAAGAACGATGGGTCGATCCTCTACATCAAGCCCTGACACAGGCGCTGAAATTCAAAAGAAAGGGTGATTCTCATGCTGAAAAAAGCGATGGCAGTCCTCTGTTCCGCGGCGCTGCTGCTGACGGCGCTGGCGGTCGTTCCCGCTTCGGCGGAAATGAAAATTACCCCCGAAGAAGGCGCGGTCGACATCGACTTTTCCTCTGAAACCTTTACGTCGCAATATATGCCAACCTCTATAGCGGTCACCGACGATGACACGTATGGCAAGATTGTGCATTTCAATCAAGCGACAAACTCCACAGAGGCATGGTCTTCCTCGAACGGCATCATTTACGCCAGAGGCTTCGGCATGGCCGACCGCGACGGAAACGCGTTTGAACTCGAAGCCAGTGCGAAATATCGCATCAGCTACGAAATCAAAATCACCGACTCGGGAAGCGAGGGCGTCCTTCTCAATGTGGCTTATGCCGCCAGTAAGACGTCAACGCAGACAAAAAGGGATTATTTCGCGGCGGAAGCGGTGCCTTACAAGGAACCGACAAACGGCTGGGTCAAGGGTGAATTTCACCTGACCGCCACCTCCATGGCAGCCGACCGTCCCTACCTTCTCTTCCTGATACGAACGGCGAAGTATGACGAAAGAACGGCGCAGAACGTCGATATCGACCTCGCCAACGTCCGGATTGAAAAAATCAAATCGTTCGACGCCATTGAGATCGATTTTTCCGAGCATTATTACGATAAGACGGCGGACGGCTATAAGTCGAGCAGATCGTCGATCCGCCAGAATTATTTCGATCTTGCGGCAAAGGACGGGGCGCCCGACGACCTCGTTATGAAGGTTGGTCAAGTCGGTCCTGCGATCAACAAAAACACGGCTACTTGGCCGCGCGCCTTCCGAATCGGCGTGGATGACGATGCCTATTTCTCGCTGGTGCAAGGGCAGAAATACCGCGTCACCCTCGACCTGCTGACCGACGCCACCTTCGATTATTACATCTGCCAGCTCAACCGACCGGCAGGCACCGGCGTGAACGGCAAGAGTGACAACGAGGTCGACAACGAGCCATTTACCGTGACCTCCGCCCTGCGCGACAGCCAGTGGCACACCGTCAGCTGGGTTTTCACAGCTGACATGTCGACCGACGCGATTCTTTGCGTCTATCACAATGCCACAACGGCAGACGCAAACGTCTCCATCGACAACGTTAAAATCGAGCGCGCGCTCGGCGACGTGACGCTGCACCCGAACAACGGCGCGGTCGGTGCGACCGAGACCCGGACGGTTTACGGCCTCGACACCTACGAGACCTTCGCCCTGCCAACGCTGGCGGGCGCCGATTTCGCGGGCTGGTATCTCGACGCCGAGCTGACCGAACCGGTCGACGCCGGCGCGACGGTCGACCCCGCAAAGGAGCTCTACGCGAAGTGGAGCGGCTGCCAAACGACGGATTTTGACACCCGCACAAACTGGGGTATCAACGAGAGATACATGGAAATCGACGCAACCGGCGGGAAGGACGGCTCTAAGGCCGTAAAGATCAACAGCTACAACGTCCCGAACTGGCCGACGCATTTGACCTTCCAAAACCCCGACGGGACGGCCTTCGTCACGACGCCCGGACACGAGTACCTCGTCGAATTCTCCGTTTCGACCGACTGGGCGAGCCTTTCGGCGAACATGCTCGAAAACCGGCAGATCGCCCTGCGCTGGGCGACGAACGAAATGACGTCCAACACATCCAGGGTTTACAAAGCCTACAACGCCGCGACCGGTGCGTATGATGCCGACGCCTCCTGGAATTCCTTCGGCTGGAAGCCGGACTCCGGTTTTGAGGACTTCTCCTGGCAGATCAAGGCGGATTCCGCCGCCGGCATCTACCTGATGGTGCGCAACCTGACCGCCCCGAGCTACATCGACAACCTTACCGTGACCGACCTGACCGCCCAGCGCACCGTCGCCTACGGCGAGACGCAGGTCAGCGGCTACGTCGGCGAAGCCATTCCGGCGCTCGATCTGCCGGGCGACACCTGCATCACGAGCTTTACCGGTGACACCGCCGCCCCGACGATGTTCCTCGACCGCGTCGACGGTCAGAGCTTCACCGCAAAGAGCTCCCCGGTCGCCGTGACGGCGGTCACCGCCGGGGACGACAGCCTGACCTATCGCGTCAACTGGGACGGCCTGCGCCTGACCGAGGACGAGACGGGCGCGACGATCCTCGCCACCGTCGACCGCAAGGCGGGCAAGACCGACCGGTATTATCCCGTTACCGCCATCGGCCTGCTGGCAAAGCAGGGGAGCGCGGAAGATTTCGGCGATCCCTTCGCGGGCGAAGCCGACCTTGCGGGCTATACGCAGCTCACGCTGACGTATACGAATTACGCGGCGGAAACCGGCCTGCTCTCGACGACGGCGACCCTTTCGGGCGTCGCCGACCCGGCGGCGGTCTACACCGTCCTGCCCTACATCACCTACCTGACCGAGGAGGGCGAGAAGACCTTCACCGGCACGGTGCGCGAGGGACTGGCAAGCTCGATTGACGCCGCCAAGGCCGTCGCCGCCGGCAGAACCGCCGAGATCGCCGACCCCGGCGACCTGCCCGAGATTCCCGCCGACACGGCGCTCTACGCCGACCTCGACGACAACGACGCCATCGAAGTCGCCGACCTGAAGCTGCTGCGCGAGGGCATCCTTGACGCGTCCGCGCCCGAAGGCGGCGAGCTGACCGGCGACGGCGAGACGAACATTCTCGACCTCGTCCGCCTCAACGGCCTGCTCGGCCTCGAGCCCGTGACGCTCAGCAAAGCCTCCTGACATTTTCCCCACCCTTGCGGTGCGGGAGTGAAACGCCAACGCTCCCGCACCGCGTTCCCTTCAACAAAATATCGGCGCCGAACGGCGCAGAATGGAAAGGCCGATCGGACCCCGGTCGACCTTTCTTCATGACAGCACCCATGTGCCGCGCTTCTCCGAGCCCTTCCGGCGGGAGGGCTCCAAAAAGCGCAGCGCGCGACGGAAAAGGGATGATGAGTTTGCAATATAAAAAACTGCTCTCCTGCCTGCTGGCGGCGGGACTTGCCGCGGGGACGGCGCTGCCCGCCCTTGCCGCGCCTGCCGCGACCCCACCGACGACCGTGACGACCGCAGCCGCGACGGGTGAAACCCTGCCGCACGGCGGAAAAACGAGCGTCACGCTCGACGTTCCGACGGCCGGCAGCTATGAGATCGTGCTGCAATACGCGGCGGAAGATCTGACGACCCGCAAGGTGGAATACGCGCTGACGGTCGACGGCAGCGCCCCGTTTGAAGACGCCGACCGCCTCGAAGCGCCGATGTACTACGAGGACGACGGCGGCGTGCGCACCCTTTCGAACGGCGACCAGATCGCCCCCGTCCAGAAGCGCGTCGACGGCACCCTCGAATCCGCCGCCTACGACCCGACCGGCGTGCGGCTCGACCCCTACACCGTCACCCTGACTGCCGGGGCGCACGTCTTCGCCCTCGAAAACCTCGGCAACCCCTTCCGCTTCGCCGGCTTCCGGCTGCAAAAGCCGGAGCAGGTCGCCGATTACGCCGCCGTCTCGAGCGGTTACACGGCGGGCGACTACACCAGCGAGAACCTGACCTTTGAAGCCGAGCAGACCCTCTGGCGCAACGACGACGCCCTGACCGCGAAATCCGACAGCGGCAGCATCGACCTCTCGCCCCACAGCGCGAGCCACGCCCTCATCAACTACATCGGCGGCGGCACCTGGAGCCGCCCGGGGCAGGAGATCGCGTGGGAGATCGAGGTGCCGCAGGACGGGCTCTATGCCATCGGCTTCGCCTTCAAGCAGAACGCCGTCATCAACGGCAGAACCTGCCGCCATTTGAAAATCGACGGCAAGACTCCCTTCGCCGAGGCAAAAGCCCTTTCGTTCCCCTATAAAACCGCCTGGCAATATGCCGACGCCGCCGACGCGAACGGCGCGCCCTACCGCTTTTATCTCACGGCGGGCAAGCACACCCTGTCGCTTGCCGTCACCCTCGCCGACATCGCCGCGCTTTTCGATCGGCTAAGCAAGCTGACGACCGCCATCGGCGACCTCTATCTCGACATCGTGATGATCACCGGCGAGACGCCCGACTCCAACCGGGACTATGAGCTCTATAAGCAAATCCCCGATTTCGAGACGCAGCTCGCCTCCTTTGTCGACGAGCTGAACGCCATTTCCGCCGAGCTCGCCACCCGCGACGACGTCAACGGGGAACTCGACGGCGCGGTCAAAAACATGGCGCGCGTCGCCGGGCAGATGCACGACCACCGCTATGATTCCCACCTGTATTTAAGCACCTATTATTCCTATTATCAGACCCTTTCCTCCTGGCTTTACGACATCAAGAACATGGCGCTCGCCCTCGACCGCATCGTCGTGCACGCCCCCGACACGCCCGGCTCGACCGGCCGCGCGGGCTTCTTCACGCGGCTGCGCTTCGGCGTCGTGCGCTTCCTCAACAGCTTCGCGGGCGACTATTCGACCGAATCCCTCGACGACGATTCCGCCGAGACGATCAAGCTGTGGGTCAACTGGGGGCGCGACCAGGTCAAGGTGCTCAACACCATGATCCAGGAGTCCTTCTCCCCGACCTACGGCATCAACGTCCGGGTCGAGCAGGTCAACGCCTCGCTCGTGCAGGGCGTCATCTCCAACAATTCGCCCGATCTCTACCTCCACCTCGCCCGCACCGAGCCGGTCAACCTCGCGATGCGCGGCGTGCTCTATCCGCTCTCGGAATTCGCCGACTGTGAAAAAGTCCTGCAAAACTTCCAGCCCGGCGCCGAGGTGCCCTACCTTTACCGCGACAAGCTCTACGCCCTGCCCGATACCCAAAGCTTTCAAATTCTGTTCTGCCGCGACGATATTCTCGCGGAGCTGGGGCTGAAGGCGCCCGAGACGTGGGACGAATTCCTCGACGCGACCTCGATCGTCCAGCGCAAAAACATGAACGCCTACCTGCCCTATACCCGCATCACCGCCGCGACGACGGTCAACACCGGCGCGGGGGGTCTGAGCATCTTCCCGACGATGCTGCTGCAACAGGGCGAAAACCTCTATAATGAGGCGGGCGACGGGACGAATCTCGCCTCGCTGACCTCGGTGCAGACCTTCCGCTTTTGGACGGATTTCTACACGAAATATCGCCTGAACCCCGACGTGAACTTCTACCAGCGGTTCCGCGTCGGCACTATCCCGCTGGGCGTCGCGCCCTATACGCAGTATCTGACCTTCGCCGTGGCGGCGCCCGAGATCGCCGAAAAATGGTCGGTGCACCCGCTGCCCGGCGTCCGCAAGGCCGACGGCAGCATCGACCGCACGAGCGCGGGGGCGGGCACCGGCTGCGCGATCATGAATTCGAGCAAGCACAAGGAAGCCGCCTGGACGTTTTTGAAATGGTGGACGTCGGCCGACGCGCAGTACAGTTACTCCGCCGGCTGCGAGGCGGCGCTCGGCGAATCGGGGCGCGTGGCGACCTCGAACGTCGAAGCCCTCTCGCGCCTGTCCTGGGATCGCGACGACCTCGCCGTGATCCTCGAGCAGTGGAAAGCGGTGCGGGAGATCGAAGAAGTCCCCGGCAGTTATTACGTTTCGCGCTCGATCGACCAGGCCTTCTGGGCGGTCAAGAACGGCACGGCGACCGAAAAGGAAGCCATCACCGACTGGGCGCGGACGAGCGACGACGAAATCCGGCGCAAGTTAGCGGAATACGCGCCGCGCGGCGAAAAGGAGGCGGAATAGCATGCGCGCAAAACCCCGGAAAACAGCCTTACAGGCGAAACAATGGCAGCTTTACGTGCTGCTGACGCCCTTCCTGCTCTGCTTCGTGCTGATGACGGTGCTGCCCGTGCTGTCCTCGATCGTGCTGAGCCTCTTCCACTTCGACATGGTCTCGCTGCCGCGCTTCGCGGGGCTGGACAATTACATCCGCATGTTCCTGCACGACGATATTTTCCCGATCGTGCTGAAAAATACGATCTTGCTGGCGATTCTGACCGGTCCTGCCGGCTTCCTGCTCTCCTTTGTGCTGGCGTGGTTCATCAACGAATTCGGCCGCACGGCGCGCACCCTCTTTTCCTTCCTGTTCTACGCGCCGACGCTGGCGGGCAACGCCGTCTACATCTGGCAGATCGCCTTTTCGAGCGACAGCTACGGTTACGTCAACAGCCTGCTGATTTCCCTCGGCTTTTTGACCGAGCCGGTGGCGTGGCTTTCGAGCTCGACCTACATCGTCCCGCTCGTCGTGATGATCCAGCTCTGGTCGGGGCTCGGCATCTCCTTTTTGTCGAACCTTTCGGGCTTGCAGAACGTCAACCCCGAGCTCTACGAGGCGGGCGCCATCGACGGCGTGCGCAACCGCTGGCAGGAATTGTGGTACATCACGCTGCCGGGCATGCAGCACATGCTGCTCTTCAGCGCGGTGATGCAGATCGCCTCGGCCTTCTCTATCAGCGCCATCATTCAACAGCTGGCGGGCTATCCGACGGTCGGTTACGCCGCGGATACCATCGTCTCCTATCTCTCGGACGTGGGCACGGTGAAGTACGAAATGGGTTATGCGTCGGCGCTGTCCGTCGTGCTGTTCCTGCTGATGGTGGGAACGCGCTGGATCGCGAACCGGCTGATCGGAAAGGCGGGCAGGTGAGCGTATGAAACGGACAACGGCGATCCGCGAGCGGCTGCACCTGCCGGCGTCGAATCAGACGCGGCGGTATACCCGCTCGAAGGTCGGAAACTTTTTCTACTTCTTCTTTTTGCTGGCGGCGGGGCTCTTTTCGGTGCTGCCGATGATCTACTGCATCGCGACCTCGTTTAAGCCGCTCGACGAGCTGCTGGTCTTCCCGCCGACCCTCTTTACCGTCAAACGGCCGACGGTCGCGAACTATCTGGCGCTGCCCGACCTGATCTCGGGGCTTTCGGTGCCGCTCTCGCGCTATATCTTCAACAGCGTTTTCGTCGCGGCGGCGGGGACGGCGCTCTGCGTCATCTTCTGCGCGATGGCGGCCTTCGTGCTCTCGAAGACGAACGTGCCGCACAAGGCGCTGCTCTTCGCGCTGATCCAATTCTCGCTGCTTTTCAACACCTACACGCTGGCGATCCCGCAGTACATCATCTACTCGCGGCTGCACGTCATCAACACCTACCTTGTCTATCTGCTGCCGACGCTGGCGTCCTCCATGGGCGTTTTCCTGATGAAGCAGTACATGGACGGCTACGTGCCCGACGCGCTGATCGAGGCGGCGCACATCGACGGCGCGGACTGGTTCGGCATCTTCGGCCGCGTGATTTTGCCGATCATCCGCCCCTGCATTCTGACGCTGACCCTCTTTACCTTCCTCGGGCTCTGGAACGTGCAATCGGCGGGCACGATCTTCAGCGAACAGCTCAAGACCCTGCCGACCGTCATGTCCACCATCGCCGCCGGCGGTCTCGCCCGCAACGGCAGCGCCATGGCGACCTCTGTG